>NZ_JBHSBP010000010.1:0-348359 GCF_042650725.1 Micromonospora sp. GCM10011541
CCGCTGCCAACTGTCAGCTCACCACTGCTGAACCGACCCCGCCATGCTCACAGTCAGGCCAGCTCGACCAGTTCGAGGAGGTCGTCGCTCCAGGCGTCCTCGTCGCCGTCGGGGAGCAGAATCGCCCGGTCGGGCTTGAGCGCCAGGACCGCGCCCGGGTCGTGGGTGACCAGCACGATCGCGCCCGGGTAGCGGGCGATCGCGTCGAGCACCTGCTCCCGGCTGACCGGGTCGAGGTTGTTCGTCGGCTCGTCGAGCAGCAGCACGTTCGCGCCGGAGCAGACCAGGGTGGCCAGCGCCAGCCGGGTCTTCTCCCCGCCGGAGAGCACCCCGGCCGGCTTGTCGACGTCGTCGCCCGAGAAGAGGAACGCGCCGAGGATCTTGCGCAGGTCCGTGTCGGTCTGGTCGCTGGCCGCGCTGCGCATGTGCTCCAGGATCGTCCGGTCCACGTCCAGCGTCTCGTGCTCCTGGGCGTAGTAGCCCAGCCGCAGCCCGTGCCCGGCGTGCACCTCGCCGGTGTCCGGCTCCAGCAGGCCGCCGAGCATCCGCAGCAGGGTGGTCTTGCCGGCGCCGTTGAGGCCCAGGATGGCCACCCGGGAACCGCGGTCCACCGCCACGTTGACGTCGGTGAAGATCTCCAGCGAGCCGTACGACTTCGACAGACCGGTCGCGGTGAGCGGCGTCTTCCCGCACGGGGCCGGGGTGGGGAAGCGCACCTTGGCCACCTTGTCGGCCTGACGTACCTCCTCCAGGTCCGAAATCAGCTTCTCGGCGCGGCGGGCCATGTTCTGCGCGGCGACCGTCTTGGTGGCCTTGGCCCGCATCTTGTCGGCCTGGGCCATCAGCGCGCCGGCCTTCTTCTCGGCGTTGGCCCGCTCCCGCCGGCGACGCCGCTCGTCGGTCTCCCGCGCCGCCAGGTACGCCTTCCAGCCCAGGTTGTAGACGTCCACCACCGAGCGGGTGGCGTCGAGGAACCAGACCTTGTTGACCACCGACTCCAGCAGCGAGCCGTCGTGGGAGATCACGATCAGGCCGCCCTTGTGATTGGCCAGGAAGCCGCGCAACCAGGTGATCGAGTCGGCGTCGAGGTGGTTGGTCGGCTCGTCGAGGAGCAGGATGCCGCCACCGTTCTCGCCGGCGTCGCGGAACAGGATCCGGGCCAGCTCGATACGGCGGCGCTGGCCGCCCGACAGGGTGCCGATGGTCTGCGCGAGCGCCCGGTCCGGCAGGCCGAGGTTGGCGCAGATCCTGGCCGCTTCGGCCTCGGCGGCGTACCCGCCGAGGGAGGCGAACTGGTCCTCCAGCGCGCCGTACCGGCGGACCAGCTTCTCGTCGACGCCGTCGGCGAGCTTGGCCTCGATCTCCTGCATCTGGGCCATCAGCACGTCGAGTCCCCGGGCGGAGAGCACCCGGTCCCGCCCGGTCACCTCAAGGTCACCGGTCCGCGGGTCCTGCGGCAGGTAGCCGATCGCGCTGCGCCGGTCGATCTGCCCGGCATACGGCTGGCCCTCGCCCGCCAGCACCTTGAGCGTGGTGGTCTTGCCGGCGCCGTTGCGGCCGACCAGGCCGATCCGGTCGCCCGGCTGCACCCGCAGGGTGGTGTCGGACAGCAGGATCCGGGAACCGGCGCGCAGTTCCAGACCGGTGGCAGTGATCATCTCGGGGTACTCGCTCTCGGGGTTCCGGAAGGGCTGACTCAGGGCACGCGAAAGCGCCGGCGGGTTCGATTCCCGTCGGCGCGGGGCCGTTCAGCCTTCGCAGCGCAGCACCCGCCAAGTGTACCGGGGCCGCCCGCGACACCCCGTCCGGATTACCGGGCAAGATCATCGGGTACCGAAATGCCGTCCGGACCCTGTCCGGTATCGCAACCACCACAAACGGATCAATCGGTGATCGGGGTCAACATGGAGCTGAACGAGAACGCGCGGATCGACACCAGCCAGGTGGACGACCGGCGGGGGTCCGGCGGAGGCGGCGGGATGGGTATTCCGATCCCGATCGGCGGCGGACGCGGGGGCATCGTCGGCCTCATCATCGCCGTCCTCGTCGCGCTGGTCGGTGGCGGCTTCGGGCTGAACGCGATGAACGACGGCGGCGGGTCGCAGCAGGGCGACAACACCTCGCTGCAGCAGAAGTGCTCGGCGCAGGACGCGCTGGAGCAGCTCGACTGCCGCAACACCCTGTACGTCAACTCGATCCAGGCGTACTGGACCAAGGCCCTGCCGGAGGTCTTCGGCGAGCAGTACCGGCCGTCCAAGACCGTCTTCTTCAGCCAGGGCGTCAACACCGGCTGCGGCCAGGCCGACTCCGGCGTCGGTCCGTTCTACTGCCCGGCCGACGACCTGGTCTACATCGACCTCACCTTCTACCGGCTCCTCGCCGACCAGCTCGGCGCCGAAGGCGAGTTCGCCCAGCCGTACGTGCTGGCCCACGAGTACGGCCACCACGTCCAGGACCTGCTCGGCACCGAGGCGCAGATGCGCCGCCAGCAGCAGCGCGACCCGAACAACGCCAACGCGCTGTCGGTGAAGCTGGAGCTCCAGGCCGACTGCTACGCCGGCGCCTGGGCCAAGAACGCCACCGGCACCTCCGACGCGCAGGGGCAGAAGATCTTCAAGAGCGTCACCGAGCAGGACATCCAGCAGGCGGTCGACACCGCCGAGAAGATCGGCGACGACGCGATCCAGCAGCGCTCGGGCCGGCCGGTGAACCCGGACGAGTTCACCCACGGCACCTCAGAGCAGCGCCAGCAGTGGTTCACCAAGGGCTACTCCACCGGCGACCCGAAGGCCTGCGACACCTTCGGCGGCAGCCTCTGACGCCGACCGCACCGCACCAGGACCTCGGCGCCGTGGCGGGCGACCCAGCGCCGGGGTCCCTCCGTGGTGGCATCACGATCGCCGTGCGCGCACCACATGCATGACGTCCGGGCAGGACTTGGTCATCGAGGGCTTGTGGTCATCCGAGCCGGGACACCTGGTAGTGGCTGATGAACCAGGCCTCGCCGATCCGGCGCACGATCACGCCGAGGTGGACGGTCAGGACCGGCCGGTCGGTGAAGGCGAAATCCACACTCAGGTAGCCGAGGACAAGGTCGTCGGCCAGGCGCCGGGTCTCGCGGATGTCGTACGCGGCGGTCAGGCCGATCGGCTGGGCGGCGTAATACTCGGCGACGCCGTCGCGGCCGACGGTGTACGGGTGCAGGCCTTGGAAGATCGCGTCGTCGGTGAAGTACGACGCGACGCGATCGGGGTCGTGGGCGTTGACGGCGGACCTCCACTGGTCGAGGACGGTACGCAGAATCTGCGCCTCGGTGCTGGTCATGGTGGTCTCCCGTGCTGTTGGGCGGATGGGCGGATGAGAGCGGGCGGCAGGCCGGGTAAGGCTGACCCGCCACGTGGGCACGCTCGGTCTCGACACCGGCATGGCGTGGATCCCGTCGGGCGACCGTGCCGGGCTTACCGGGCCGGCTGACCCGGGTCGTTCGGGTGCGGGGACAACGGCGTGACGGAGTCGTGCCGCCACGCGCGCAGCGGCATCGACGCGAGGACCATTTCCAGCTGATCCGCATCGTCCGCACGGAAAAGTCCCCACGTACGCCACTCGCCCGGCGCCAGCGGCGGCCGCCACAGCCGCAGGAGACTGCCCTGCGCCGCCAGCTGGGCCGACCGCGCCGCCTCGCGCTTGCGCATCTCGGCGACCTCATCGTCTGACGTGCCGTTCGGCACCGTGGTGACCATGTCAACAAGAAACTCCACTGCTCATACTCCCTCCGCCGGGCGCACAACACCGCATATTTTGTGCGGAAACTGCTCTTATGGGACGCGACTGTCGCCCCTGGTTCCTCGGCGGATGCCGCCACCGCGGGCACCGCCGCCGACCGCTGAGGTCAGCCAGCGCGGTCGGGTGCCGGGTCGCGGACCAGGATCCGCACCGCACGGGCGGCGGCGATCGCGCCGACCAGCACCGCGTGCCGGGGTTCCGGCACGTCGAGGAGCCGCTCGGCGCGCAGCGCGGCCAGCGGCGCGAGCCGCCGCTCGGCCAGGACGATGTCCACCGCGCGACGGTCCCCGCCGCAGACCAGGGCGCTCAGGATCGCCGCCTCCGGCAGCAGCAGGCGGACGGCCAGCTCCACCGCGTCGGCCAGGGCCGCCTTCGCCTGGTTGTCCCGGCGTCGGGCGAAGCGCTGCTGGGACCAGCCGCCCGCGGCGGTCCGCCCCTGCACGTACCGGGTGTCCACCTTGGAGACCACCAGTTCCTCTCCCACGGCGACGCCGACCGCCACCGCGCCCTTGCGGGCCAGCAGCAGGCCGAGCCGGCGCGGCGCGGCGGCCGCGGCCACGAAGCCGGGTACGTCGGCCGCGGCCGGAGCCCCGGGCGGGGTGTGCAGCTCGGCCGTCGCGCCGTCCGGGGCGGCCAGCAGCAGGCCGTACGCCTCGACGGTGGTGGTGGGCGGGCCGTGCCGGTCGGCGAAGCCCTCGACCCAGCGGGCGACGCGGGCCGGGTCGACCTCGACCCACCGGCCGCCCCCGGCTGCGGGTCGGCTGGTCACCGCCCGAACCTACGGCACGGCCGGCCACGTCCGCGTCAGCCGCGCAGCAGATACTCGCTCCCGGCCCCGAATCGGCCGGGCAGCAGATCCGCGCTCCCGGCCCCCGGTCAGCCGCGCAGCAGATACTCGCTCCCGGCCCCGGATCGGCCGGGCAGCAGATACTCGCTCCCGGCCCCGGATCGGCCGGGCAGCAGATACTCGCTCCCGGCCCCCGGTCAGCCAAGCAGCAGATACTCGCTCCCGGCCCCGGATCGGCCGGGCAGCAGATCCGCGCCCCCGGCCCCGGTCAGGCCGGCAGCAGGGTGGCCACCGCCAGGGCGGCGATGAGTGCGCTGGAGACCAGCCCGGTGACCAGCCGGCCCCGGGGTCCGGCCAGCGCCCGGCCGACCAGCGTGCCGCCGCCGGCGACGAGCAGTTGCCAGCTCGCCGAGGCGAGGAACGCGCCCGCCACGAAGAGCGCCGCGGCGGCGGCGTCCGGGTCGACCGCGTCCCGCCGGCCGAGCACCAGCGCCGCGAAGTAGAGCACGGTGGCCGGATTGAGCAGGGTCAACCCGAGCACCCCGGCGAAGGCCCGGCCCGGCGTGGTGAGCCCGTTGCCGACGCGGGCCTGCGCCGGCCCGGCGTCCGGCCGGCGGGCGTGCCAGGCGGAGCGCAGCCCGTGGGCGGCGAGCCCGAGCAGCACCAGCGCGGCGGCCACCCGCAGCGGGCCGGCGACCGGGGCGATGACGCCGGCCAGTCCCGCGCCGCCGATCGTCGCGACGGCCGCGTAGAGCCCGTCGGCGGTGGCCACCGCGAGCGCCGCGGCCGCCCCGACCCGGAACGAGGTACGGGCGCTGAGCCCGAGGATGAGGATCGCGATGGCGCCGACCGGGATGGCGACGCCGTAGCCGGCGAGCAGGCCGGCGAGGAGGGCGTCACCCATGGCGGGCGAGCCCGGACCACCTCCCGGCGTCGGCCTGCTGCTGTCGCCCCGCGTCGACGACGGCGTGAGCGGGGACAGCTGGGCGGATGCGGAGATCGGTCACCGGGTCATTGTGGCCGCGCCGGAGGGGCGGCGGAAGCGGATTTCGCGCCGACGGCCGGGGCCGCCGCCCGGAACCGAGGCGGGACCCCGGGGCCCGACAAGATCGTCTGACGTCCTCGGTCTTTCCACCCGCCGGGTCAGGCCCGCGAGCCGCAACCGATCATGGCGGGCGGAGGGCATCCGCCCGCCGGCAGGCGGGGAAAAGCGTCGAGCGCGGTGCCCCTGGGGCACCGCGCTCGATGACGACCGACCGCAGTCGGGTCAGACGTTGAAGCCGAGGGAACGGAGCTGGTCCCGGCCCTCGTCGGTGATCTTGTCGGGGCCCCACGGCGGCAGCCAGACCCAGTTGATCCGGATGTCGTTGACCAGTCCCCCACCGGGGCCGGTGGTCAGCGCCTGCCGGGCCTGGTCCTCGATCACGTCGGTGAGCGGGCACGCCGCCGAGGTCAGCGTCATGTCCAGCGTGGCGACGTTGTCGTCGTCGACGTGCACGCCGTACACGAGGCCGAGGTCGACCACGTTGATGCCCAGCTCGGGGTCGACGACGTCCTTCATCGCCTCCTCGATGTCGGGGACGGCCGCCTTGCCGCCGGTCGCCGCCGAAGCCGCGCCGGCCTCCGCCACAGCGCCGGCCGCCGTGCCGGTGATCTCCTCAGAACTCATGCCTTCACCTCCGTAGGGCTCACGCCCACGCCGGCGCGTGCCGCGGCGTCCTTGAACGCCATCCACGACAGCAGCGCGCACTTCACCCGGGCCGGGTAGCGCGCGACACCCGCGAACGCCACCCCGTCTCCGAGCACCTCTTCGTCCGGCGTGACCTGGCCACGCCCGGACATCAACTCGACGAACGCCTCGTGCACCACGCTCGCGTCGTCCGCGGCCCGGCCGCGCAGCAGCTCGTGCAGCACGCTCGCCGAGGCCTGGCTGATCGAGCAGCCCATGCCGTCGTACGAGATGTCGGTGAACACCTTTCCGTCGGTGGTCACCCGCACGGTGATCTCGTCACCGCAGGTCGGGTTGACGTGATGCGCCTCGCCGACCCGGGCGTCCGGGTCCACCGCGTCCCGCAGGCCACGGCCGTGCGGGTGCTTGTAGTGGTCCAGGATGATCTCCTGGTAGAGCTGGTCGAGCTGCATCAGTCGAACACCTTCCGCACCTGCTCGAGACCGGCCACCAGCGCGTCGATCTCCTCCGTCGTGGTGTACAGGTAGAACGACGCCCGCGTCATGGCGGGCACGCCGAACCGGCTGCACACCGGCTTCGCGCAGTGGTGCCCCACCCGCACCTGCACGCCGAGCGAGTCCAGGACCTGCCCCACGTCGTGCGGGTGGATGTCGCCGAGTGCGAAGGAGATCGTCCCGCCCCGGCCGACCGGCACGTTCGGGCCGAAGATCCGCAGCCCGGGCACGGTGGCGAGGGCGTCCAGCGCGTACGCCGTCAGCTCCTTCTCGTGCCACTGGATGGCCCGCATGCCGACGCCGCTGAGGTAGTCCACCGCCGCGCCGAGCGCGACCGCCTCGGCGATCGGCGGGGTGCCCGCCTCGAACCGGGCCGGCGGCGCGGCGAACGTCGACCGGGCCATGCTGACCGTCTCGATCATCGAGCCGCCGCCGAACACCGGGGGCATCGCGGCGAGCAGCTCGCCCCGGCCCCACAGCACGCCGACGCCGGTCGGACCACACATCTTGTGGCCGGTGAAGACGATGAAGTCGGCGTCGTAGTCGACCACGTCCATCGGCATGTGCGGCACCGACTGCGAGCAGTCAAGCAGCAGCAGCGCGCCGACCTCGCGGACCCGCTGGGTGATCCGGGAGGTGGCGTTGACCGTGCCGAGGATGTTCGAGGTGTGCACCAGCGAGACGATCTTCGTCCGCTCGGTGACGAGGCCGTCCAGCCCGGACTCGTCCAGCCGGCCCTGCTCGGTGACCGGGAACCAGCGCAGGGTCGCGCCGGTCCGCTCGCAGAGCAGTTGCCACGGGACGATGTTCGAGTGGTGCTCCATCTCGGAGATCACCACCTCGTCGCCCGAACCCAGCCGGAACCGCGGGTCGGCGTCGGGCCGCAGCGAGGCGTTCGAGAACGCGTACGCCACGATGTTGATCGCCTCGGTGGAGTTCTTGGTGAACACCACCTCGTCCACGCTCGGCGCGTTGATGAACGCGGCGACCTTCGCCCGCGCCCCCTCGTACGCCTCGGTGGCCTCGGTGCCCAGGGTGTGTACCGAGCGCGACACGTTGGCGTTGTGCATCGCGTAGTGCTCGGCGAGCACGTCGAGCACCTGCCGCGGCTTGTGCGCGGTGTTGGCGCTGTCGAGATAGACCAGCCGGTGGCCGTTGACCTCCCGGTCGAGGATCGGGAAGTCGGCGCGCACCGCGGCCACGTCGAAACGCGGCACGTCGTCGTACTGCGGCATCCCCTCGGGGATGGCGATCGTGGTCATCTCAGCAGCCCCTGTTCCGTGTCTCAGGCCCGCGCGGCGCCGGCTCCGGCGACGTACCGCTCGTAGCCGGATTCCTCGAGCTTGTCGGCCAGTTCCGGGCCGCCCTGCTCGACGATCCGGCCGGCGACGAAGACGTGCACGAAGTCGGGCTTGATGTAGCGCAGGATCCGGGTGTAGTGGGTGATCAGGAGCAGGCCGGTGTCGCCGGTGTCGCGGACCCGGTTGACGCCCTCGCTGACCACGCGCAGCGCGTCCACGTCGAGGCCGGAGTCGGTCTCGTCGAGGATCGCCATCTTCGGCTTGAGCAGCTCCAGCTGCACGATCTCGTGCCGCTTCTTCTCGCCGCCGGAGAAGCCCTCGTTGACGTTGCGCTGGGCGAACGCCGGGTCCATCTGGAGGCGCTCCATGGCGCCGCGCAGCTCGCCGCCCCAGGTGCGCAGCTTCGGGGCCTCGCCGTCGATGGCGGTCTTGGCGGTACGCAGGAAGTTGGCGACCGAGACGCCGGGGACCTCGACCGGGTACTGCATGGCCAGGAAGAGGCCGGCGCGGGCCCGCTCGTCGACGGACATGGCCAGCACGTCCTCGCCGTCGAGGGTCACCGAGCCGCCGGTGATCTCGTACTTCGGGTGACCGGCGATCGAGTACGCGAGGGTGGACTTGCCCGAGCCGTTCGGGCCCATGATCGCGTGGGTCTCACCCGACTTCACGGTCAGGTCGACACCGGCCAGGATCGGCTTGAGCTCACCCTCGGGCAGCTTGACCGACACCTTCAGGTCGCGGATCTCCAGGGTGCTCATTAGCGGGTCACTCCATTGCTCGGCGTCAGGCTGACGTAGATGTCGCCGTCGCGGACTTCGACGGGATAGACGGGAACGGGTTCGGTGGCGGGCAGCCCGGTGGGCTCACCCGTCCTCAGGTCGAAACGGGATCCGTGCAGCCAGCATTCCAGCGTGCAGCCGTCGACCTCGCCCTCGGAGAGGGCCACCGCGGCGTGCGAGCACTCGTCGTACACGGCGTAGAAGTTGTCGTCCTCGCCGTGCACGATGGCGATCTGGGTGCCGTCCACGTCGGCGCTGATCGCGGTGCCCTTCGGCACGTCCTCGGTCGAGCAGATCTTGATCATCAGGCGCCGGCCTTGGTGAGTCGCGCCTCGATCGCGTCGCCGAGCCGCTCCCGCAGCTCCTCGACCGGGATCTTGTTGATCAGCTCGGCGAAGAAGCCGCGCACCACCAGGCGGCGGGCCTCGCCCTCCGGGATGCCCCGGGCCATCAGGTAGAACAGCTGCTCGTCGTCGAAGCGGCCGGTCGCGCTCGCGTGGCCGGCGCCGGCGATCTCGCCGGTCTCGATCTCCAGATTCGGTACGGAGTCCGCCCGCGCGCCGTCGGTGAGCAGCAGGTTCCGGTTGATCTCGTACGTGTCGGTGCCGGTCGCCTCGGCGCGGATCAGCACGTCACCCACCCAGACGGTGTGCGCGCTCTCCCCCTGCAGGGCGCCCCGGTAGCCGACGTAGCTGCGGCAGTCCGGCACGGTGTGGTCGACCAGCTGGCGGTGCTCCAGGTGCTGGCCCGAGTCGGCGAAGTAGACGCCGTACAGCTCGGCCTCGCCACCCCGGTCGGCGTACTCCACGCTGGTGTACTGGCGGACCAGGTCGCCGCCCAGGCTGACCTGGACGTGGATCATCTTGGCGTCCCGGCCCAACTTGACCTTCAGGTGCTGGGCCTGGACGGCGTCGTCCGCCCAGTCGGCCACGGTGACCAGGGTCAGCTTCGCGCCGTCGGCCACCGCCACCTCGACGTTGTCCGCGAGGGTCGCGGAGCCGGCGTGCTCCAGCACCACCGTCACCTCGGCGAACCGGCCCACCTCGACGAAGGTGTGCCCGAACGCCACGCCCTCGGCGCCGTCGCCGACCACCCGCAGGCTCACCGGCGCCGCAACCACGGCCGAGGGATCTACCTGGACCAGCAGCGCGTCCGCGGCGCCGCCGTAGGCGAGCGCGCTGACCCGATCGACCGGGGTGAGCACGCTGCCCACTCGCGGGTCGTCCTTGCCGATCCGGGAGACGGTGACGCCCTCGGGCAGGTCGCCGTACTCGTGCCGGACCGTGCCGGTCGCGGCCTGCGCCCCGCCGACCAGGCCGCGCAGGCGCTTGAGCGGGGTGAAGCGCCACTCCTCCTCCAGGCCGGTCAGGGCCGGGAAGTCGGCGACGTCGTACGAGCGGAGCGCCTGCGACTTGGTGCTCGGGGGCGCGGAAGCCTGGGTAGTCATCTCTTCCTTGGTCTGTTCTGCGACGGCGGTGTCAGGTGAACCGGAGGGCGGGCCGGGCACGGCCCGCTGCAAGGTGGGCGGCGTCAGCCGACCGCGCCCTCCATCTGGAGCTCGATCAGGCGGTTGAGTTCCAGGGCGTACTCCATCGGGAGCTCCTTGGCGATCGGCTCGATGAAGCCGCGCACGATCATCGCCATCGCCTCGTCCTCGCTCAGGCCCCGGCTCATCAGGTAGAAGAGCTGGTCGTCACTGATCTTGGAGACGGTCGCCTCGTGCCCCATCGACACGTCGTCCTCACGGATGTCGACGTACGGGTAGGTGTCCGAGCGGGAGATGGTGTCCACCAGCAGGGCGTCGCACTTGACCGTGCTCCGGCTGCTGTGCGAACCCTCCAGCACCTGCACCAGACCGCGGTACGAGGTGCGACCGCCGCCCCGGGCGATCGACTTCGACACGATGGTCGAGGAGGTGTGCGGTGCCGCGTGCACCATCTTGGCGCCGGCGTCCTGGTGCTGGCCCTCGCCGGCCATGGCCACCGAGAGCACCTCGCCCTTGGCGTGCTCGCCGGTCATGTAGACCGCCGGGTACTTCATGGTGACCTTGGAGCCGATGTTGCCGTCGACCCACTCCATGGTCGCGCCCTCGTGGCAGACGGCGCGCTTGGTGACCAGGTTGTAGACGTTGTTCGACCAGTTCTGGATGGTCGTGTAACGGCAGCGGGCGTTCTTCTTGACGATGATCTCCACGACCGCGCTGTGCAGCGAGTCGGAGGAGTACAGCGGCGCGGTGCAGCCCTCGACGTAGTGCACGTACGCACCCTCGTCGACGATGATCAGCGTCCGCTCGAACTGGCCCATGTTCTCCGTGTTGATCCGGAAGTAGGCCTGCAGCGGGATCTCCACGTGCACGCCCTTCGGCACGTAGATGAACGAGCCACCGGACCACACGGAGGTGTTCAGCGCGGCGAACTTGTTGTCGCCGACCGGGATCACCGTGCCGAAGTACTCCTTGAAGACGTCCTCGTGCTCGCGCAGCGCGGTGTCGGTGTCCAGGAAGATGACACCCTGCTCCTCGAGGTCCTCACGGATCTTGTGGTAGACCACCTCGGACTCGTACTGCGCCGCGACACCGGCGACCAGTCGCTGCTTCTCCGCCTCCGGGATGCCCAGCCGGTCGTAGGTGTTCTTGATGTCCTCCGGCAGGTCCTCCCAGCTGGTGGCCTGCTTCTCGGTGGACCGCACGAAGTACTTGATGTTGTCGAAGTCGATCCCGGTGAGGTCCGCGCCCCAGGCCGGCATCGGCTTGCGGCCGAACAGCCGCAGGCCCTTCAGGCGCAGGTCGAGCATCCAGGCCGGCTCGTTCTTCTTCGCCGAGATGTCCCGCACCACCGCCTCGTTGAGGCCACGCTGGGCGATTGCCCCGGCGGCGTCGGGGTCGGACCAGCCGTACTCGTACCGACCGAGGGCAGCGAGCTGCTCCTCCTGGGTCAGGGGCTGGACGATCTGCTCGGTCATCTATCTGTCCTCACAGTGGTGACGGTCTTACCGGACTGGGCACGCGGCTGGGCCGGGATGTGCGTGGTGCACACCCCGTCGCCGTGCGCGATGGTGGCCAGGCGCTGCACGTGGGTGCCGACCAGACGGGAGATCACCGCGGTCTCGGCCTCGCACAGCTGGGGGAACTCGGCGGCCACGTGCGCCACCGGACAGTGGTGCTGACAGAGCTGGCCGCCGGAGGCGATCGTGGACGCGTTGGCAGCGTATCCCTCGGCGGTCAGCGCTCCCGCGAGCGCCTCCGCCCGGGCCATCGGATCGTCGCCGGCGCCCTCCATGGCGGCCCGGCAGCGGGCCTCCAGTGCAGCCACCTGGTCGGCGGCGAACGCCGCGACCGCCTCCGGCCCGCCGTTGCCGGCGATCCAGCGCAGCGCGGCGGTGGCCATGTTGTCGTAGTGGTGGGTGCCACAGCGGACCCGGGCCGCCTCGGTCAGCACGAACACCTTGGCCGGGCGACCCCGACCGCGGCTGCCCCGCACGGCCTGCTCGCGGGCGACCACGTCGCCGTCGGCGAGCATCGCGTCGAGGTGCCGGCGGATCGCCGCCGGGCTGAGCCCGAGCGCCGAGCCGAGCTGCGCGGCGGTGGTCGCCCCCCGCTCCAACAGGAGTTGGGTGACCCGGTCCCGGGTGGAAAGATCGGACGCGGCCGCGCCGGCGACCGGAGCGGTCGTCGGCGGGTGCCCGGAGAGCTCCGCCGCGGTTTTCACAACGCCAACGTTACGTAATTCATCCGGGGCCCGCAAACCCGGGTCCCGGTGATCCCGACCACCGGCCCGACAGAGTCGCCCGATCGGGTACCACTACGGTGCGTAGGATTCGCTCCGTGAAGCCTTCCGTCCGGTTCCCGGTCTCCGCCTCGCTGCTGCGCCGCCTCGCGTTCGCCTCGATCATCGCGAACGTCGCGATCGTGGTCACCGGCGGGGCCGTCCGGCTCACCGCCTCCGGTCTCGGCTGCCCCACCTGGCCCCGGTGCACCGACGGGTCGTACGTCACCACGCCGGAGATGGGCGGGCACGGCGTGATCGAGTTCGGCAACCGACTGCTCACCTTCGCGGTCGGGATCATCGCGCTCGCCGTGCTGCTCGCCGTGCTGGCCCGGCGGCCCCGCCCGCGCGGCCTGCTGCCCTTGGCCGTCGCGGTCTTCCTGGGCATCCCCGCGCAGGCGGTGATCGGCGGCATCACCGTGCTGACCAACCTCAACCCGTGGGTGGTCGGGCTGCACTTCCTCGCCTCGATGCTGGTCATCGCCGCCGCGTACGCCCTCTGGCGGCGCACCGTCGAGCCGGACGGGCCGGCGACCCCCACCGTGCCCGCCGCGCTGCGCACCCTCGCGCTGGTCACCACGCTGGTCGGCGCGGCGGTGCTGGTGGTCGGCACCTGGGTGACCGGCAGCGGCCCGCACGCCGGCGACCAGGGCGCCGCCCGCAACGGCCTGGACCCCGAAGCGATCTCCCAGGTGCACGCCGACGGCGTCTTCCTGCTGATCGGGCTGTCCGTGGCGCTGGTCTTCGCCTTCCGCGCGGTCGGCGCGGCGCGGGCCACCCGGGCCGCCGTGGTGCTGGTCGCGGTGGAACTCGGGCAGGGCCTGATCGGCTTCGTGCAGTACTTCACCCACCTGCCGGCGGCGCTGGTGGCCGCGCACATGCTCGGCTCCTGCCTCGTGCTGCTGGCCGCCCTCGCGGTGCTCTGGTCGACCCGCGAACGCCGCCCCGTCCAGCCCACCCCGGACCCCGTCCCCGCCACCGAACCGGCCCCCGCCGCCGCCTGATCCCCCCGCCCCTTCCGCGCTGCGCGCGAAGATCCGCCGGTCGGCGGGACAGGCACCGGACGGGATCGGGTGCGCCTGTCGTCGCCGGGCGACGACACACGCACCCGGAGACGGTCAGGGGCGGCGGGCCAGGTGGGTGGCGATCGCCTCGGCCAGCCGCTCGGGGGCGCCGTCGGCGTGGCCGATGAAGAGCGAGGGCTCGGTGAGTTCCAGCTCGACCAGAACGGGCGATCCGTCCGGGCCCGGGATGAGGTCCACCCGGGCGTAGAGCAGCTGCCCGGTACCGCCGGGCACCGCGGCGAGGGTCTGCTCCGCCACCGCCAGCTGCTCGGGCGTGGCCGTCCGGGCGCTGATGTCCTCGGCCTTGTAGAGCCCCTCGACGCCCAGGTCCGGGCCGGTCAGCATGGCGCCCTTGCGGATCGCGTGGCTGAACCGGAGCCCGTCCGGACCGGCCAGGAAGAGCAGGGCCGTCTCGCCGGCCGTGTCGACCGCGTGGAGGTACGGCTGCACCATGGTCAGCCGGCCCGCGTCGGAGAGCCGCCGGACGTGCGCGGCGGCGAGCTCACGGTGCTCCGGGTCCGCCAGGTCGTAGCGGCCGGTGTCCTGGCTGCCGGCGCTGACCGCCGGCTTGACGACGTACTCGCCGGAGTCCCCGGGCACCCAGCCCTCCCCGGGCGCCACCCACGCCGTGGACACCGTGGGCACCCCGGCTGCGGAGAGCTCGGCCAGGTAGCGCTTGTCGGTGTTCCAGCGGACCACCTCGGCCGGGTTGACCAGGCCCGGCACCTTGGCCGCCCAGGCGACGAACTCGTCGCGGCGCAGCGCGTAGTCCCAGGGCGAGCGGAGCACCGCCAGGTCGTACGCGGGCCAGTCCACAGCCGGGTCGTCCCAGACCACCGCGTCGGCGGCGATCCCCCGGGTGGCCAGCGGCCCGAGCACGAGCCGGTCGTCCGGGTCGAGGTCGGCGAGTTCGGTGCAGGTCACGAGAGCGACCCGGGGTTTCCCCCGGGCCGGCTGGTGGTTGTTGATCAATTTATCGGTCAACGGGCCATGGTGCGTCGGGCCATGGACCGCCAGAGGTCGTTGCTCGGCCGCATCTGGTCCATCAGTTCCCGCTCCCAGGCGTTCTCGACGGTGACCCCCGCCTTGGCGCAGGCCTGCCGCGCGACGACGGTGTCGTCCGCGAACTGGTCGGCCCACGCCCCGTCCTCACCCACGAGGACGATCCGCGCTCCACGCTTGCCGACGTACTCGATGACCGCCTTCGCGCCGCCGTGTCCGGCGGCGAACGACTTGATGCCGGAAACCAGACCGTTGGGGGCCTGCTCTCCAGCGGCCTGCTGAGCCGTCAGCGTCGTATCGGAACCATCTGCCATGACGCGAAGCCTAAGCAGACTTCCACCCGCATGTGCGAGAAGCATGAACAATTTGTGATGCCAATTACCCTCGGGTTTAAGGAAGACCACAGGTAATTCGCCCGGACATGTCCTGCTAAGTCGGGGCGAAACGGGCGGGGCGGATAGTCACAATCTGTCCGACATGAGCCACCCGGACTCAGGGCGAAAAAAATTCTGATGAAATCTGCGACCTGCGTGCAGTCATCCGCCCGGATGACTGCGAATGGGTCAGATCAACGCGTCGAGCGCGGCGGCCGCGAAGAGGATCGTGAGGTACGTGGTCGACCAGTGGAACAGCCGCATCGGCTTGACCGCCTCGCCGCGGGCCGCCCGCCCGCAGAGCTTGTGCGCCTCGACCACGAAGATGCCGCCCACCACCAGCGCGGTCACGCCGTAGATCGGGCTCATCCCGAGCGGCCAGACGGCCAGCGAGGAGAGCAGGGTCAGCCAGGAGAAGACGATGATCTCGGCGTTGACCCGACGCACCGAGGCCACCACCGGCAGCATCGGGATGCCGGCCCGGGCGTAGTCGGCCTTGTACTTGATGGCCAGCGCGTAGAAGTGCGGCATCTGCCAGAAGAAGACCACCGCGAACAGGCCCCACGCGGCGGGGGCCAGCGAGCCGGTGACCGCGGCCCAGCCGATCAGCACCGGCGCCGCCCCGCACGCCCCGCCCCAGAAGGTGTTGGCCGCGGTGGTCCGCTTGAGCCAGAGCGTGTAGACGAGGTCGTAGTAGGCGATGGCGGCCAGGGTCAGCCCGGCCGCCAGCCAGTTGGTGGTCGCGGCCATCAGGGCGACCGAGATCACCGCGAGCACCAGCCCGAAGACGAGCGCGTTGCGGGGCGCCACGGTGTGCGCCGGCAGCGGACGGCGCTTGGTGCGCCGCATCAGCTGGTCGATGTCCCGGTCGATGTAGCAGTTCAGGACGCTGGCCGCCCCGGCGGCGAGCGAGCCACCGACCAGCACCACGGCGACCAGCCAGAGCGACGGCATCCCCCCGTCGGCGAGCATCATCGCCGGCACGGTGGTGACCAGCAGCAGCTCGACGATCCGCGGCTTGGTCAGCGCCACGTACGCCCCGACCACCGCCCGGACGTCCCGACGGCTGGTCGCCGGCGCCTCCCCCACCGTGCGCACCGGCGGCTGCCCGGCAGAGTTGCTGACGGGGCGCTCGGTGATCATGCTCACGGATTGCCACCTTCCGGCGTCGGCAGGGGGGAGATCGGTCGGCCCGGACCCCGTCCGGGGTCCACACACCGCCCCACACACTACGCGTCGTCGTTTTGGCTGCCCGCGAGACCCGACAACGGTGCGAGGCGTCACAGTCGGCATCGAACGACCGATCCGGTCGGACGCGTACAGAACACCATGCAGAGGATCCCCGGGCGCATGTTTAGGGCCGCTCGATAGGGTCATCAGTGAGGGTTCCGCCCATCTGCCGAGGAGCACAACCATCGTGGCTGCCAACCGACCCGAGCTTCCCGCTCTCAACTGGTCCGACCTCGACCGCAGGGCCGTCGACACGGTCCGCGTGCTGGCCATGGACGCCGTGGAGAAATCCGGCAACGGCCACCCCGGCACGGCGATGAGCCTCGCCCCGGCGGCCTACCTCCTCTTCAACCGGGTCATGCGGCACAACCCCACCGACCCGAACTGGCCCGGTCGGGACCGCTTCGTGCTCTCCGCCGGGCACTCCAGCCTGACCCTCTACATCCAGCTCTTCCTCTCCGGCTACCCGCTGAGCCTGCAGGACCTGCAGTCGCTGCGACAGTGGGGCTCCCTCACCCCGGGCCACCCGGAGCACGGGCACACCCCGGGCGTGGAGACCACCACCGGCCCGCTCGGCCAGGGCCTGGGCAACGCGGTCGGGATGGCGATGGCGGCCCGCCGCGAGCGCGGCCTCTTCGACCCGGAGCCGGAGCAGGGCGAGTCGGTCTTCGACCACGACATCTGGTGCATCGCCTCGGACGGCGACATCGAGGAGGGCATCTCCCACGAGGTCAGCTCGCTCGCCGGCCACCAGCAGCTCGGCAACCTCACGGTGATCTACGACGACAACGAGATCTCGATCGAGGACGACACCCGGATCGCCAAGAGCGAGGACGTCGCGGCCCGCTACGAGGCGTACGGCTGGCACGTGCAGACCGTCGACTGGCGGCGCGGCGACGCCGACCAGGGCGACTACCACGAGGACGTCGAGGCGCTGTACCGGGCGCTGGTGGCGGCGAAGGCCGAGACCGGCCGCCCCTCCTTCATCGCGCTGCGCACCATCATCGGCTGGCCCGCCCCCAACAAGAAGAACACCGGCAAGATCCACGGCTCGGCGCTCGGCGCGGACGAGGTGAAGGCCACCAAGGAGATCCTCGGCTTCGACCCGCAGAAGAGCTTCGAGGTCCACGAGGAGGTCCTCGAGCACGCCCGCACGGTGATGGTCCGCGGCGCCGAGGCCCAGCAGGCGTGGACCACGGCCTTCGACGCCTGGGCCGGGGCCAACCCGGAGCGCAAGACGCTCTACGACCGGATGGCCGGCCGGGTGCTGCCGCAGGGCTGGACGGACGCGCTGCCGACCTTCCCCGCCGACGCCAAGGGCGTGGCCACCCGGGCCGCCTCCGGCAAGGTGCTGGAGGCGCTCGCCCCGGTGCTGCCGGAGCTCTGGGGCGGCTCGGCCGACCTGGCGGAGAGCAACAACACCACGATGAAGGGTGAGCCGTCCTTCATCCCGGCCACCCACGCCACCAAGGACTTCCCCGGCGACGAGTACGGCCGCACGCTGCACTTCGGCATCCGGGAGCACGCCATGGGCGCGATCCTCAACGGCATCGCCCTGCACGGCGGCACCCGCCCGTACGGCGGCACGTTCCTGGTGTTCAGCGACTACATGCGCCCCTCTGTCCGACTCGCCGCGCTGATGAAACTGCCGGTGGTCTACGTCTGGACGCACGACTCGATCGGGCTCGGCGAGGACGGCCCCACCCACCAGCCGGTGGAGCACCTGACCGCGCTGCGGGCCATCCCCGGCCTGGACGTGGTCCGCCCGGCGGACGCCAACGAGACCGCGTGGGCGTGGCGGCAGGCCCTGGAGCACACCGACCGGCCGACCGCGCTGGCGCTCAGCCGGCAGCCGCTGCCGACCCTGGACCGGCAGGCGCTGGCGGGCGCCGAGGGCGTCGCCAAGGGCGGCTACGTGCTGGCCGAGGCGTCCACCGGCAAGCCGCAGGTGATCATCGTCGGCACCGGCTCGGAGGTGCAGCTCTGCCTCACCGCCCGGGAGCGGCTGGAGGCCGACGGCACGCCGACCCGGGTCGTCTCCATGCCCTGCCAGGAGTGGTTCTTCGAGCAGGACGAGGCCTACCGGGAGTCGGTGCTGCCACGCGGGGTAAAGGCACGGGTGAGCGTGGAGGCGGGCATCGCCATGTCCTGGCGCGCGATCGTCGGCGACTGCGGCGAAATCGTGAGCCTGGAGCACTACGGCGCGAGCGCCCCGCACACCGTGCTCTTCGAGCAGTTCGGGTTCACCCCCGACCGGATCGTGGCCGCCGCGCACGCGGCACTGACCCGGGTGGGCGACATCACCGGTAACACGACCGGTAACTGAGGGGAGCGTGGACGGTATGACGGACAGGCTGGCTGAGCTCAGCGCCGCGGGTGTGGCGATCTGGCTCGACGATCTTTCGAGGACCCGACTGAGTTCCGGTGGGCTGGACCAGCTCCGCCGGGAGCAGCAACTGGTCGGGGTGACGTCCAACCCGACCATCTTCGCCAAGGCGCTGAGCGACGCGGACGAGTACAACTGGCAGCTCAAGGACCTCGCCATCCGTGGGGTGGACGTCGAGGAGGCCGTCCGCATGCTCACCACGTACGACGTGCGGTGGGCCTGTGACGTGATGCGGCCGGCGTACGACGCGACCGCGGGGGTGGACGGCCGGGTCTCCATCGAGGTGGACCCGCGGCTGGCCCACGAGTCGGAGAAGACCGTCGCCGAGGCCGGGTCGCTGTGGTGGCTGATCGACCGGCCCAACCTCTTCATCAAGATCCCGGCCACCGAGGCGGGCCTGCCGGCGATCACCGGGACCCTCGCCCAGGGGATCAGCGTCAACGTGACGCTGATCTTCGGGCTGGACCGCTACTCCCAGGTGATGGAGGCGTTCCTCGCCGGCCTGGAGCAGGCGAAGGCGAACGGCCACGACCTGTCCAAGATCGGCTCGGTCGCCTCGTTCTTCGTCTCCCGGGTCGACACCGAGGTGGACAAGCGGCTGGGGAAGATCGGCTCGGACCAGGCGAAGGCGCTGCGCGGCAAGGCCGCCGTCGCCAACGCCAGGCTGGCGTACGAGCGTTACTGCGAGGTTTTCGGCTCCGACCGGTGGCAGGCCCTGGCCGACGCCGGCGCCCACCCGCAGCGCCCGCTGTGGGCCTCCACCTCCACGAAGAACCCGGACTACCGGGACGTCATCTACGTGGAGGAGCTGATCGCCCCCGGCACGGTCAACACCATGCCGGAGTCGGTCATCCACGCCTTCGCCGACCACGGTGAAATCCGCGCCGACACCATCACCGGCTCGTACGACGAGGCCCGCAAGGTCTTCACCGACCTCGAGGCGGTCGGCGTGGACATGTCCGACGTGATCGCCACGCTGGAACGCGAGGGCGTGGAGAAGTTCGAGACGAGCTGGCTGGAACTGCTCGACGGCGTGCAGAAGTCGCTGGCCGAGGCGGCGAAGGGCACCGGCAAGCCGGGCCAGGCCGCCAAGGGCAACGCCCGGGCCGCCGAGCAGGCCGGGGGCAACGCGTGACGAACGGCGTCGGACGCCTCCCGGGCCGGCCCGGGGCGCTCCACGCCGTCGCCGTACCGCACGAGGTGGCGTCATGAGCGACCTGCTGGCCGGCCCGGCCGCCGCCGCCGGGCTGGCGGTGTACGGCGCGGACGCGGTCGACCGGTCCGCGCCCGCGTCGGCACGCGACGCCCTGGTGACCCGGGGCGTGCCCGCCGCGCTGGCCGCGAAGGACCCGACGCTGTGGGGCCCGGAGGCCGAGGCGACGGCGAAGGCACGGCTCGGCTGGCTGGACACCCACCTGCGCAGCCGGGAGCTCCTCCCCCAGCTCGCCGAGCTGACCGAGGAGCTGGCCGACCTGGACCACGTGGTGCTGGCGGGGATGGGCGGCTCGTCGCTCGCCCCCGAGGTGATCGCCCGGACCCTGGGCCGGCCGCTGACCGTGCTGGACACCACCGACCCGGGCCAGGTGCGGGCGGCGCTGGCCGACCGGCTGGAGCGGACCGTCGTGGTGATCTCCAGCAAGTCGGGTTCGACGGTGGAGACCGACAGCCACCGGCGTGTCTACTGGCAGGCCTTCCTCGACGCCGGCATGACAGAGGCGGAGGCCGCCCGGCACTTCGTGGCGGTCACCGACCCGAACTCTTCGCTGGCGGAGACCGCCGCCGAGATGGGCGTGGTCACCATCTTCGCCGACCCCGAGGTGGGCGGCCGATACTCCGCGCTCACCGCGTTCGGGCTGGTGCCGGCCGCGCTTGCCGGCGCCGAGGTGATGGCGCTGCTCGACGACGCGGAGGCGCTGGGCGGTGCGCTCGGCCGGGACCGGGACAACCCGGGCCTGGCGCTGGGGGCCGCCCTGGCCGCGGCCGCCACCACCGGCCGCGACAAGGTCGCCCTGGTGCCCGACGGCACCGGCATCGACGGCCTGGGCGACTGGGTCGAGCAGCTGCTCGCCGAGTCGACCGGAAAGGCCGGCGTGGGCATCCTGCCGGTGGTGGTGGAGTCCCCGCGGGCGCCCGGCGGTGGCGGCCCCGACGTGCTCACGGTGTCCTACGGCGGGGCGCTGACCGCGGGGGACGTGCCCGGCGGTGGCGGCAACCCCGACGTGGCGGTCAACGGCCCGCTCGGCGCGCACTTCCTGACCTGGGAGTACGCCACCGCGATCGCCGGCGTGGTGCTCGGCGTCGACCCGTTCGACCAGCCGAACGTCACCGAGAGCAAGGAGAACACCAGCCGGATCCTGGCCTCGGGCCCGCCGGCGGAGACGCCGTCGTTCGTCGAGGGCGCCATCGAGGTGTACGCGCCGCCGGCCGCCCCGGGCGACCTGGCCGGCGTGCTGCGGTGGCTGCTCGACGGGCTGGGCGACGACGGATACCTCGCGGTGCTGGCGTACCTCGACCGCCAGGCCGACGCGGCGATGGCCGGGCTGCGCCCGCTGCTCGCCGAAGCGGCCGGCCGGCCGGTGACCTTCGGGTGGGGTCCGCGCTTCCTGCACTCGACCGGGCAGTACCACAAGGGCGGCCCGCAGGTCGGCAGCTTCCTCCAGGTGACCGGCGCGGTCGCCGAGGATCTGCCGGTCCCGGGACGCCCGTACACCTTCGGAGAGCTCCAGGCGGCCCAGGCCGCCGGCGACCGGCAGGCGCTGGCCGGCCGGGAGCGACCGGTGCTGCGACTGCACCTGACCGAGCGGGCGGCGGGCGTCGCCCAGCTGCTGGATGCGGCCGGACGGACACGGACGTGACGATGAATGACCTGAACCCAGCGGAGCGAGGAGGCGGCGTGAACCCGCTGCGCGACGCGCAGGACCGACGGCTGCCCCGGATCCCGGAGCCGTGCGCTCTGGTGATCTTCGGCGTGACCGGGGACCTGGCCCGCAAGAAGCTGTTGCCGGCGGTCTACGACCTGGCCAACCGGGGGCTGCTGCCGCCCGGTTTCGTGGTCCTGGGCTTCGCCCGGCGCGACTGGGGCGACGGCGACTTCGAGTCGCTGGCCCACGAGGCGGCGAAGAAGCACGCCCGGACCCCGTGGCGGGAGGAGGTCTGGGCGCGGCTCGCCGGCAACATCAAGTTCGTCGGCGGCTCGTTCGACGACGACGCCGCGTTCGACCACCTCGCGGCGACCCTGGACGAGTTGCGCGACACCCACGGCATCCCGGGCAACGCCGCCTTCTACTTCTCCATCCCCCCGGGGGCCTTTCCGCTGGTGCTGAAGCAGCTGGCCCGCACCGGCATGGCGGACAACGCCAAGTCCGGCGGCTGGCGGCGGGTGGTGGTGGAGAAGCCGTTCGGCAACGACCTGCCGTCGGCGAAGGCGCTCAACGACCTGGTCGACGACGTCTTCACCCGGCAGGACGTCTTCCGGATCGACCACTACCTGGGCAAGGAGACGGTCCAGAACATTCTCGCCCTGCGGTTCGCCAACAACCTGTTCGAGCCGCTGTGGAACTCCAAGTACGTCGACTCGGTGCAGATCACCATGGCCGAAGACGTCGGCATCGGCACCCGGGCCGGCTTCTACGACACCGTCGGCACCGCCCGGGACGTGCTGCAGAACCACCTGCTTCAGCTTCTCGCCCTCGTGGCGATGGAGGAGCCCACCAGCTTCGACGCCGACGAGATCCGGACCGAGAAGCTCAAGGTGCTCAGGGCGATCACTGTGCCGAAGGACGTCGCCCGGGACACCGTCCGCGGGCAGTACCTGCCCGGCTGGGTCGGCGGCGAGCGCGCGGTGGGCTACCGGGAGGAGGAGGGCGTACCGGAGGACTCCACCACGGAGACCTACGTGGCCGTCAAGCTCGGCATCCAGAACCGCCGCTGGGCGGAGGTGCCCTTCTACATCCGGGCCGGCAAGCGGCTGCCCCGGCGGGTCACCGAGGTGGCCATCATGTTCAAGAAGGCGCCGCACCTGCCGTTCAACCAGGCGGACATGGAGTCGCTCGGCCCCAACCAGCTCGTCATCCGGGTCCAGCCGGACGAGGGCGTAGTGCTCAAGTTCGGCTCCAAGGTGCCCGGCACCACCATGGAGGTCCGCGACATCGCGATGGACTTCCAGTACGGCGAGGCGTTCACCGAGTCGAGCCCCGAGGCGTACGAGCGGTTGGTGCTGGACGTGTTGATCGGCGACCGGACCCTCTTCCCGGACGCCGCCGAGGTGGAGCAGAGCTGGCAGGCGGTGGACCCGCTGGAGCACGCCTGGGCGGGTACCACGCCGGAGCCGTACCGGGCCGGTGAGTGGGGCCCCCGGGCGGCCGACGAGATGCTGGCCCGCGATGGCCGGGCCTGGCGGCGGGCGTGAGCGAGCACAGCGAGGGAACCAGGAGGCTCCATTGATCGGGCTGTGGGACACCACCGGCAACGAGGTGGTCAAGGCGCTCGCCGCGGAGCGACGCAGCGCCGGCGGGGTGGCCAGCGGCATGGCGCTCACCCTGATCGTCGTGGTGGACGAGAAGCGGGTCCGCGAGGCGGAGGCGGCGGCGACGATCGCCGCCGCCGCCCACCCGTGCCGGATCGTGGTGGTGGTCCGCTCGGACGTCGAGCGGGACCGCAACCGGCTGGACGCGGAGATCGTCGTCGGCGGCCGACTCGGCCCGTGCGAGGCGGTGGTGACCCGGATGTACGGCCGGCTCGCCCTGCACGCCGAGTCGGTGGTGATGCCACTGCTGGTGCCCGACGTGCCGGTGGTCACCTGGTGGCACGGCGAGCCGCCGGCCGAGATCGCCACCGACTTCCTCGGCGTGGTCGCGGACCGGCGGATCACCGACGCCGCGCAGGCCGCCGACCCGATCGAGGCCATCCGGCAGCGGGCCCGGGACTACGCCCCCGGCGACACCGACCTGGCGTGGACCCGGATCACCCTGTGGCGCTCCCTGGTCGCCGGGGCGTTCGACACCACCCAGGCCCGGGTCACCGGGGCGACGGTCATCGGGCCGGGGATGGACCCGACGGCGGCGCTGATGCGCGGCTGGCTGGCCGCCCGGCTCGGTATCGACCCGGTGTGGGAGCAGACCGCCGGGCATCCCCGGATGCGCGGGGTGCAGTTGCGCTGCGCCAACGGCGACGAGCTGACGCTCACCCGGGAGGACAACGTCGCCATCTTCCGGCGTACCGGGCAGGAGGACCGGACCCTGCCGCTGGTCCGCCGGCCGCTCGGCGACGAGCTGGCCGAGGAGCTGCGCCGGCTCGACGCCGACCAGGTGTACGCCGAGGCGCTCGGCGCCGCGGCCGGTCTCACCGGCCTGGACCAGCGCCCCGGCAACCGGGTGCACGTGTGGAAGGATCCGGCGACCGCCCAGCGGGCCGAGGCCGGGGTCACCGCGCACGCCGGCACGACCGCGAACCACTGAGCGGACGGGCCGCGGCGGTCGCCTGCGCGGCGGTCGTCAGACGGGGACCGCTGGGCGGTCGGAGAGCACAGGTGACCGCGTACGCGGTCGGAACGCGAGGCACGACGAATGAGTGAGGCGAGTGTCGCCGTACACGCCGACGCCGACCTGCTGGCGCAGGCGGTGGCGGCCCGGTTGGTGGTGAAGCTGCTGGACGCCCAGGCGGACCGGGGCCAGGCGTCGGTGGTGCTGACCGGCGGGCGGATCGCCGCGGCGGTGTACCGGGCGGTGGCGGCGCTGCCGGCCCGGGACGCCGTCGACTGGTCCCGGATCGACGTGTGGTGGGGCGACGAGCGGTTCCTGCCGGCGGGCGACCCGGAACGCAACGAGACCCAGGCCCGGGCGGCGCTGCTGGACGTGGTGCCGCTGGACCCGGCCCGGATCCACCCGATGCCGCCCTCCGACGGGCCGGCCGGCAACGACCCGGAGGCGGCCGCCGCCCGGTACGCCGAGGAGCTGGCCCGGGCGGCCCGGCCGGGGCACGCCGCACTCCCCCACTTCGACGTGCTGATGCTCGGCGTCGGGGAGGACGGGCACGTGGCCTCGGTCTTCCCGGAGCACCCGGTGCACCACGACAACCGGCCGGTCAGCGCGGTCCGGGGCAGTCCGAAGCCGCCGCCGCTGCGGACCACCCTCACCCTCCCGGCGATCAACACGGCCGAGGAGGTCTGGCTGGTCGCCAGCGGGGCCGACAAGGCCCGGGCGGTGGGCATGGCGCTGGCCGGGGCGGGGCCGGTGCAGCTGCCCGCGGCCGGCGTGCGCGGCGTTGGTCGTACCCTCTGGCTGCTGGACCGGGCCGCGGCGGCCGAGGTGCCGCCGCGGTTGCGCAGCCTGCGCTGACGGTCGGACCGCGAGCCCGACGGGACCAGGGCCGGCGCGGGTCAGGCCCCGCCGCGGCGCTGCCGCAGCGCGGCCAGGGCCTCGGCGAGGATCGCCTCGCCCTGCTCGGGGGTGCGCCGCTCCTTCACGTACGCCAGGTGCGACTTGTAGGGCTCGGTCCGGACCCGGCCGGGCGGGTTCTGCGCGTCCGGCCCGGCCGGCTGGCCGCAGTGCGGGCAGTCCCAGACCGGCGGCGCCGCCGCCTCGGCGGCGATCAGGATCTCGATCCGGTGATCGTTGCGGCACCAGTAGGCGACCGCCCGGCGCGGGGCCGGTGCGGACCGCTCGGCGGGCCGCTGGGGGGTGGACCCGACCCGGGCGCCACGGATGACGTTGCCACTCGGCACGGCTGCTCGCTCCTGTCGTCGTGCGGGGACCGCCGCCCGGGGGCGGCGGCGACGCGGGTGCGGCGGACAAAAACTGCGCGCGGCCCGTCGTGACGGACCGCGCGCAGATTGTACGACCAGAAGCGCTCGCTCAGGACCCGCTGCTCATCTGCAGCCGCAGCCAGAGGCCGATCCCGACGATGCACGCGAACCAGACGATCCCCACCAGAACGGTGTAGCGGTCGAGGTTCTTCTCGGCCACCGAGGAGCCGGCCAGGCTGGAGCTGACGCCGCCGCCGAACATGCTCGACAACCCGCCGCCCTTACCTCGGTGCAGCAGGATCAGCAGGGTGAGCAGGATGCTCGTGATGATCAACAACACGATCAACGTGTACGCGAACGCGATCGGCATGGCTGGGGTCAGTCCTCTCGTAGCGATCATCTGCCCGGGCAGGTCGGGCACGCGGCACCGGCCGGCGGACGGGCGGAGTCAAGAATAGCGAGCCGTCAGCGGGCGATGTGCTCCGGGAACCGGCAGATCTGCGCGAATTCCTCGGCGTCCAGGCTCGCCCCACCCACCAGGGCCCCGTCCACGTCCGGCTGGGCCATGATCAAGGCGACGTTCGACGCCTTGACCGACCCGCCGTAGAGGATACGGACCTGCTGCGCGGTGCCCTCGTCGAAGGTCTGCCCCAGCCGCTTGCGGACCTCGCCGCAGACCTCCTGGGCGTCCTCCGGCGTGGCCGTCTTGCCCGTGCCGATCGCCCAGACCGGCTCGTACGCGACGACGACCTTGGTGACCTGCTCCGGGGTCAGCCCCTTCAGCGCGGCGTCGAGCTGGTCGCAGCAGTGCGGCACGTGCTTGAGCTGCTCCCGGATCTCCAGGCCCTCGCCGATGCAGAGGATCGGGGTGAGCCCGTTGGCCAGCGCCGCCGCCACCTTCGCGTTGACGACCGCGTCGTCCTCGTAGTGGAAGGCCCGCCGCTCGGAGTGCCCGACCACCACGTACGTGCAGCCCAGCTTCGCCAGCATCGGCCCGGAGACGTCCCCGGTGTACGCCCCGGACTGGTACGGCGACAGGTCCTGCCCGCCGTAGCCGATCAGCAGCTTGTCGCCGTCCACCGCGGTCTGCACGGTACGCAGGTCGGTGAAGGGCGGCAGGACCACCGTCTCCACCTCGGTGAGGTGCTTCTCGGTCAGGCTCGCGGCCAGCTTCTGCACCAGCAGGTTGGCCTCGAGGTGGTTCAAGTTCATCTTCCAGTTGCCGGCCATCAACGGCCGGCGGGTGACGCCCGCCATCAGTCCTCCAGTGCCGCGATGCCGGGGAGGGTCTTGCCCTCGAGGTACTCCAGCGAGGCGCCGCCACCGGTGGAGATGTGCCCGAACGCCTTCTCGTCGAGGCCGAGGACCCGGATCGCGGCCGCCGAGTCACCGCCGCCGACCACGCTGAACGCGTCGGAGTCGGCGATCGCCTCGGCGACGCCCCGGGTGCCCGCGGCGAAGGGCGGCATCTCGAACACGCCCATCGGGCCGTTCCAGAAGATCGTCCGCGCGTTCCCCGGGGCTCCACCTGGGGAGGTCTTCAGGGCGGCGGCGAAGCCGGCGACCGTCTCCGGGCCGATGTCCAGACCCACCCGGTGGCTCGGGATGCCGTCGGCGCGGAAGACGTCGTGATCGGCGTCGGGGGCGAAGGCGGTCGCGGCCACCACGTCGACCGGAAGCATGATCTTGCCCTCGGACCGCTGCAGGAGGTTGCCGCAGGTCTCCACCATCTCCTCCTCCAGCAGCGAGGAGCCCACCTCGTGGCCCTGGGCCTTGAGGAAGGTGAAGCACATCCCGCCGCCGATGAGCAGCCGGTCGACCGTCGGCAGCAGCGCCTCGATCACCGCCAGCTTGTCGGAGACCTTGGAGCCGCCGAGGACCACCACGTACGGGCGCTCCGGCTCGCTGGTCAGCTTGCTCAGCACCTCGACCTCGCGCAGCACCAGCCGGCCGGCGACGTGCGGCAGCCGCGCCGGCACGTCGAAGACGCTGGCGTGCTTCCGGTGCACCGCGCCGAAGGCGTCGTCCACGTACGCGTCGCCGAGGGCGGCGAGCTGGTCGGCGAAGGCGCCCCGCTCGGCGTCGTCCTTGCTGGTCTCCCCCTTGTTGAACCGGAGGTTCTCCAGCAGCGCGACCTGGCCGTCGGCCAGCCCCTCCACGGTGGACCGGGCGGAGTCGCCGACGGTGTCGGCGGCGAAGTGCACCGGCGCGCCGAGCAGCTCGCCGAGCCGTCCGGCGACCGGGCCGAGGCTGAACTGCGGGTCCGGCGCGCCCTTCGGGCGGCCCAGGTGCGAGCAGACGACCACCTTGGCGCCGGCCTGCACCAGCGCGCTCAGCGTGGGCAGCACGGCCCGGATCCGGCCGTCGTCGGTGATCTCACCGGTCTGCTTGTCGAGCGGGACGTTCAGGTCGGCGCGCACCAGCACGCGCCGACCCGACACCCCCTCGGCGAGCAGGTCGTCGAGGGTCCGGATGCTCACAGCGACGAACCCACCAGCTTGACCAGGTCGACCAGGCGGTTGGAGTAGCCCCACTCGTTGTCGTACCAGCCGACGACCTTGACCTGGTTGCCGACGACCTTGGTCAGCGGCGCGTCGAAGATGCAGGACGCCGGGTCGGTGACGATGTCCGAGGAGACGATCGGGTCCTCGTTGTAGACCAGGATGCCCTTGAGCGGGCCGTCCGCGGCGGCCTTCATCGCGGCGTTGACCTCGTCCACCGTGGTCTCCCGGCTGACGTTCACGGTGAGGTCGGTGGCCGAGCCGGTCGGGATCGGCACCCGCAGCGCGTAGCCGTCCAGCTTGCCCTTCAGGTCCGGCAGCACCAGGCCGATCGCCTTGGCGGCACCGGTCGAGGTCGGCACGATGTTCAGCGCGGCGGCCCGGGCCCGGCGCAGGTCCTTGTGCGGCGCGTCCTGCAGGTTCTGGTCCTGGGTGTACGCGTGGATCGTGGTCATCAGACCCTGCTGGATGCCGAACGTGTCGTGCAGCACCTTGGCCATCGGGGCGAGGCAGTTGGTGGTGCAGGAGGCGTTCGAGATGATCGTGTGCTTGGCCGGGTCGTACTGGTCCTGGTTGACGCCCATGACGACCGTGACGTCCTCGTTCTTCGCCGGGGCGGAGATGATGACCTTCTTGGCCCCGCCGTCGACGTGCGCCTTCGCCTTGCTGGCGTCGGTGAAGAAACCGGTGGACTCGATGACCACGTCCACGCCGACCTCGCCCCACGGCAGCTTCGCCGGGTCCTTCTCCTCGAACACCTTGATGGTCTTGCCGCCCACGGTGATCTCGTCAGCGGTGGCCTTCACCTCGTGCGGGAGGCGACCCAGGATGCTGTCGTACTTGACAAGGTGGGCGAGCGTCGCGTTGTCGGTCAGGTCGTTGACCGCGACGACCTCGACGTCAGCGCCGGACGCCAGCACTGCCCGGAAGAAGTTACGGCCGATCCGGCCGAAGCCGTTGATGCCAACCCGGATGGTCACAGGTCCCATCTCCTCGCGTTCTGGTCCGCCGGCGTCAGACCCGGGCCGGCGGAGGTGTGTGCGCCGACCGTTGGAGCCGGCCGTTGACGGTTCATCTCGGCCACCCCGCCGCGGTCTGAGAGGACCTGACCGCCCGAGGCGGTGAGCACGGCGAGGGGTGCCTGTGCCGGCCTCCTTGCCGTACGCAGCGACCCTATCCGAGCGTGCGCCGCCGCGCTGCGGCGGGTCGTGATCCCGCTCGCCCGCTGGCGCCTCACCGTCCTATCAGACCACGAGCATGTCCGGCGTGACGGCCGCTTCGGTATCCGGGATGCCCAGGTCGCGGGCCCGCTTGTCGGCCAGCGCCAGCAGCCGGCGGATCCGCCCGGCGATGGCGTCCTTGGTCAGCGGCGGGTCGGCGAGGGTACCGAGCTCCTCCAGCGA
Source organism: Micromonospora sp. GCM10011541 (assembly GCF_042650725.1). Taxonomy (NCBI): domain Bacteria; kingdom Bacillati; phylum Actinomycetota; class Actinomycetes; order Micromonosporales; family Micromonosporaceae; genus Micromonospora; species Micromonospora sp. GCM10011541. Next base: position 29,301 of record NZ_JBHSBP010000010.1, read on the forward strand.
GGCCTGCCGGTGCTCCAGCCGCAGCCGGCCGGCCGAGGTCAGGTGGTTGGGCGCGTCTTCGGCGAGGATCTCCAGCGCGCGGGTGACCCGGGCGGCCGCGGCCACCGCGGCGCGGGCCGAGCGGCGCAGGTTGGCGTCGTCGAAGTTCGCCAGCCGGTTCGCGGTGGCCCGGACCTCGCGGCGGACCCGGCGTTCCTCCCAGGCCAGCACGCTGGAGTGGGCGCCGACCCGGGTGAGCAGCGCGGCGATCGCGTCGCCGTCCTTGACCACCACCCGGTCCACCTGGCGCACCTCGCGGTTCTTGGCCACGATGCCGATCCGGCGGGCCGCGCCGACCAGGGCGAGCGCCGACTCCGGGCCGGGGCAGGTGATCTCCAGCGCGCTGGAGCGGCCCGGCTCAGTGAGCGAGCCGTGCGCCATGAACGCGCCGCGCCAGGCGGAGACCGCGCAGCAGACATTGGCGGCGACCACGTGCGGCGGCAGGCCACGCACCGGGCGGCCACGCACGTCGAGCAGGCCGGTCTGCCGGGCGAGGGCCTCGCCGTCCTTGACCACCCGCACGATGAAGTGGCTGCCCTTGCGCAGCCCGCCGGAGGCGAGCACGTGAATCTCGCTGGGGTAGCCGTAGACCTCGGCGATCTCCCGCCGGAGCCGCCGGGCCACCGCGCCGGTGTCCAGCTCGGCCTCGACCACGACCCGCCCGGAGACGATGTGCAGCCCACCGGCGAAGCGCAGCAGGGCGGCCATCTCCGCCCGCCGGCAGCAGGGCTTGGGCACGTCGACCCGGCTCAGCTCGTCCTTGACCGCGGCTGTCATCGCCATTCTGCGCCCCTCCACGGACCCGTACCGGCGTGTCGCCGGTGATTACGTACGTGCTTAACGATCGGCGCCCAGGACAGGCACCAGCGCGGCGCCCAGGGCGGCCGGATCATGGCGGGGCGTGCCGTCGGTGACGGCGACGGGAGCGAGGGCCAGCCGGGCACCAAGTGATTCTGCCGCACGTCGCACCGCTTCAGGATCACCCACCGCCGTGGAGTCCGCCAACACCACGTCCACCTTCAACTCGGACAGATAGCGCCGCAGGGTGGCCAGATGGTCGGCCAGGGAGAGTCCGAGGGTCTCCTTCTCGGCCACCAGGTTGAGCGTGACCAGCCGTCGGGCCGGGCTCGACACGATGGCGTGGGCCAGCCCCGGCACCAGCAGGTGCGGCAGCACGCTGGTGTACCAGCTGCCCGGCCCGAAGATCAGCCAATCGGCCTCGGCGACCGCGGTCACCGCCTCCGCGCAGGCGGCCGGCGCCGCCGGGGTCAGCCGGAGCGACTCGACCCAGCCGCTGGTGACCGCGACCTGGTGCTGGCCGCGCACGGTCCGTACCTTGTCGGGGTGGTCGGCGTCGGCGCCGCGCACCCGGGCCTCGATGCCGACCGGCTGGCGGGACATCGGCAGCACCCGGCCGACCGCGCCGAGCATCGCCCCGGCGTGGTCGAGCGCGGCGACCGGGTCGCCGAGCAGCTCCATCAGCCCGCACAGGACGAGGTTGCCGACCGCGTGCCCGGCCAGCGGATCGGTGCCGCAGGCCGCGCTCCCGGCCTCCGGCGCGGCAGCCGCCGCGGCGAAGCGGTGCTGGAAGAGCCCGGCGCTGCGCCGGGTCGCCGGATGGTCGCCGGCCAGCGCGACGAGGGCCTGGCGCAGGTCACCCGGGGGCAGGCCGCCGCGCTCGGCGCGCAACCGGCCGCTGGAGCCGCCGTCGTCGCCCACGGTGACCACCGCGGTGATGTCCAGGTCCAGCTCCGGTACGCAGTGCCGCAGCGCCCGCAGGGACGCCGACAGGCCGTGTCCGCCGCCGAAGGCGACCACCTTCCGCGGGCTCATTCCCGCCCCAGGTCCCGGTGCTGGGCGTTGGCCGCGATGCCGGACTGGCGCAGCCGGGCGGCCAACTCCTCGGCGATGGCGACGCTGCGGTGTTTGCCGCCGGTGCACCCCACGGCGACGGTCAGGTAGCGCTTGCCCTCGCGTTCGAACCCGGCGGTGGTGGCGTTGACCAGGTCGGCGTACCCCGCCACGAAGGCGTCCGCCCCCTCCTGGCCCAGCACGTACGAGCTGACCGCCTCCTCCCGCCCGGTGTGCTCCCGCAACTCCGGCACCCAGTACGGGTTCGGCAGGAACCGGGCGTCCATCACGAAGTCGGCGTCGGACGGCAGCCCGTACTTGAAGCCGAAGGAGAGGACGGTGATCCGCAGCCGGCGGGCGTCCTCGCCACCGAAGAGCTCCTCGACCCGGCGCCGGAGCTGGTTGACGTTGAGGTGGCTGGTGTCGATGATCACGTCGGCCTGGTCGCGGGCCTCCTCCAGCAGGGCGCGCTCGACGGCGATGCCGTCGGCCAGCCGCCCGTCGCCCTGCAACGGGTGCGAGCGCCGGACACTCTCGAACCGGCGGATCAACACCTCGTCGTCGGCGTCGACGAAGACCACCCGCGGGGAGAAGCCGCGATCCTTGAGCTCCCGGATCGCCCCGGCCAGGTCGGTGGAGAAGGCGCGCGAGCGGACGTCCAGCACCATCGCCGTACGCCGGGCCGCGCCGCCGGCCTTGAACGCCAGCTCCGCCATGTCCAACATCAACGCCTGGGGCAGGTTGTCGACGACGTAGTAGCCGACGTTCTCCAGCGCCCGGGCCACCGTGCTCCGCCCACCGCCGGAGAGACCGGTCACCACCACCAGGCTGGTGTCCGCCTCGGTCGGCGCGGGCTGCCCGACCGCTGGCTCCGCCCCCGCAGTCTCGGCCGGCACCAGGTCCGCCGCCGTCCGCGCCTCGCTCACCCGCTACCCCCAGCCGTGGCGCCGCGGCCGGTCGGCCGCGCGTGGTCAATCAGCGACTCTAACGGCTGGGACCCCGCCCGGGATTCCACGGGGTGACGACCGGAACACCTGCTTGTCCGGTTCCGTCCCAAAAGCGGGCGGAGGCCCCGGCCGGCACGCGGTTCGGCGTCGGTCGGGCTGTCGGGGGACGCTCGTAGACTGCGCGGATGGTCTCCCCCACCGATCTGCGGACCGAGGACGCCCTGCGGGTGCTCCACCGGGTGTTCGGCTACGACGCCTTCCGCGGCTTCCAGCAGGAGGTCGTCGACCACGTGGTGGCCGGTGGCGACGCGCTGGTGCTGATGCCGACCGGTGGCGGCAAGTCGCTCTGCTACCAGATTCCCGCCCTGGTCCGCGACGGCGTCGCCGTCGTCGTCTCCCCGCTGATCGCCCTCATGCAGGACCAGGTGGACGCGCTCACCGCGGTCGGCGTGCGGGCCGGCTTCCTCAACTCGACGCAGGACCTGGCCGAGCGGCGGCGGGTGGAGGCGGCCTTCCTCGCCGGCGAGTTGGACCTGCTCTACCTGGCCCCGGAGGGGCTGGCCGTCCGATCGACCCTCCAGCTGCTGGAACGCGGCGCCATCGCGCTCTTCGCGATCGACGAGGCGCACTGCGTGTCCCAGTGGGGGCACGACTTCCGTCCCGACTACCTCAACCTGTCGATGCTGCACGAGCGGTGGCCGGGGGTGCCCCGGATCGCGCTGACCGCCACCGCCACCAGCGCCACCCGGGCCGAGATCGCCACCCGGCTGCAGCTCACCGACGCCCGGCACTTCGTGGCGAGCTTCGACCGGCCCAACATCCAGTACCGGATCGTGCCCAAGCGGGAGCCGCGCAAGCAACTGCTGGCCCTGCTGCGCGACGAGCACCCGGGCGACGCCGGCATCGTCTACTGCCTCTCCCGTGCCTCGGTGGAGAAGACCGCCGAGTTCCTGGTGCAGAACGGCATCCCCGCCCTGCCGTACCACGCCGGTCTGGACGCGGTGACCCGCGCCACCAACCAGCAGCGCTTCCTGCGCGATGACGGCCTGGTCATGGTGGCCACGATCGCCTTCGGGATGGGCATCGACAAGCCGGACGTCCGCTTCGTCGCCCACCTCGACCTGCCGAAGTCCGTGGAGGGCTACTACCAGGAGACCGGCCGCGCCGGCCGGGACGGCCTGCCGTCGACGGCGTGGCTGGCGTACGGGCTGCAGGACGTGGTGCAGCAGCGGAAGATGATCGAGACGTCGGAGGGCGACCTCGCGCACCGCCGCAACCTCGCCGCCCACCTGGACGCGATGCTCGCGCTCTGCGAGACGGTCCGCTGTCGCCGGGTCCAGCTTCTCGAGTACTTCGGCGAGACGGCGACGACCGCGTGCGGCAACTGCGACACCTGCCTGAACCCGCCGGAGTCGTGGGACGGCACGGTCGCCGCGCAGAAGCTGCTCTCCACGGTCTTCCGGCTGGACCGGGAACGCAACCAGCGGTTCGGCGCGGGGCAATGCGTCGACATCCTGCTCGGCAAGCAGACCGACAAGATCACCCAGTACGGTCACGACACGCTGAGCGTCTTCGGCATCGGCACCGAGCTGCGCGAGACCGAGTGGCGGGGGGTGGTCCGGCAACTGCTCGCCGAGGGCCTGCTCGCCGTCGAGGGCGACTACGGCACGCTGGCGCTGACCGAGGCGAGTGCCGAGGTGCTGGGCCGCCGGCGCACCGTGACGATGCGCCGCGAGCCGGAGAAGCCGGCCTCCAGCCGGTCCGCGAAACCACGCGGCGCCGCCACCGTGGTCGCCGAGCTGGATCCGGCCGCCGGGTCACTCTTCGAGCGGCTGCGCGCCTGGCGGGCGGCCACCGCGAAGGAGCAGGGCGTGCCCGCGTACGTCATCTTCCACGACGCCACCCTGCGGCAGATCGCCACCGACGCGCCGGCCTCGCTGGCCGAGCTGTCCCGGATCAACGGCGTCGGCGAGAACAAGCTGGCCAAGTACGGTGACCAGATCCTCGCCGTGCTCGCCGAGGGCGAGGCACCTGCCTGACCGACCCGATCCGCGGCACGCATGCCCGGATACGACGAAAGGGCCGGCCCCCGGGTGGGGGTCGGCCCTTTCGGGTTGGTGCTGGTTGGGTCAGGAGGCGGTGTAGCCGCGGGTGGCGATCCAGTCGGCGAGGTTGTCCACGCTCATCCGGTAGGAGGCCATGTTCGGGTCGGCCGAGTCGGCGATGGTCACCGTGTGGCCGCCGTCGCGGTAGCCCACGACGCTGATGTAGTGCCCACCTTCGAAGGAGTGGGTGTTGCCGTCGGTGTCGACGGCGGTGCCGGCGATGTTGGCGACCACGGCGCGGCCCTCATCGACGGTGTGGACGATGTCGGTGCGCAGCTTGTCGGTCTGCTTGCCGTCGGCCTTGTTCTCGCGGATCTCCACCGACTTGTAGGCGTCCTTGCTGCCGGTTTCCTTGTTCAGGACCGGGGTGATGTCGTTGATGGAGTTGGTGCCGGCCTCGGTGGTGCCCATCTCCTTGGCCATGGCGTCGACGTCGATGTTCTTGCCCTGCACCGAGAGGGCGTTACGGGTGGCGGCCGGACCGCAGTAGTAGAAGTTCGGCTGCGCCTCGTAACGGACGTTGAGTTCGCGCTCGCTGTGGCCCTTACGGTCGGTGGTGACCTGCGCGGCCTTCTCGGCCGGGGTGGCCTGCGAGGCGATGGCGGGGCCGGCGATGCCACCGGCGGTGGCGGCGAGACCGGCGGCGGTCAGGGCGGTCTTACGGATCAGATCGGTACGCATGTTGGCGTGCTCCTCTGCTTGGGGTGTGCACGACACCCGCACGGGGGGTGCGGTCGCGCCGCGCAAAGAGGGGAAGTCTTGAAGGGGATCGGCCCGGCGGCAGTGGCCTGCTCGGGCGTCCGGGGGTGTAACGACCCGGACCGGCGACGCATTCCACCACGCTCACGGGCTCCCGGGGTTCCGGCTGGAAGGCCGGGGTTCCGGGGGATGTAACCGGGCCGGGCGGCCGGGTGTTCCCGCGGCCTGGGCTCCGGCCCCCACCACCGGGGCAGACCCGCGGTGGCATGCCATGTTCAACGCCCCGACCCCGCCGGCCATTCCACCGCCGGGGTGCCCCCACCCACCGGACGGTCCACCCCAAACCGGACAGCACCTGCGCGGGCGGGCGGGAGGCGTGCGTGGGGTGGCCTGGCCTCGGCCCGGGCGACCCGGACACCAGGGATATCCGCCCCAACGTTCCGCCGCCCGCGTCGAGCTACGGACGGTCACCCTCGCTCGGCCGGCCAACCATCGCATCGCTCCCTTTGCTCTGCTTCACCATGGGCAACAGGCACGGCCGGTAACTGTTGCCTCCGCTGAAGCAGAGCAAAGGCGAGCGGGAACAACCCTGCTCGGGGCGGCCGAGTCGAAGATGCCTGGTCAGGAGCTTCCGACGAACCGGGGGTGGCGTCCCCAACGGGACCGCTGACTAGCTCTGCGGTGTCTGGGTGCCCTCGTCCAGGGCGGCCTGGATCGCCTCGGCCGTCCGCTTCCCCACCCCGGGCACCTCGGTGATCTCTTCGACGGTGGCGGCGGAGAGCCGCTTGAGCGAGCCGAAGTGCCGCAGCAGCGCCTTGCGCCGGATGTCGCCGAGCCCGGGGATGTTGTCCAGCGCCGACTCGGTCATCCGCTTCGAGCGCCGCTGCCGGTGGAAGGTGATGGCGAAGCGGTGCGCCTCGTCGCGGACCCGCTGCAGCAGGTAGAGCCCCTCGGAGGTGCGCGGCAGGATGACCGGGAACTCGTCGTCGGGCAGCCAGACCTCCTCCAGCCGCTTGGCCAGTCCGCACAGCGCCACGTCGTCGATGCCCAGCTCGGCGAGGGCCTGCGCGGCGGCGGCGACCTGCGGCGCGCCGCCGTCGACCACCACCAGTTGGGGCGGGTACGCGAACCGGCGCGGCCGGCCGGTGGTCGGGTCGATGCCGGACCGGTCCGGGTCGCCGGCGGTCTCCTCGCCGATCTCCCCCGTCTCGGCACGGACGTCCAGATAGCGGGCGAACCGCCGGCGCAGCACCTCGGACATGGCGGAGAGGTCGTCGGTGGCGCCCCGGACGATGAACCGCCGGTATTCGCTCTTGCGGGGCAACCCGTCCTCGAAGACGACCATGCTGGCCACCACGTCCGTGCCCTGGATCTGGGAGACGTCGAAGCACTCGATGCGCAGCGGCGACGTCCGCATGCCGAGCGCGTCGGTGATCTCGTCGAGCGCCTTGCTGCGGGTGGTCAGGTCACCGGCCCGCCTGAGCTTGTGCCGGGCGAGGGCGTCCTTGGCGTTGCGCTCCACGGTCTCCATCAGCGACTTCTTGTCGCCGCGCTGCGGCACCCGCAGCGACACCCGGCTGCCCCGATGGGTGGAGAGCCAGTCGGCGAGCGCGTCGGCGTCGGCGGGCAGCTCGGGCACGAGCAGCTCGCGGGGCACATCGGTCTCGCCCTGCTCCCCGCCGTAGACCTGGGTGCAGAAGTGGTGCACCAGGTCGCCGGTGCTCAGGTCCTCGGTCTTCTCCACCACCCAGCCGCGCTGGCCGCGGACCCGGCCGTCGCGGACGTGGAAGACCTGGACCGCGGCTTCGAGCGGATCGTCGGCGAAGGCCACCACATCGGCGTCGGTGCCGTCGCCGAGCACCACCGTCTGCTTCTCCATCGCCCGCCGCAGGGCGGCGACGTCGTCGCGGAGCCGGGCGGCCCGCTCGAACTCCAGTTGCTCGCTGGCCTCGGTCATCTCCCGCTCGAGCCGGCGGACCATGGTATCGGTGCGGCCGGCCATGAAGTCGCAGAACGCGTTGACGATGTCCCGGTGCTGCTCGGCGGAGACGCTGCCGACGCACGGCGCGGAGCACTTGCCGATGTAACCCAGCAGGCAGGGCCGCCCGACCTGGCCGGCCCGCTTGAACACCCCGGACGAGCAGGTCCGCGCGGGGAAGACCCGGAGCAGCAGGTCGAGCGTCTCGCGAATCGCCCAGGCGTGCGAGTACGGCCCGAAGTAGCGCACCCCCTTGCGCTTGGCGCCCCGCATCACCTGGAGCCGCGGGTACTCCTCGTCGAGGGTGACGGCCAGGTACGGATACGACTTGTCGTCGCGGTAGCGGACGTTGAACCGCGGATCGTACTGCTTGATCCAGGTGTATTCGAGCTGGAGCGCCTCGACCTCGGTGCCGACGGTGACCCAGTCGACGGACTCGGCCGTGGTGACCATCTGCTGGGTGCGCTGGTGCAGGCCCCACAGGTCGGCGAAGTAGGAGTTGAGCCGGCTGCGCAGGTTCTTCGCCTTGCCGACGTAGATGACCCGGCCGGTGCCGTCCCGGAAGCGGTAGACCCCTGGCGACTCCGGAATGGTGCCGGGCGCGGGACGGTAGGTCGAGGGGTCAGCCACGCCAACAAGCCTAGTCCGCACCCCCGACACCCGGCCCCGCCGCCACAGGCGGCCCACCCACTGCCATCCGGCGACGCGGATCAGGGTGTCGGGGGGCGGCGGTCGGGAAGATCGGAGACCCTCGCCGAGCCGGTGGTGACGCGAAGGAAAGGGTCAGGCGAGGGCGATCTGGTCGCCGTCGATCTTGATGTTCTTGGCGGCCAGCGGACGGGTAGCCGGGCCCTGCTTCACGGAGCCGTCGGTGATCGAGAACCTGCTGCCGTGGCAGGTGCAGTTGATGGTGCCGCCGTCGACGTTCGACACCGGGCAGCCCTGGTGGGTGCAGATCGGGTCGAAGCCCTTGAACGTTCCCGGCTCGGGCTGGGTGATCACCACGCCCTTGCTGGCGTACACCGCGCCGCCCCCGACCGGGATGTCCGTGGTCCGGGCCAGCGGGCCGGAGGTGTCCCGGTTGCCGCCCTCGGCGTCGCCGGCGCCGGTCGCGCCCGGGCCGCCGCTGGTCGGGGCGGAGGTCCCGTCGCCGGAGTCGTCGTCGCTGCCGCAGGCGGCCAGCGCGACCGACACCCCGACCGCGCCGGCGCCCGCGAGAAGAGCCCGGCGCGTCTGCGTACCGGGCCCGGTCAGCACCTGATCGTCACTCATATCCGCCCTTTCTCTCGGCTGCCGCCCCCGTCGTGATCCGCGGCCACGCTTCTGGAACACGGATCACTGTGCCGCACGGTTCATACTGGCGCGTCACGAAATGGATATCCGAACGGGCGGGCCGGTTTCCCGACCCGCCCGCCGTACCGTCGGCTCAGCGCGCCCCGGCCGTGACCTTGCGGGTACGCGACTTGGTCGCCGCGCCGTTGGCCTTCGCCGCCCGCGACGTGGCCGCCCTGGCGCCCTTCGGCTCGCCGTCGAGCTTGAGCACCTGGCGCAGGAACTGGCCGGTGTGGCTCTCGGTCACCTCGGCGACCTCCTCCGGGGTGCCGGTGGCGAGCACCGTGCCGCCCCGGTGGCCGCCCTCGGGGCCCATGTCGATGAGCCAGTCGGCGGTCTTGATCACGTCGAGGTTGTGCTCGATGGTGATCACCGTGTTGCCCTTGTCGACCAGGCCCTCGAGCACCATCAGCAGCTTGCGGATGTCCTCGAAGTGCAGGCCGGTGGTCGGCTCGTCGAGCACGTAGACCGTCCGACCCGTGGAGCGCTTCTGCAGCTCGGAGGCGAGCTTGACCCGCTGCGCCTCACCGCCGGACAGCGTCGGCGCGGGCTGGCCGAGCCGGACGTAGCCGAGGCCCACGTCGACCAGTGTCTTCAGGTGCCGGTGGATGGCCGGGATGGCGGAGAAGAACTCGGCCGCCTCCTCGATCGGCATCTCCAGCACGTCGGAGACGGTCTTGCCCTTGTAGTGCACCTCCAGGGTCTCCCGGTTGTACCGGGCGCCCTTGCACACCTCGCAGGGGACGTAGACGTCCGGGAGGAAGTTCATCTCGATCTTGATGGTGCCGTCGCCGGAGCACGCCTCGCAGCGGCCACCCTTGACGTTGAACGAGAACCGGCCCGGGCCGTACCCCCGGACCTTCGCCTCGGTGGTCTCGGCGAAGAGCTTGCGGACGTGGTCCCAGACCCCGGTGTAGGTGGCCGGGTTGGACCGCGGCGTCCGGCCGATCGGCGACTGGTCGACGCCGACGACCTTGTCCACGTGCTCCAGGCCGGTGACCCGGGTGTGCCGCCCGGGGACCAGCCGGGCGCCGTTGATCTGGTTGGCCAGCACCGCGTACAGGATGTCGTTGACCAGCGTCGACTTGCCGGAGCCGCTGACCCCGGTGACCGCGATGAGCTGGCCGAGCGGGAACGACACGGTGAGGTTGCGCAGGTTGTGCTCCCGCGCCCCGTGCACCACCAGCTCCCGGCCGGGGGCCTGCGGCCGCCGCTGCCGCGGCGTCGGGATCGACTTGCGCCCCGACAGGTACGCCCCGGTGACCGACTCCTGGTTTTCCAGCAGCGCCGGCACCGAGCCGCTGTGCACGATCTCGCCGCCGTGCTCGCCGGCGCCCGGGCCGATGTCGACGATCCAGTCGGCGACCCGGATGGTGTCCTCGTCGTGCTCGACCACGATCAGCGTGTTGCCCAGCCCGCGCAGCCGGATCAGCGTCTCGATCAGCCGGTGGTTGTCCCGCTGGTGCAGGCCGATCGACGGCTCGTCCAGCACGTAGAGCACGCCGACCAGGCCGGAGCCGATCTGGGTGGCGAGCCGGATGCGCTGCGCCTCACCGCCGGAGAGGGTGCCGGCCGCGCGGTCCAGGGAGAGGTAGTCCAGGCCGACGTCGAGCAGGAACTTCAGCCGGGCGTTGATCTCCTTGAGCACCCGCTCGGCGATCATCTTCTGCCGGTCGGTCAGCTCGATGCCGGCGAGCAGCTCGGCCGCCTCCCCCACCGACAGGTTGCAGACCTCGGCGATGCTCCGGCCGGCCAGCGTGACCGCGAGCACCTCCGGCTTGAGCCGGGTGCCGCCGCAGGCCGCGCAGGGCACGTCCCGCATGTAGCCCTCGTACTTGTCCCGCGACCACTCCGACTCGGTGTCGGTGTGCCGGCGCTCGATCCACTGCACCACGCCCTCGAACCCGGTGTAGTAGGAGCGCTCGCGGCCGTACTTGTTGCGGTAGCGCACGTGCACCTGGTCGTCGGAGCCGTGCAGGATCGTCTTCTGCGCCCGCGACGGCAGCGCCCGCCAGGGCGTGTCGATGTCGAAGTGCTGGCTCTCGCCGAGCGCCTCCAGCAGGCGGAGGAAGTATTCCAGGTTGTGCCCGGTGGCCCAGGGCTGGATGGCGCCCTCGCGCAGGGTGCGCTCCGGGTCGGGGACGACCAGCTCCGCGTCGACCTCCTTCTTGGTGCCCAGGCCGGTGCACTCCGGGCAGGCGCCGTACGGCGCGTTGAAGGAGAAGACCCGGGGCTCCAGGTCCTCGATCGCCAGGGGGTGGTCGTTGGGGCAGGCCAGGTGCTCGGAGTAGCGGCGCTCCCGGTCCGCGTCGTCCTCGGGCAGGTCGACGAAGTCCAGCAGCACCAGGCCGCCGGAGAGGCCGAGCGCCGCCTCCACCGAGTCGGTCAGCCGCTGCTTGGCGCTCGCCTTCACGCTGAGCCGGTCGATCACCACCTCGATGGTGTGCTTCTCCTGCTTCTTGAGCTTCGGCGGCTCGGTCAGCGGGTGCACCACGCCGTCGACCCGGGCCCGGGCGTAGCCCTTGGCCTGGAGCTCGGCGAAGAGGTCGACGTACTCGCCCTTGCGGCCGCGGACCACCGGCGCGAGCACCATGAACCGGGTGCCCTCGTCCATCGCGAGGACCCGGTCGACGATCTGCTGCGGGCTCTGCTTGGAGATCCGCTCGCCGCAGACCGGGCAGTGCGGCTCGCCGATGCGGGCGAAGAGCAGGCGCAGGTAGTCGTAGACCTCGGTGATGGTGCCGACGGTCGAGCGCGGGTTGCGCGAGGTGGACTTCTGGTCGATGGAGACCGCGGGGCTGAGGCCCTCGATGAAGTCGACGTCGGGCTTGTCCATCTGGCCGAGGAACTGCCGGGCGTACGACGACAGCGACTCGACGTAGCGGCGCTGGCCCTCGGCGAAGATGGTGTCGAAGGCCAGGCTCGACTTGCCCGACCCGGAGAGCCCGGTGAAGACGATCAGGGCGTCCCGGGGCAGGTCGAGACTGACGTCACGCAGGTTGTGCTCGCGCGCGCCACGGATGATCAGTCGATCGGCCACGGTCCGTGTACTCCCGAGAGAAGAAAGTGGGGCGGATCTGTCCGCTCCGAGCGGAGTCTGAGCGGTTTGCGGGCGCAGAAGAGACGCCTCGGCAACTTTAGCCCCGAGGTACGACAACTTTCCGCGCCCGCACATTCCCCCAGCTCAGGTGCCGGTCACACCGGCCCGATCCGGGCCGCGTGCGCCGTCGACCGGTTCAGAATCCGCCCGGCGACGGGGGCGGCACCGGACGCCCCGTCCGTCGCCGGCCGCCGCGCCGGCCGCCGCGCCGCTCGGCGGCCAGCCGAACCTCCCGGCGGCGGCTCTCGAAGGCCACCTCCCGCTGCAGCCGGCGCCAGCTCTCCCAGCGCCGCGCCGGCAGTTCCCCGCACTCCAGCGCCTCCCGCACGGCGCAGGCGGGCTCGCCGTCGTGCGCGCAGTCGGCGTACCGGCAGCCGGTGGCCAGCTCGACGATGTCGGCGAAGGCCCGGTCCAGACCGGCCGACCCGTCCAGCAGGCCCACCGCCCGGACCCCCGGGGTGTCCACCACCGCGCCCCCACGCGGGATCGGCACCAGCGACCGCCAGGTGGTGGTGTGCCGCCCCTTGCCGTCCACCCGGCGGATCGCCTGGGTCGGCATGACGACGGCCCCGGCGAGGGCGTTGACCAGGCTCGACTTGCCGGCCCCGGAGGGCCCGAGCAGACCGAGCGTCCGCCCGGCGGCGACGAACGGCCGGAGCGGGTCGAGCCCGACGCCGTGTTCGGCGCTGACCGGCAGCACCGGCACCCCGGGCGCGACGGCGGCGAGCTGGCGGGCGAGCGCGGCCGGGTCGGCGGCCAGGTCCGTCTTGGTCAGCACGATCAGGGGCCGGGCCCCCGACGCGTGGACCAGGGACAGCGCCCGCTCGATCCGGCCGACGTCCGGCGTCGGGTGCACCGGCTCGACGACCGCGGCGGCGTCGAGGTTGGCGGCGAGCAGCTGCCCGCTGGCGTCCTTGCCGGCGGTCCGGCGGACCAGCGCCGTACGCCGCGGCAGCACCGCCTCGACGGTCCGCCGCCGGTCGGGCCAGGTGCCGACCAGCACCCAGTCGCCCGCGCAGGGCAGCGCGCTCAGGTCCCGGGCGGCGGCGGCCAGGACCCCGCCGCCCAGGCTGGCCCGGACCGGGCCGTCGGCGCAGAGCACGGTGCAGACCCCCCGGTCGACCCGGGCCACCCGGCCCGGCCGGTGGTCGCTGCCCCGTCGTACGTGTGCCGCCCAGCCGGCGTCCCAGCCGAGGGCGGTCAGATCCATGGTCATGGCATCCTCATCGGTGTCGAGGCGGTACCTGGCAAAACACGCGCGCTACGACCGGCATGATCACCACCACCTCCTCCGACGTCCGGTGCCGCGTTCCAGGCCGACGGTAGGTGGCGCGCCGACGCGCCGAAAGCGATTTCCACGGCGACGGCGGGGCGCCGGACCGCTAGGGTCGACGCGTGACCACCGATCCGCTCCTGCTGACCGGCGAGGTGGACGACGCCAGGGCCCGGCTGCTGCATACCGTGGCAGCCTTCGACGCCGCGGACGTCGCCGCCCCATCCCTGCTCCCGGGCTGGACCCGGGGACACGTGCTGACCCACCTGGCCCGAAACGCCGACGGCTTCGTCAACCTGCTCACCGCCGCGCGCACCGGCGAGCAGATCCCGATGTACGCCAGCGCGGACGCCCGTACCGCCGACATCGAGGCCGGCGCCGATCGCCCGCCCGCCGCCCTCCTGGACGACCTGCGGCGCAGCTCGGAGCGGTTCGTCGAGGCGGTCGACGCGATGCCGGTCGAGGCGTGGGCGACGACCGTGGAGACGCGGCGCGGCCCGTGGCCGGCGGCCCTGCTGGTCTGGGGTCGGCTCCGCGAGATCGAGGTGCACCACGTGGACCTGGCCGCCGGCTACCGGCCGGCCGAGTGGCCGGACGCGTTCGCCCAGCGGCTGCTGCACGAGGTGGCCACCGGGCTGGCCGGCCGGCCGGAGGCGCCGGTCATGGTGCTGCGCTTCGACGGGGTCCGCCAGGAACTCGTCGTGGGCGATCCCGACGGGGCGCCCACCATCACCGGCCCGGCGCCCGAACTCGCCGCCTGGCTGATCGGACGCAGCGCGGGCGAGGTGCTCGCCGTCACCCCCGACGGTCCCCTGCCGACCCCACCGGAATGGATATAGCAGACCCATGACCTACAGCGGAGACGTCACGTCCGGCGGTGCGCCGGCCGTCCGTGAGCTCGACCGGCTCACCATCACCAAGGTGTCGGTGGGCCCGATGGACAACAACGCCTACCTGCTGCGCTGCCGGGACACCGGCGAGCAGGTACTGATCGACGCCGCCAACGAGGCGCCCCGGCTGGTCGAACTGGTCGGCGACGGCGGGCTGGCCGCGGTGGTCACCACGCATCGGCACATGGACCACTGGGTGGCCCTGGAGGAGGTGGTCGTCAAGACCGGCGCCCGCCCGCTGGTGCACGCCGACGACGCCGACGGGCTGCCGATCGACGCGGAGACGCTCACCGACGGCGACACCGTCGCGGTCGGCGGCTGTTCGCTGGAGGTCATCCATCTCAAGGGGCACACCCCCGGCTCGATCGCGCTGCTCTACCGCGACCCGGCCGGCACCCCGCACCTGTTCACCGGCGACAGTCTCTTCCCCGGCGGGGTCGGCAACACCGACCAGGACCCGGAGCGGTTCGGGCAGCTCATCGACGACGTCGAGCACAAGCTCTTCGACCGGCTGCCGGACGAGACCTGGTTCTACCCGGGCCACGGCAAGGACAGCACCCTCGGCGCGGAGCGTCCCTCGGTGCCCCAGTGGCGCGCCCGGGGCTGGTGAGTCCCCCGCCGGTGCGGGCCCGACCGCCCGTACCGGCCGCCGGTCCGACCCCGACGGTGGCCGCGCGCCGCGGCCACCGCCGGCCCCCGTCGCCGGCGTGGCCGGTCAGGCGGACGTGCCCATCGCGGCCAACGCGCGGAGCCGGTGCCGGGTGCCCAGCAGCACCGGACCGGCGAGCAGCAGGCCGACCGCCATGGTCAGCACGGTCGGGTTCGGCGCCCCGGGCAGCAGCCCGGCCAACGCCCGGGCGACGGTGCCGAGCAGCACGTACAGGCCCGCCCAGGCCGTCGCGCCGAGCGCGGCGCAGGCCGCGAATCGCCGGTAGGACATCCGCAGCCCGCCCGCGGCCAGCGGCAGCAGCGCGTTGAACACCGGCAGGAACGGCGCGACCAGCACCATCCGGCCGCCGCCGCGGCGCAGGATCACCTCGGCCGCCGCCCACCGCGACTCGCCGATCCAGCCGCCCACCCGGCTGTGCCGCAGCCGGTCGCCCCAGCGCCGACCGGCGAGGAAGCTGAGCGACCAACCGGCGAGGCAGCCGGCCACCACCGCCGCCACGGTCGCCAGCCCGGTCGCGGGCCGGCCGGCGCCGACCGCGGCCAGCACCGCGGCGTCGCCGGGCACCAGCACGCCGAGCAGCGGTACGGCGTCGGCGAGCATGACCATCCCGAGCGCGCTCATCAGCAGGGCGGTGGGCAGCTCACCGAACTGGGCCAGCAGATCCGTCATGCCCGTACGCTATGGCCGCCCCGACCCTGCGCACATCGGGTCCGATCCCCCACCGGCCCCTGATCCCGACTCGGGGTCGACCCCGACTCGCGTCGACGGTCAGGCCGGGCGCAGCACCTGCACCCGACGCACCGGGGAGTCCACGGACGGCTCGGTGGTGGGCACCGGATAGCTGGCCACCACCTTCAGCCGCCCCAGCGGCAGGTGCCCCCGGTCGGGGTCGCCGACCAGCACCTCGGCGCCGCGGGCGGCGGCCCGCTGCAGGAACGGCAGCACCCGCTCGGCCAGCGCGGCGTCGTAGAGGATGTCCCCGGCCACCAGCAGGTCGGCGGTCACCGTGGAGTCGAGCAGGTCGTCGGCGCTGGCGGCAACGACCACCCGGTTGGCTCGCGCGTTGACGGTGACCGCCGCGACGGCGTACGGGTCGATGTCGTTGGCGACCACCTGGTCGGCGCCGGCGAGCGCGGCGGCGATGGCCACCAGCCCCGACCCGGCGGCCAGGTCGAGCACCCGACGGCCGGCGGCCAGCTCGGGGTGGTCGAGCAGGTGGCGGGCGAGGGCCTGCCCGCCGGCCCAGGCGGAGGCCCAGTACGGCGGCGGCAGGGGGTGACCCGCCGCCGCCTCCATCCGGGCCCACCAGACGATCGCGTCCTCGGCCAAGTGCAGCCGCACCTCGGGCACGAACGGGGTCTCCACCAGCTGCAGCCGGTCCAGACCGGAGCCGGGCACGGCGATCTCCCGTTCCAGGTCGGCCAGTGCCGCGCGTTCCCTCACCGGGGCAAGCATGCCCCGGGTCGGCCGGGACCGGGTGGATTTCCCGCTCCGCGAGCGGATTTCGAGGGCGCGCCGGCACTTCCGGCAGCGGATTGCGGCCCGGACCGCTACTGTCAGGGTGGTACAGGGCGAACACCCGGCCGCGCGGCCGGTGTTCACCCGCTTTGAACAGGGAGAGATTGCATGGCAACCGGCACGGTCAAGTGGTTCAACTCGGAAAAGGGCTTCGGCTTCATCGAGCAGGACGGCGGAGGCCCGGACGTGTTCGTCCACTACTCGGCCATCGCGAGCAGTGGTTACCGGGAACTCAACGAGGGCCAGAAGGTCGAGTTCGAGGTGACCCAGGGGCAGAAGGGGCCGCAGGCGGACAACGTCCGTCCGATGTAGCTCTGTGCCGGTGGCGGCGGTCGGCTTCCGACCGCCGCCGCAGCGCATCTCAGGCCACCTCCGGCGCCGCCGGCAGGTCGCGTCGCCACCGCAGCGGCCCGACCAGCAGGATCAGCGGGGTCAGCGCCAGCCAGCCGGTCATCACCCAGATCGCCCGGCCCGGCCCGTATGCGGCGCCGAGCGCCCCGGCCAGCACGGCCGCCAGCGGGATCGTCCCGTAGTTGAGCAGCTGCATGCTGACCGTCACCCGGCCGAGCAGCGCCTGCGGGGTGTACGTCTGCCGGAAGCTGCCCTTGACGACGTTGCCCACGGCGACGGCGAGGCTGATCGCGACTCCGCCGAGGAGCAGCCAGACCACCCCGACGCCGGGC
Source organism: Micromonospora sp. GCM10011541 (assembly GCF_042650725.1). Taxonomy (NCBI): domain Bacteria; kingdom Bacillati; phylum Actinomycetota; class Actinomycetes; order Micromonosporales; family Micromonosporaceae; genus Micromonospora; species Micromonospora sp. GCM10011541. The sequence continues at coordinate 46,386 of NZ_JBHSBP010000010.1, forward strand.
CCGGTGAGCGGGATGAGCAGGGCGGGTGGCCCGCTGCCCAGGGCGGCCAGCAGCATCGCGCGGGCGGTGCCGACCCGGCGGGCGACGGTCGTGGCCACGGTCGCGCCGACGATCCCGCCCACGCTGGCCAGGCCGATCAGCAGCCCGACCAGGCCGGGCGACAGTCCGGCCGTGCGGACCAGGAAGACCACCAGGACGGCCTGGTAGCCGGTGAGACCGATGTTGCTGGCGGCACCGAAGAGGGTCATCACCCGCAGGTAGGGGTCCCGGGCGACGAAGCGGATCCCGGCCGCCACCTCCCGGCGCAGCGACGGGGGCCCGTCGGGGCGCGGCACCGGACGCTCGACCGTGCGGATCCGCCCCAGGCAGGCGGCGGAGACGAGGAAGCTCAGCGCGTCGAGCAGCAGGGCGGTGACCGCCCCGGCGAGCTGGGCGACCAGGCCGGCCAGCCCCGGACCGACGACATAGCTCGCAGTCTGCGTGGCCTGCAGCTTGGCGTTGCCCTCCGGCACCTCCTCGGGCCGTAGCAGGGTCGGCAGGTACGCCTGATCGGCGGTCTCGAAGAAGACCCGGGCCAGGCCGGCGCCGAGCGCCACGGCCAGCAACTGGCCGATGGTGAGCACCCCGAGCACGGCGGCCACCGGGACGCTGAGGAACAGCAGGGCCGACACCAGGTCGCAGACGATCAGCACCGGGCGGCGGCGCAGCCGGTCGACCCAGGCTCCGGCCGGCAGGCCGACCAGCAGCCAGGGCAGCCACGCCGCGGCGGTGAGGACCGCGACCTGGAAGGTGGTCGCGTCCAGCACGGCCAGCGCGACCAGTGGCAGCGCCACGGTGGTCACGTTGCTGCCGATGCTGCTCACGGCCTGCCCGGTCCAGAGCAGCCGGAAGTCCCGGTGCCGGAACAGCCCTCCGCGTGGGCGTACCGGCGGGTCGGGCAGTCGGCTCGTCGTCGGCGCGCTCACGGCTGCGCCGGGATGCCGTGCGCGAACAGGAAGACCGGCTCGCGCCGCCGACCGTCGTCGGGAACCTCCCGGTCCGCCCAGCGGGCGAACAGGTCGATCACCTCGCGCCCCAGCTCGGCCAGCTCCTCCGGAGTGAGGTGCAGCCAGCGGTCGGTGGAGAAGGGCCCGTCGCCCCAGGCGGCCTGGGCCTCGTCGGGCGCGGCGTGCCAGGCGCGGGCGAGGGCGGCCTGTCGGTCCAGGTTGAGCGAGGTCGCGGCGTCGGCGACCGCCCGGGCGGCGGGGTCGGCGTCGAAGTCGCTGTTGGACCAGCGCACCCCGCGGCTCTGCAGGCGCCACCACCGCTCCCGGCGATCCCGGGCCAGCTCGGGCGCCTCGGCGACGAGGTCGGCGCTCGCCAGCACCTTGAGGTGGTGGCTGATATTCGCCGGCGCCTGGCCGGTCCGCTCGGCGAGCAGGCCGACCGTCGCCGGGCCGTGCACCTTGAGCACGTCCATCAGGCGGCGGCGGAGCGGGTGGGCGAGCGCGGCGAGGACGCGGGAGTCGGTCACCTGTCGGACGTCGGGGTTGGGCATACGGCCACCCTGACACCAGCAACGACAGTTACGCAATAACTATTGCGGAACTGTCGTTGCCGGATCGGGCCCGGCCGGTGGCGCGCTCCGTCAGGCGGCCAGCCGGCGGGCCATCTCGTCGGCGACGTCCTTGGCGATGGTGGGCGGGAGCGCCGCCGCGATCTTCTCCGGGGTGAGCCCGGCGAGCACGCCGGCGATGATCGCCTCCTCGTTGGTGAAGTCCCTGTTGGCCAGGTTGGTCAGCGCGACGCCGAGCGCGTCCACCCGCAGCATCAGATAGTCGAGCTTGGCCACCACGCTGTTGCTGGCCGACTGGGGCCCGGATCCGTCCGGGTCGACGCTCCGCCCCATGCTCGGCCCGCCGTAGAACATGGCGGAGTAGAGGTTGGCGATCTGGCTCTCAGCCGCGGCGCTCATGTCGTCCTCCAGGAGTCCGATGCTGGTCAGGTAGCGGCGGAACAGCGGGGTCTGGTCCCGGTTCGCCTTGATCGAGTCGCGGAAGAAGCTGAAGTGGGTGTGGAACAGGTGGGAACTGTCGCCGGTGCTGCGCTTGCCGAGCCGGTCCCACCGCCGCACCACGGCGCCGTCCGGCGAGTAGATGATCTCCCGGAGGTCCCCGGTGTCCGGGGCGCCGGCGACGCACTCCGCCACGCACCAGGTGGAGAACGTGTAGAGGTTGTGGGCGCGACCGCCCGCCGAGACCTGGAAGGTGCCGACGTCCAGGGCGGCCGCGTCGAGGGTGAGACCGGAGGAGTCCCGGCTGGACTCCACCACGGAGTAGTCGTTCGCCACGACCCGGTCGGAACCGCAGTGATAGCCGCCGCGGTGGCTGGGGTCGCCGACGATGCCGACCTCCGCGGGCTCCAGGTCCTCCGGCCGTACGACGTTCGGATCGACGTTCAGATGACTGAGCAGCAGAGTGCGTACCGCCAACAGGTTCGCCGGAGCCCGCGTCATGGGGTGCCCCCCTCCCGATCGTTCGCGGCCGGGCACGGTGATCACACCGCGTAGGCGGCGGGGTGATCCGGGGATGCGCCCGGCGAGTGCTGCACGGCACCGGGCAGTTGACCCGACCATATCTGGTCGTTCACCAGTTTGCCCAGGTCAGAGGCACTATCTGGAACTGAGAGAAGACTGTGGACCGAGGTCGAGGAGCGGCAGGATGATCGCTGACGGATGCTCCGGATCGTGCAGGATCTCCCGGCCCCCGGCACGCAGCGTCACTGCCGTACCGAGCGGTTCACCGGTGCCCGGGTTGCGCGCGTACCGGGGATGGGCGCCGCCGGAGACCTGGACCCGCAACCGGTGCCCGAGGGCGAACCGGTGTGCGGTCGGCCAGAGGGTCACCGGCACCCGCACCACGCCGGACGGACCGGTCGGGAAGCGGCCCGGCGCCACGCGGACCAGGCCGTCGCAGACGTTCCAGGATCTTCCCCGGCGGTCCACGTCGCAGAGCCGCACGAAGACGTCCAGGTAGGACAGTTCACTGCGGACGTGGATCTCGGCGTGGACCGGGCCGACCACCTCCACCGGCGCGTCGAGCGGGGGGCTGGTGTAGGTCAGCACGTCCGGCCGGGCCTCCGCGGGCCGGTTGTCCACCGCGCCGGCCCGCTGGGCGACCAGGAGCGGACCGCCGAGCGACGGCGTCGGGTCGGCCGGGTCGTACCAGATCCGGTCCGGCGCGGACGGGGCCGGTGGGTCCTTCGCGAGGGCGCCCCCGGCGTACAGGTGCCAGCGGGTCGACGCGGCCGGCGGCGGCCAGTGGGGCAGGTCCCGCCAGCCGCCGCCTGCTCCACCGACGTGCACCCGCACCGGCGCGGTACGCGCGCCCGGGCGGCCGGCCAGGTGCTCGTCGAGCCAGTCGAGGCCGTCCCGCAGGGCGGCCACGAAGAGCCCGGGGCTGCCGTGGGTCCACGGTCCGACGGTCAGTCGCGGGTGGGCGCCGGCGGCCCGCAGCGCGGCGTAGTCGTCGAGCTGGGCGGGGAGGAAGATGTCGTGCCAGCCGCTGATCATCGCCACCGGCGCGCGCACCTCGGCGATCCGGTCGCCGAAAACCCGGGACCGCCAGTAGTCGGCGTCCGGCGTGTGGTGGCGCAGCCATTCCTGGAAGAAGGGCACGGTGACGCCGGTGGCGATCCGGTCGGCCTCGGCCAGCGGCAGGTGGGCCAGCGCCGCGGTCAGCCGGGGCTGCCCCCGCTTGAGTTCCCACTGCCGGGCCAGCCACGGCACGGTCTGCGCCTGCAGCAGCTCCGCCCAGGTCAGCACCGTGTCCAGGGCGAACGACTCGCCCGCGTAGGTCGAGTCGCGGGTGCCCGACGCCGTCACCACCGCGACCATCGCCCTCAGCTCGTCAGCCGCCTCGGCGGCGACGGCCCACTGCACGAAGCCCTGGTAGCTGGCGCCGAACATGCCGAACGCCCCGGACCACCAGCGCTGCCGGCGCAGCCACTCGACGGTGTCCAGGCCGTCGTCGCGTTCGTGCACCAGCGGCGCGAACTGCCCGCCCGAGCCGTACGTGCCCCGGCAGGACTGGATGACCACGTGGAAGCCGCGTTCGGCGGCGAGCCGGCCGAGCAGCCGCACCGGCCCGCCCCGCCCGTACGGCGTACGAATCAGCACGGTGGGCGCGCCGGGCAGGTTCGGGGCGTAGTGGTCGGCGCGGAGCGTCACCCCGTCGCGGACCCGGACCGGGATGTCCCGGGTCACGGTCACCCGCCGGCTCCGGGCGGCCGGCAACCGCAGCACCGCGGTGGCGAGTCGGGTGGCGAGCCGGTCGAGCACGTCGTCAGTCCGCGGTCCGGGGCGGCGACTCCGGGCGGGCGGCCCGCACCGCGTCGCGGTGTTCGCGCAGGGAGGCGCGCATCTCGGTCATGAACCGGTGGACCACCGCCAGCTCCTCGTCGCTGAACCGGGCCACCACCTGGTCGGTCCGCGCGCCGAGCGGCTGGAAGAACTCCGTCGCCAGGGCGGCGCCCCGGTCGGCGTGGTGCAGGAAGACCTTGCGCCGGTCGGCGGTGTCCCGGTCACGCCGGATGTGTCCGGCCCGCTCCAGCCGGTCGATCAGGGCGGTGACCGAGCCGGAGGAGAGGTTGAGCTGCTCCCCCAGCCGGCCGGGGGTGATCGGGTCGCCGGCCAGCTCGGCGTCCATCACGGCGATCAGCGCCTGCAGGTCGGTGGCGTTGAGCCCGTGCAGGGCGGCGAAGGCGTGCCCGACGTGCTGCGCGTCCACGGAGTAACGCCGCAGGTCGTCGGCGATGTCGGAGACCAGCCGCCCGCGCGGGTCGTCCCGCCGCCGGTACATGCCGTGCGCTGCCACGTCTTGTCGATTCCCCTGTCGAACAGGCCGGGACAGCAGCATAGAACGCCGCCGACAATCTCGCCGGTCAAGATGCTCGCGTTGGGAGCTGCCGTCACCTCGTCCGCATCGGTCAGGTCAGTAGGTCAGGCAGACGCACTCGGTCATCAGCGCCCGCACGTTGCGCACGTACTGCGGGTTGGGGATGGTCAGCGGCTCGCCCTCCCGGGCCACCGCGTTGTGCCCGTAGTTGTACGCCGAGATGATCGCGTTGAGCAGGCAGGAGTTCAGCTCGTCGGTGCAGAGCGAGGCGTCCAGCCGGTAGTCGGACTCGAAGTACATGTCGCCGATGTACTTCGTCAGCCAGGCCAGGTAGTTGGCGCCGAGGTAGGCATTGTCCCGGTAGTCGCCGATGTCGTACGACTGGCCGAAGCGCTGGTTCATCCAGTCCGCGGTGGCCGGCATGATCTGCATCAGCCCGATCCCGCCGTCGCAGGCGACGATGTTGGACTGCCAGCCGCTCTCCTGCCAGGCGGTCGCCTTGAGCAGACTGAGCGGGATGGCGATGTCCGGCGCGGAGGTCGGCCAGTAGGTGCGGGCGGCGGCGTCGCCGAGCGCCGCCTTGACCTGGCTGCGGGTCGCCTGGGTGCCCTTGTAGGTGGGCTGACAGCCGCTCGGTGCCGGCTTCGGCGGGGGCGGCGGGACCCGCGTCTCGGTGGGCGGCTTCGGGGTGGTGAGCGGTCCCGCCGCCGTCCGGGTGGGCTTCGGCTTCGGCTTCGCCGTCGGGCCGGCGGTCGGGCTGGCCTTGACGCTGGGCGCCACGCCCATCGCCTCGACCCCCGGCGGCGCCTCGCTCGGCTGGTCGGCCGGCGCCTCGACGGACTCGTCCGTCGGCAGCGCGACCGGCGCGGCCAGCTCCCGGGGCTCGGGTTCCGCGCCGCCGCACCCGGTGATCCCGGCGGCCAGCAGCAGTCCGGCCACCATCGCGGCGCCCATCCGGCTCATCCCTCGACGCATCCGACCCCTCCCCCGTGGCTGTCGGCCGGACCTTAGCAAGGACCGGCCGGGTCGCGGGGACCCGACGACGCCGCGACCGCCCGGCCCATCGACGTCGGTCGGCTCCGGCGCGCCCGCAGTTCCCGGCCGGATCGTCATCGGGCGCGTCTCGCGCCGGCGGTCGCGGTCGGTTCGTCACCGGTCTGGCCGTCCGCCGTCCCCCCGTCGCCGACCGCCCGGTCCCGGGTGGCCCAGGCGACCATGAACACCGCCGTCCAGGCCATGCCGAGCAGGACGGAGGTGGCGGTGCCGCTGGCCGTGCTCCAGCCCAGATAGAGCCGGGCGCCGCCGATCGCCACCACGCCCGCGACCGCGACCGTCCAGGCGGCCACCGCCGCCGGCCACGGCGCTCCCCGGGACAGCAGCCAGGCCAGCGTGCCGAGGCTCGCCGTCACCACCGCGTTCTGGGTGGGAAACAGGACGCCGGCGTCGCCCGGCCCGCCCGGTCCGGTGAGATCGGCCACCACGGCCAGCACCACCAGCGGCATGAACGCCCCCGCCGTGCCGACGACGCTGAGCAGGTCGGCCCGCCAGGGCCGGTGCCGCCAGGCCAGCACGGCGGCGAGCAGCGCGACCAGCGCGATCAGGACGGACCCGCGCAGCACCGAGGCAGCCGTCGACGCGGCGTGGACCACCCCGGGAGTACGCCGGTCGGCGAACCAGTCGGCGAGGAGGCCGTCGACCACCGCGAGCCCGCTGTACCGGACCCCGACCTCCAGCGCGAAGGCGATGGCCAGCCCGGCGGTGAACAGCAGCAGCAGGCCGGCGGCGAGGTTGAGCAGCAGCGTCCAGGCCGGTCCGAACCGCGTGGTGAGCAGGAAGAAGAGCACCCCGTACCGGGCCCGCAGCCAGCGCAGCGGCGGCAGCCCGGCGGCCCGCGACGCCAGGGCCCGCGCCGGATCGGGGTTGCGGCCCAGCCACCGGCCGGCCAGCACCACGGCCACCAGGCAGAGCAGCAGCACCAGCACCGCACCGGTGGCCTGGCCGAGCAGGTGGGAGACCCGCTCGTACGACTCGCCGGCGAGGTAGCCGAGCAGGACCGAGCCGCCCACCCAGGTGACCACCCCGGCCAGGTTCCACGGCGCGAACCGCCGGTACGGCAGGCCCGCCGCGCCGGCCAGCCGGGGCGCCAGGGTGCGGGCGAAGGCCACCCAGCGGGCGGCGAAGAACCCCCGCCCGCCGAGTCGGGCGAGCATCGCGTCCGCCCGGTGCCAGCGCTCGGGGCCGATCCGGGCGCCCAGGCCGGAGGCGCGCAGCCGTGGGCCGTACCGGCGGCCGGCCCGGAAGGCCAGTGTGTCGCCTATCACGGCAGCACCCGTCATCACCAGCAGCGCCGGAATAATCCGCAGCGTCCCCGCGTAGGCTAAGAAGCCGACCAGCAACAGGGTCGCCTCTCCCGGCACCAGCAAGCCGAAGATCACCGCCGTCTCACCTGCGACGATCGTCGCGGCGACCAGGTAGATCAACAGGGACGGCAGGCCCTGCAGCGACATCAGCAGGTCAGGCATCCGGTCCCCAGCAGCGCACGGGGGCCAGCATGCCAGCCGCAGGAACGGTCGGAACAGCAGTTTCGGCAGAGATCCGGGCGATCTCGGGGTGACCCCGACACGCGCACCGGCAACCGCAGACAGGAGTATGGAGGGTATGCAGCTTCGCACCGACCTCCGCAACGTCGCCATCATCGCCCACGTCGACCACGGCAAGACGACCCTGGTCGACGCCATGTTGCGGCAGGCCGGCGCCTACGGCGCCCGCGGCGAGACGACCGAGCGGGTGATGGACTCGGGGGACCTGGAGCGGGAAAAGGGCATCACCATCCTGGCCAAGAACACCGGCGTGCACTACCTGCCGGCGGACGGGTCCGATCCGGTCACCATCAACATCATCGACACTCCCGGCCACGCCGACTTCGGCGGCGAGGTCGAGCGGGGCCTGACCATGGTCGACGGAGTGATCCTGCTGGTCGACGCCAGCGAGGGCCCGCTGCCGCAGACCCGCTTCGTGCTCCGCAAGGCGCTCAGCGCCCGGATGCCGATCATCCTGGTGATCAACAAGGTGGACCGGCCGGACGCCCGGATCAAGGAGGTCGTGGACGACACCTACGAGCTCTTCCTCGACCTGGACGCCGACGAGGAGCAGATCGACTTCCCGATCATCTACGCCTGCGCCCGCGACGGCATCGCCTCGCTGACCCAGCCAGCCGACGGCTCGGTGCCCGACGACAGCAGCTCCCTGGAGCCGCTGTTCCGGACCCTGCTCGACACCATCCCGCCGCCCGCGTACGAGGAGGACGCGCCCCTGCAGGCGCACGTCACCAACCTCGACGCCTCGCCGTTCCTCGGCCGCCTCGCGCTGTGCCGGGTCCGGCAGGGCACCATCCGCAAGGGCGCGACGGTGGCCTGGTGCCGCACCGACGGCAGCACCCAGCGGGTCCGCATCTCCGAGCTGCTGATGACCGAGGGGCTCGAGCGCAAGCCGGCCGACTCGGCCGGCCCGGGCGACATCATCGCGGTCGCCGGCATCCCGGAGATCATGATCGGTGAGACTCTGGCCGACGCGGAGAACCCGCAGCCGCTGCCACTGATCACCGTCGACGAGCCGGCGATCTCGATGACCATCGGCACCAACACCTCGCCGCTGGTCGGCCGGGTCAAGGGCTCGAAGGTCACCGCGCGGATGGTCAAGGACCGGCTCGACAAGGAGCTGGTCGGCAACGTCTCGCTGCGGGTCCTGCCGACCGAGCGGCCGGACGCCTGGGAGGTGCAGGGTCGTGGCGAGCTGGCGCTGGCCATCCTGGTCGAGCAGATGCGCCGGGAGGGCTACGAGCTGACCGTGGGCAAGCCGCAGGTGGTCACCAAGGAGATCGACGGCAAGATCTGCGAGCCGGTCGAGCGGCTGACCATCGACGCCCCGGAGGAGTACCTGGGCGCCATCACGCAGCTCCTCGCGACCCGCAAGGGCCGGATGGAGCAGCTGGTCAACCACGGCACCGGCTGGATCCGGATGGAGTGGCTGGTCCCGGCGCGCGGCCTGATCGGCTTCCGCACCGAGTTCCTCACCGACACCCGGGGCACCGGCATCCTGCACCACGTCTTCGAGTCCTACGAGCCGTGGTTCGGCGAGCTGCGCACCCGCAACAACGGGTCGCTGGTGGCCGACCGGGCGGGGGCGGTCACCGCGTTCGCCTTGATCAACTTGCAGGAGCGCGGCCAGCTCTTCGTCGAGCCGACCACCGAGGTGTACGAGGGCATGATCGTCGGGGAGAACTCCCGCTCCGACGACATGGACGTCAACATCACCAAGGAGAAGAAGCTCACGAACATGCGGGCGTCGACGTCGGACGAGACCGAGAAGCTGATCCCGCCGCGCAAGCTGTCGCTGGAGCAGGCCCTCGAGTTCTGCCGCGAGGACGAGTGCGTCGAGGTGACCCCGACCGCGGTGCGCATCCGCAAGGTCGTCCTCGACCAGACGCAGCGGGGCCGGATGGCCGCCCGCCGCAAGCACGCCGGCTGACCCCAGCCCCCGCACCACCCACCGGAGCCCGGACCGCCCCACGCGGCCCGGGCTCCGCCATCTCTCCCCCGCCCCGCCCCGCCCCGCCCCGCCCCGCCCCGGCGATCATGAAGTTATCGCCATGACACGCCGGGGCGGGTCAGGTGGGTTTGGTGGCTTGGAGGGCGAGGATGTCGGGAACCGGGCCGGAGCCGGATTCGGTGACCCGGGTCAGCGTCAGGCCGGCGGTGGTCACCGCGTTGAGCAGGTCGGCCAGCGGGACGTGCCAGGCACCCACCCTTGCCCGAACACCATGCGGCGACCAGGCTCGGAAGCTGCGCTCCCGCTCGGCGTACCCGCCGTCGATCACGATCCGCTCGGGGTCGGACCGATCGGCGAACGCGCCGGTGAAGCAGGGGTGCACGCCGACGTGGACGAAGCGCCCGCCCGGGGCGAGGACCCGGGCCGCCTCGGCGATCACCGCCCGGTAGTCCGGCAGGTCGGTGTGGCCCAGCACGCAGGTGACGGCGGGCAGGCGCCCGTCGGCGACGGGCAGCGCGGCGACGTCGGCGCGGGCCACCGGCAGGCGGGCGCGGGCGTGCCGGAGCTGCCCGTCGGAGAGGTCGACGCCGACCGGGTCCCAGCCCAGCCGGCGCAGCTCGGCGGCGTGCACCCCGGTGCCGCAGCAGAGGTCGAGACAGCGGCCGGGGCCGCTGCCCAGCAGCTCGGCGAGCTGCCGGCGGACCCGGTCCATGTAGTCGGCGGAGGTGTCGGTGGCGTACTGCTCGTACCAGTCGGCGATCTCGTCGTACGCGGGGGTCGTCGTCATCTCCGCACGTTAGGACCTGCCGGCGGTGGACCGCTGCCCCGCCGCACCCGATGATCGGCTACCTTCACCGGCATGATCTGGGACGACCTCGACGCCCACCTGGACAAGGTGCCCGGCACCGTCTCCGCGTACGTGGGGCGGCTGGACGCCCGACCGACCTGGACCCGGCAGCCGGACGCCACCCACTACGCCGCCAGCACCATGAAGGCGGCCGTGCTGGTGGCGCTGCACCGGGCCGCCGAGGCCGGCACCCTCGGCCTGGACGCGCCGATCCCGGTGCGCAACGCGTTCGACTCCGCGCTGCCGGGCGCGCCCCGGTTCTCCTGCACCCGGGACTACGACAACGACGACGCCGTGTGGGACCGGGTCGGCGGCACCGCGCCGCTGCGCTGGCTCGCCGAGCGGATGATCGTGCGCTCCAGCAACCTGGCCACCAACATCGTGCTCGGCCATGTCGGGCTGCCGGCCGTGGCGCAGGCATGGGCGCTGGGCGGGGCCCGGCACAGCGTCACCGGCCGGGGCATCGAGGACTTCGCCGCCCGGGAGGCCGGCATCACCAACCTGGTCACCGCCGCCGACCTCGCCGCCCTGCTCGGCGGGCTGGCGGCCGGCGTCGACCGTCCGGGCCCGCTCGCCGCCCCGGCGAGCTGCGCCGCGATGCTGGACGTGCTGTTCGCCCAGGAGCACCGGGAGGACCTCGCCGCCGGGCTGCCCGAGGGCACCCGGATCGCGCACAAGAACGGCTGGGTACGCGGGATACGGCACGGCGCCGGGGTGGTCTTCCCGACCGACGCCCCGCCGTACGCGATCGTCGTCTGCACCACCACCGACCTGGCCGACGGCGGGCCGACCGGCGAGGGGGTCGAGGACGACGCCTGCCGCCTGATCGCCGACATCTCCGCCCGCGTCTGGGACGCCCGCCACACCCTGGCCGGCGCCGCCTGACGCTCCCGCCGGCCGGAACGGTCCCGCCCCGGCGGGACGCCTCAGTCGAGCAGGTTGTCCCGCAGCGCGGCGACCACCTCGTCGGTCACGCCCAGCCCGTCGCGCAGGTACGCCCCGAACGAGCCGTGCACCCGCCGCACCTCGTCGTACGCGGCGTCGAGGTACTCCGCCCGCACCTCCAGCAGCGGCCGGGCCGTCGCCGGGTGGAGCTCCGGCTGCCGCCGGGTCATCGCGGCCAGCAGCACCTCGCGCAGGCTCTCGGTCAGCTCGTTGTGCCGCAGGTAGTCCGCCCGGATCGTCGCCTCGTCCACCCCGAGCGCGGTGAGCAGGACGACGGCCAGCCAGCCGGTGCGGTCCTTGCCGGCCGAACAGTGGAACAGCAGGGGCAGGTTCCGCTCCTCGGCCGCCAGCCGCACCGCCGCCCCGAAACCGGCCCGGGCCGCCTCCCCGGTGACGAACCACCGGTAGATCCGCGCCATCGCCGCCGGCATGCCCTCGCGGGCCAGCTCGTCGTACGCGTCCAGGTCGTGGCCGAGCAGCACCGCCGAGACGTACGTGAAGACCGGGTGCGCCGGGTCGTACACCGGCAGGTGCACCACCCGGGGCTCGCCGACCACGCGGTCCGGCGGGGCGACCTCCTGCTCGGCGGCGCCCCGCAGGTCCACCACGCAGGCCGGCGCCAGCTTGCCCAGCACCGGCAGGTCCTCGTCGGTCAACCGGCCCAGCGCCGCGGTGCGGATCAGCCGGCCGGCCCGCACCCGCCGCCCGTCCGCCGCGGGCAGGCCGCCCAGATCACGGGCGTTCGGCGCGCCCACCAGTTGCCAGTCCCGCTGCACCATCCGGCCTCCCCTGTTCGCGCCCGCCTGCATATAGGGTGCCGCACATGACGATCGCCGCGGTACGCACCCACCGGCTTTCCGCCCCGTTACACACCCCGTTCGTCACCGCGCTGCGCCGAACCACCACCGTGGACACCCTGGTCGTCGAGGTGATCGACGACGACGGGCGGTCCGGTTTCGGCGAGGCGCCGCAGGTCTGGCAGGTGACCGGCGCGTCCATCGCCGGCGCGGAGGCGTGCGTCCGGGAGATGATCGTGCCGGCCCTGCTCGGGCGGGACGCCGACGACCTGGTGGCCCGGTGCGCCGAGGTGCAACGGGCGGTGGCCGGCAACGAGTCCGCCAAGGGCGCCGTCGACGTGGCGCTGCATGACCTGGCCGCCCGGCGGCTCGGCGTACCGCTGGTCCGGTTGCTCGGCGGCACCACCCGGCGGGTCCCGACGGACGTCACCCTGGCCGCCGGCGACGCGATGGACCTGGCCAACGCGGCCAAGCAGCGCCGGGCCGAAGGGTTCGACGTGCTCAAGCTGAAGGTCGGCACCGACGCCAGCGGGGACCTGGACCGGGTACGCGCGGTCCGTTCCGCGGTGGGGCCGGGGGTGCGGATCCGGCTGGACGCGAACCAGGGTTGGACCCCGCGCGAGGCGGTCCGGGTGATCCGCGGCATCGAGGACGCCGGCCTCGACGTCGAGCTGGTCGAGCAGCCCGTCGCCCGCTGGGACCTGGACGGGCTGGCCTGGGTCAGCGACCGCGTCGACCTGCCGATCCTCGCCGACGAGTCGGTCTTCGGCGTGCGCGACCTGGTCGAGGTGATCCGCCGCCGGGCGGCCGACATGGTGAACGTCAAGCTCGCCAAGTGCGGCGGCCTGCACCCGGCCCGCACGCTGCTCGACCTGGCCGCCGCGTACGGGATGGGCACGATCGTCGGCTCGATGATGGAGAGTCAGATCGGCGTGGGCGCCGCGGCCAGCCTGGTCGCGGCCTACGGCACCACGGCGGTGTCGGACCTGGACGCCGCCTGGTGGCTGGCCTGGTCACCGGTGCGGGACGGGATCCGGTACGACGGCGCCACCGTCGTGCTGCCGGACGCCCCCGGTCTCGGTGTCACCTCGGTGGCGACTGAAGCAAAGATGCAGACCCGCAGTTGATGGCCGTTGGAATCTTTCATAGGGTCGCGGGAGACAGCGGCGCGAGGTGGGGGTGGACGTGGAGCTGCAACCGGGCCGCGAGGCCGTCGTCCGGGTCCCGGTGGCGACCCTCTGGGCCGCCCCCGAGGCGGTCCGGCCGGTCGACGGCCCCGCCCTCGCCGGCGACCCGGACGTCCCGGCCTGGATCGCCGGCCTCGACCACGACCAGCAGGTCGGCGACTGCGTGCTCAGCCAACTGCTGCTCGGTGAGCGGGTGCTCGTCACCGAGCTGCGCGCCGACGGCTGGGCGCACGTGGTCGCCGTCGAGCAGCCGGCCGCGCAGCTCGACCCGCGCGGCTACCCGGGCTGGCTGCCCGCCGCCCAGCTGGCTCCGCTCCGGCCCGAACGGCAGCGGTCCCCGCAGTTCGTGGTCGACGCCCTCGCCACCGACCTGCACGCCACGCCCGGCGGCCCGCCGGCGCTGGCCGGGGTGGGGCTCGGCACCCGACTGTTCCGGGCCGGACCGCTCTTCGACGGCTGGCTGCCGTGCCACGTTCCCGGTCGCGTCGACCCGCTCTGGGTCGCCGAGACCGACGTGGTCCCGCTCCCGCAGGAGCGGCCGGAGGCCAAGGAGGCCCTGGCCGTCGCCGACCGCCTCCGCGGCCTCGTCTACATCTGGGGCGGCCTCTCCAGCCACGGCATCGACTGCTCCGGTCTGGTGCGCCTGGCCTGGCGCCGGTTCGGGTTGACGCTCCCCCGGGACGCCCACGCCCAGGCCGGGGCGACCACCCCGCTGGCGCTCGGCGACGAACGCCCCGGCGATCTCTACTTCTTCGCCCGGCCCGGCCGCCAGATCCACCACGTCGGCATCGTCAGCACCGACCCGCACGGCGACGACCGGCGGATGCTGCACGCTTGCTACCTCCAGCGCCGGGTGGTCGAGGAGCGGCTTCCCCCCGACCGGGAGGCCACCCTGGTGGGCGCGCACCGCGTCTGACCTGTACGCGGAAAAGGGGCGCTCCCGACGACGGGAGCGCCCCTTTCCTCGACTGCGGGCTCAGCGCCGGGCTGCGGCCAGCTCGCGGCGTCGGTCCCGGGACGACTTGACCAGGCTCGCCGCGGTGGCCACGGCCAGCGTGCCGAGGATGACCGTCAGGGAGAGCCAGATCGGGATGTGCGGAGCCCAGCCGACGTGCCGGCCGCCGTTGACGAACGGCAGGTTGTTGTCGGCGAGGGCCTCCAGCACCAGCTTCACCCCGATGAAGCCGAGCACCACGGCCAGGCCGTAGCTGAGGTAGATCAGCCGGTCCAGCAGCCCGCCGAGCAGGAAGTAGAGCTGTCGCAGCCCCATCAGCGCGAAGACGTTCGCGGTGAAGACCAGGTACGGCTGCTGGGTGATGCCGAAGATCGCGGGAATCGAGTCGAGGGCGAAGATCAGGTCGGTGGTGCCGATCGCGATCATCACGATCAGCATCGGGGTGAAGAGCCGCCGGCCGTTCTGGTGGGTGGTCATCTTCGCGCCGTCGAAGTCCCGGGAGATCGGCAGCGCCTTGCGGCTCCACCGGATCAGCAGGTTCTCGCTGAACTCGTCCTCGTCCGGCTCGCCCTGCCGGGCCAGGTTGACCGCGGTGTAGATCAGGAACGCGCCGAAGATGTAGAAGACCCAGGAGAACTGGGCGATCAGCGCGGCGCCGGCGGCGATGAAGCCGCCCCGCATGACCAGTGCCAGCACGATGCCGACGAGCAGCACCTTCTGCTGGTACTGCCGGGGCACCCCGAACCGGGCCATGATGATCACGAAGACGAAGAGGTTGTCCACCGAGAGGCTGTACTCGGTGAGCCACCCGGTGTAGAACTGGCCGGCCGCGCTGGGGCCGGAGGTGAGCCAGAGGCCGACCCCGAAGAGCAGGGCCAACCCGACGTAGAAGCCGACCCAGAGGCTCGACTCCCGCACACTGGGCTCGTGGGGGCGCCGACCGATGATGAAGAGGTCGACGAGCAGGACCGCCGTCATCGCGACGAGAGTCCCAGCCCACACCCATCCGGACACGTTCAATTCCATCCTCCGGCAGACACGCAGCGTCGGGCACACCGTACGCCGGGTGAGGGGCCGGGGTGCGTCGACGCTGACTCTGGTGACTGTCGGAGGTCTCTTCCGCCACCGACCCGGTGACGGGCCACTGACCGACGGAGCCGGGTCGTGCCGCCAGGGTCGGCGGCCGTCCGTGCTGACGACTCCGTCGCGGGGGAATACTCCCCTCCTCGGCCGCCATTCTTCACCATCCGGGGTGGCCGGCGCATCTCCGGCGGCCCCGATTGACGATGGGATCACTTTTCGGCGTGCCGCGGGCCGCGCCCGCTACGGCATCCTAGGAGGCTAGGTGTGCCTTCGGAAGGCGCGCAGCGGGCGCCTCAGGAGGCGGGCTGGAGCGGGTCGGCGAGCGGCCAGCCGGCCGCCACCGCCGTGGCCAGCCGCTCGGCGTGCCGCCCACGCAGCTCCACCACCGGCACCCCGCAGTTCGGCGGCCTGCTGCAAGACCCCTGCCCCCACGCGGCACGGGCGCCGTGCGAGGCTTCGGGAATGGTTCTTGAGGTCGCGCTGATCGACGTAACGCCCGGGCACGAGGACGCCTTCGCCGCCGCGTACGCGCAGGCGTACCCGATCCTTACCGGCACGGAGGGCTGCCGCTCGGCCCGGATGACCCGGGGCGTCGAGTCCCCCTCCCGGTTCGTGCTGCTGGTCGAATGGGACTCGGTCGAGGCGCACGACGTCAACTTCCGGCAGAGCGACCGGTTCCCGCAGTGGCGCGCGCTGATCGGCCCGCACTTCGCCGGCCCGCCCCTGGTCGAGCACTTCGTCGACGTGCCGGCCTGACCTGTCGTACCCCCCGGTTAGCGTGCGTGCGACGCGCCGGCCGCCGGTCCCGACGGGCATCGGGGGCGCCGGGCCCGGTGGCCGCGCGCCGACACCCCGTGCGGGGGTGGCCAGTGACCGGTCCGGGCCAGGTCAGCGGCCGTTCGGGACGTCCGGCGCGGCGCGGGGGCGCGGCACCACCGGCTGCTCGGCCCACCGGGCCAGCAGCTCCGCCGTCTCGTCGGCCGGCAGCGCGACCGCGAGCAACCACTCGACCAGCCGCTCGTACCGGGTCACCTCGGTATCGGTCACCAGGCGCAGGTCGCTGGTGAGCGTCTCCACCAGCACGGTCCGCGGATCGGCCGGGTCCGGGAACGCGTAGTGCGAGAACCCGGTCAACGGGTGGATGCCGCCGTGGGGCGCGGCGTCCCGCGCCACCAGCCGGACGGTGACGTTCGGCCGGTCGGCGAGGGCCACCAGGTGCCGCAGCTGCTCCCGCCAGACCTCGACCGGCGTGCCGCCGCGGTCACAGGCCCGCTCGTCGAGCAGCGCGGTGTAGTCGGGTGGGTCCGCCCGGCGCAGCACCTCCTGCCGCGCGAGCCGGGCCCGCACGTCGGCCTCGACGTCCACCTCGTCGTCGAGCAGCGCGCCGGCGGTCACCCGCAGGCGCGCGTACGCCGGGGTCTGGAGCAGCCCGGGCACCACGGCGGGCTGGTACTCCACGAGGCGGGCGACGCCCGCTTCCAACTCCGCGTACGCCCGCTGCCGCTCCCCCATCTCGCCGAGCGCCTTCGACCAGCCGCGGCCGGTCGCCGCGTCCCGGGCGATGACGATGAGCGCCTCCCGCTGGCCCGGCGGCACCGCGTAGACGTCGAGCAGGTCGAGCACGTCGGCCAGATCCGGCCGGCTCTGCCCCAGCTCGATCCGCGACAACTTGGACGTGGACGCCCAGCCGAGCCGGCCGCAGACCTGCTCCAGGGTGAGCGACTCCCGGTGACGCAGCCGGCGCAGCTCGGCACCGAGCCGCACCCGCCGGATGACAGGACTTGCTGACAACGGCATTCCAGCCTCCCACCGACGGAGAGTACGCACGGCCGTCACTCAGGGCAATACCTCCCTTGCGGAGTGCGACCGGCGGTCGGGTGCGCGGCATGGGATCGGCCTTGGGGCGCATCGGCGACCCGGGGCCACGGCGGACGCCTCCAGCCCTTCCCGGTGCTCGACCCGCCCCGCCTCGGTCTCGGCCGGATCAGGGCCGGTAGCTGCCGAACGACCAGACGTGGCCGGCGAGGTCGCGGGCGGCGTAGTCGCGGGAGCCGTAGTCGGTGTCGAAGGGTTCCCGGACGATCTCGGCGCCCGCGGCGCGGGCGCGCGCGCAGTGCGCGTCGACATCGTCGAGCGCGACGTAGACCGACCAGTCGTCGTCGGCCGGTCGGGGCCGCGGCCCGGACCGCTCGCCGAGCATGATCATGCCGGTGTCCAGGGTGAGCTCGGCGTGCGCCACCGAGCCGTCCGGGGCCTCGTGCACCGCGTGGACAGTGAAACCGAACGCGGTGCAGAGCCAGTCGATGGCGGCGCGGGCATCGGGATACCTGAAGATCGGATAGATGGTTCGCATTCCGCCAGTGTGCGCCCCGCCGGTCACCCCGGATTGGACGAATGTGACCTGGCCAGGCTGGCCGGGGTCGCCCCGGCGAACTCCCGGAACTCGCGGATCAGGTGGGACTGGTCGCAGTAGCCGTGGCGGACGGCCAGCTCGGCCGCGCCAGCCGCGGCGCCCTCGCCCGCCTGCCGGTCGCCGGTCAGCGCCGCGTGCGCCGCCGCGAACCGGAGCAGCCGGGCGGTGGTCTTCGGGGGGAGCCCCACCTCGCGCCGGAACACGGTGGCCAGGTGACGGCGGCTCCAGCCGAGCTCCTCGGCGAGCGGGCCGACGCCCACCCGCCCGGCACTGCCGGCCAGCCGTCGCCACGCCCACTCCAGCCGGGGATCGACCTGCTCGGCGGCGGCCAGCCGCGCGGCCAGGGCGGCGTCGAGCAGCTGGAACCGACCGGGCCAGTCGGGCGTCTCGGCGAGCCGGCACCGAAGCCGGTCGAGCCACCCGCCGGGGAACCGCTCCACCGCCACCGCCCGGTTGGCCAGCTCGCCCAACGGCACGCCGAGGATCCGGCGGGCCGCCAACGGCGCCAGCAGCAGCTCCACCCCGGTGCCCACCCCGACCGTGCGGGTCAGGCAGTACGCGTCGAAGGTGCCGGCCACGAAGGAGTCGACGCCATGCGCCCCACGCTCGGCGCACCTCGGGTCGACGACGTCCAGCGGCGCGCCCCAGCCGAGGATGAGCACCACGAAGGCGCCGGCCGCCTGCCGGCGTGCCACCGGCAGCTCCGCCCGCTCGCGGTAGCCGACGTACCGGTCGACGAACGGCCGCAGCCGGACGTCGGGCCGACCGACGACCACCTCCAAGGTCCCCATCCCCGGCCTCCGTCCGTCACCTCACGCCGGCGGCGTCCATCCCCCGCAGTTCCTTCTTGAGGTCGGCAACCTCGTCGCGGATCCGGGCCGCCAGCTCGAACTGCAGCTCGCGCGCGGCGGCCAGCATCTGGTCGTTGAGCTCCTGGATCAGGTTCGCCAGGTCGGCCCGGGCCATCCCCTCCCGCGAGGGGGCGGCACCGCCGGCCCGACTGCGGCTGCGGGTCTCCTTGACCGGCGCCTTGCCCCGGGAGAGCTGCCGCGCCGCGCCGCCGACCCGGCTGTCGGTGTCCTCGGCTTCGCGGTAGATGTCGTCGAGGATGTCGTGGATCTTCTTGCGCAGCGGCTCGGGGCTGATCCCGTGCGCCTCGTTGTGCGCGACCTGCTTGGCCCGCCGCCGGTTCGTCTCGTCGATCGCGGCCGCCATCGACGGGGTGATCTTGTCGGCGTACATGTGCACCTGGCCGCTGACGTTACGCGCGGCACGGCCGATGGTCTGGATCAGCGACCGGCCGCTGCGCAGGAAGCCCTCCTTGTCGGCGTCCAGGATCGCCACCAGCGACACCTCGGGCAGGTCGAGGCCCTCGCGCAGCAGGTTGATGCCGACCAGCACGTCGTAGTCGCCCTTGCGCAGCTCGCGCAGCAGCTCGACCCGGCGCAGCGTGTCGACCTCGGAGTGCAGGTAGCGCACCCGGATGCCGTTCTCCAGGAGGTAGTCCGAGAGGTCCTCGGCCATCTTCTTGGTCAGCGTGGTGACCAGCACCCGCTCGTCCCGCTCGGTGCGTAGCTTGATCTCGTGCATCAGGTCGTCGATCTGCCCCTTGGTGGGCTTCACGATGACCTCGGGGTCGATCAGGCCGGTCGGTCGGATGACCTGCTCGACGAACTCACCCTGGGCCTGCTCCAGCTCCCACGGGCCCGGGGTGGCGGAGAGGAAGACCATCTGGCCGACCCGCTCCAGGAACTCGTCGAAGCGCAGCGGCCGGTTGTCGGCCGCGCTCGGCAGCCGGAAGCCGTGGTCGATGAGCATCCGCTTGCGGGACGCGTCGCCCTCGTACATGCCGCCGATCTGCGGGATGGTCACGTGCGACTCGTCGACCACGGTGAGGAAGTCGTCCGGGAAGTAGTCGAGCAGGCAGTGCGGCGGGCTGCCGGGCAGCCGGCCGTCGATGTGCATGGAGTAGTTCTCGATGCCGGAGCAGAAGCCGACCTGGCGCATCATCTCGATGTCGTACGTGGTGCGCATCCGCAGCCGCTGCGCCTCCAGCAGCTTGCCCTGCCGCTCCAGCTCGGCCAGCCGCTCGCCCAGCTCGACCTCGATGCCGCGGACCGCCCGCTCCATCCGCTCCGGGCCGGCCGCGTAGTGGGTGGCCGGGAAGATCAGCAGGTGGTCGACCTCCCGGACCACGTCGCCGGTGAGCGGGTTGAGGTAGTAGAGCTTCTCCACCTCGTCGCCGAAGAACTCAATCCGCAGCGCCAGCTCCTCGTACGCCGGGATGATCTCCAGCGTGTCGCCGCGGACCCGGAAGGTGCCCCGCTGGAAGGCCATGTCGTTGCGGGTGTACTGGATGTCGACCAGCCGGCGCAGCAGCTTGTCCCGCTCGATCTCCTGACCGACGGCGACCCGGACGGCCCGCTCGAGGTATTCCTCGGGGGTGCCCAGGCCGTAGATCGCCGAGACCGTCGCCACCACGATCGTGTCGCGCCGGGTGAGCAGCGACATGGTCGCCTTGTGCCGCAGCCGCTCGACCTCCTCGTTGATCGAGGAGTCCTTCTCGATGTAGGTGTCGGTCTGCGGAATGTACGCCTCGGGCTGGTAGTAGTCGTAGTAGGAGACGAAATACTCCACCGCGTTGTGCGGGAGCAGCTCGCTGAACTCCTTGGCCAGCTGGGCGCAGAGGGTCTTGTTGGGGGCGAGCACCAGGGTCGGCCGCTGCAGCCGCTCGACCAGCCACGCCGTGGTGGCGCTCTTGCCGGTGCCGGTCGCGCCGAGAAGCACCGTGTTGCGGTCGCCGCGCCGGACCCGGCGCTCAAGATCGTCGATGGCTGCCGGCTGGTCGCCGGCCGGCTGAAACTCGCTGACGACCTGGAAGCGGCCGTCGAGCCGGGGAATGTCGAGCGCCATGACCACAACGGTACGCCGCAGGTCCGACACTTCCCGGCCGACCACGGAGGGTCCGTGATCGGCTTCGATATTCCCATTGTGTGCCACATCTCACGCGGCTAGGCTCTTCACGTAGGCCGCTCGCGGCGGCCGACCGGGCCGGCGGCCCCCCTCAGGGGACGGCCGCCCCCGGCACCGAGGGTCGCAGCACCCGGACATCACGGCGTGCGCATCCGACGTGGTCGCGCTGGAGGCGCTGACCGGCCGCCGCGAGCGCCCCTGCTCGTCACCCGAGTCCGGCAGCCGCGTTCTCCACGTGTGGAGAGCTCTCCCGGGCGGGCCCCCCGCCCCACCCCCGCACCCGCCGCCGGCCGCGCCCGACGCCGCCGGGCCGCCACACCGCCGACCGAGACGGCCGCACCGCGTACCGGCATCACCCCGGCCGACTCCGGGCCGGAGCCCGACCCCGGGGCCGAGCCGAACGGCGTGGGCCGCCGACGGCGGCGGCCGGGCCGACGCCGGAGCACCCTGCTCGCGCTCGGGGTGGTGGCGGCCGCCTCCGCCGCCGCCCTGGTCGCCGGGCTGTTGAGCTGGGGGCCGTCCGAGCCGGCCGACCCCGCCCGCCCGCTGAGCGCCGCCGAGGCGGAACGGCTGGCCGCGATGCGAGTCACCGCCCACCGGGACGTCCGCTCCGGCGTGCACGTCACCGTCGGCGCCGGGCCGGCCCGGACCGAACTGGTCGGCTGGGTCGACTGGGCCCGCCCGCTGGTCTACCTGGACGTCGGCGGTCCCGGTGCGGGCGCGGACCGGGGCCTCGTCCAGGCCACGCCGACCGTGCTGGTGGCCCGGCCGGACCCGACCGCGGCGGCCACCCCCGCCCCGCCGCCGCTGGTGCCCCCGGCCGACCGCTGGCAGCTGCGCGAACCGCCCCCCGAGCGCGGCCTGGCCGCCGTGCTCGACCTGCTCCTCGCCCTGGCCGCGGACCGGCCCGACCCGGTCGCCGTCGGGGCGCGCTGGCTGGGCCGCGAGTCCACCGCCGGCACGTCGGTGGACGTGCTGGAGGCGCCGCTCGCCGCCGGCCCGGCCGCCGTGGCCCCGGCGACGCCGGCGCCGGTCCGACAGTTCCGGCTCTGGCTCGACCGGGACGCCCGGTTGCACCGGCTGGTGGGGCGGCTGCCCGACGACACCGAGGTCACCGTGCAGCTGGAACGCAGCGACCGGCCGACCCTGCGCCCGGTGGACGCGCTGGGCGGCCGTCCCGGCCTGCCACGGGCGCTCACCGACGCCGAGGCCGTCCGGTTGGCCGGGCTGCCGACCCGGCTACGGGCCGCCGGTGGCGCCGCGCTGACCGGAATCGCGCCGCTCGGCCCGACCAAGAACCTGCGAGCCGCCGGCTGGCTGAGCTGGGCGGGTTCCGCCGCGTACCTGGCGGTGGGCGAGATCGGCACGCCCGGACGCCGGACCCTGCTGCGTCACCAGGCGGGCCGGGTCGCCCGGGTGGAGGTACCGGCGGACGGCGGCACGACGCAGCCGCCGGCCCGGCCGCCGCTGCCGCCGCCGGCCGGCCTCCCCTGGCCGCGCCCCACGCCTCCGACCGACGACCTGGACCGGCTGGTCGGCGCCGCGCTGGGAGCCGTCGGCACGCCGGCCGACGCCCGGTCGGCGGTCCGGCTGCGCGCCGACCGGCTGGCCGACCGCACCGTCGACGTCGTCGAGCTGCGGGAGCACGGGGCGCAGCTGCGCTACTGGATCGACCGGGAGGGGCTGCTGCGCCGGGTGGAGCTGCGCACCGGGCGCGGCGTGTGGGCGCAGCTCGATCTCACCCCCGCACCGGTCCCGGCGCTGCCCACGACCGCGTTTCCGTCGACGGCCCGCTGAGCGGGCCCGTCAGGGCCGCCAGCCGGTCCGCCCGGCCCACTCCTCGGCCCGCAGGTGCTCCTCGTCGAACCAGGGGTCCTTCAGCGTGCCGTAGGTCGCGCCGTCCGGCGCCGACGCCGCCAGCTCCCGCTTGAGCTGCAGGTAGGCGGCCCGCTGGTCCGGATCGGCGCGCAGGTGGTCGCGCGTCAGCAGGGCGTACCGCCAGCCCGGCGAGCCGGTCACCCGCAGGTGCAGGTACACCGGGCGGCCGGGATCGGCGCTGCCGTGCAACCGCTTCTCCCACCGTCCGCCGCCGGGGGGACGAAGGTTGTCCCACCAGTCGCCGGGCAGCCGGGGAAAGCCGCCGTCGGCGAGCCGCTCGGCGATCGGCCCGTCCGCCTCGGCCAGCGACGGCACCCCGAGCTGGATGTCGATGACGTCCTTCGCGGCGAGCCCGGGCACGGCGGTCGAGCCGATGTGCTCGATGGGCAGGTCGGCGGGGGCGAGCGCGTGCCGGATCCGGGCGGCCAGCCGGGCGTACTGCTGCGGCCAGGTCGGGTCGGGCTCGGTGAGCACCACCCGCTCCGGACGGACCGCCCGCCGCGCCCGCACGTTCTCCTCGTAGGGGACCAGCCGGTCGCGCCACAGGCCGTCCACCGCCGCGTGCAGCTCCGCCAGGTCACCGTCGTTGCTCAGCACCACGTCGGCCGCCGCCCGCCGGCGGGCGTCGTCGGCCTGCGCGGCGATCCGCCGCTCGGCCTCCGCGCGGTCCATGCCGCGGTCGCGGGTCAGCCGCTCCAGCCGGGTGGCCACCGCCGCCTGCACGACCACCACCAGGTGATACGTCGGCGCGAGCCCCACCTCCACCAGCAGCGGTACGTCGTTGACCACCACGGCGTGCGGCGGCGCCGCGGCGACCAGCTCGGCGGTCCGCGCCCGGACCCGGGGATGCGTGATCCCCTCCAACCGGCGGCGGGCCTCCTCGTCGGCGAAGACGACCGCGGCCAGCGCCGCCCGGTCCAGCGCGCCGTGGGCGTCGAGCACCCGGTCGGAGAAGGTCGCCACGATCTCGGCCAGCCCGGCGCTGCCCGGGGCGACCACCTCGCGGGCGACCTGGTCGGCGTCGATCACCACCGCGCCCAGCGCGGCCAGCCGGGCCGCCACGGCGCTCTTTCCGGAGCCGATCCCACCGGTCAGTCCCACCATCAGCACCGGACCAGTCAACCCGATCACCAGCCCGCCGCCAAACCGGGCCCGGCCCCTGATCCGGACCCGTGGGCCGCCCGGCGGTCCGACCGGCTCGCCCCCGGGTCGGCCCGGGCGGGGCGGTCGACGGCAGTTCCCGGATGTGGGGGGCATCAGGGCCGTCCGGACAGCCCCACCTCGCCGAACTGGTCCACCCGGTCCGGGGGGTTCGCGTGGCGGCAACGGCGAGGGCCCCGCCCCCGGCGACCCGGTGGAAACCGGATCGCGGGGCGGGGCCCGTCGTCGTCAGCGGGTCACTTGCCGCCGGCGAGCTTCTCCCGCAGAGCGGCGAGCGCCTCGTCGGTGGCCAGGGTGCCGGCCGGCTCCTCGGCCTGCCGGCTCGGGGCCGTGGTGGTCGTGGTGGTCGTGCCACCGGCGGACACGGGCGGAGCCGGGTTGGCAGCGGCCTCGGCGTCGGCGGCCCGGGAGGTCTGCACCTGCTTGGTGTGGGCCTCCCAGCGCTGACGGGCCTCGGCGTACTGGTTCTCCCAGGTCTCGCGCTGCTTGTCGTACCCCTCGAGCCACTCGCCCGTCTCCGGGTCGAAGCCCTCCGGGTAGATGTAGTTGCCCTCGGCGTCGTAGGTCGCGGCCATGCCGTAGAGGGTCGGGTCGAAGTGCTCCTCGCCCTCGACGAAGCCCTCGTTGGCCTGCTTGAGCGACAGCGAGATCCGGCGGCGCTCTAGGTCGATGTCGATGACCTTGACCATGACCTCGGAGCCGACCTGGACGACCTGCTCCGGGATCTCCACGTGGCGCTCGGCCAGCTCGGAGATGTGGACCAGGCCCTCGATGCCGTCGTCCACCCGGACGAAGGCGCCGAACGGCACCAGCTTGGTGACCTTACCCGGCACGATCTGCTGGATCGCGTGGGTGCGGGCGAACTGCCGCCACGGGTCCTCCTGGGTCGCCTTCAGCGACAGCGAGACCCGCTCGCGGTCCAGGTCGACGTCCAGGACCTCGACCTCGACCTCCTGGCCGACCTCGACGACCTCGGACGGGTGGTCGATGTGCTTCCAGGAGAGCTCGGAGACGTGCACCAGGCCGTCCACGCCGCCCAGGTCGACGAACGCGCCGAAGTTGACGATCGAGGAGACGACGCCCTTGCGGACCTGCCCCTTCTGGAGCTTGTTGAGGAACTCGGTGCGCACCTCGGACTGCGTCTGCTCCAGCCAGGCCCGGCGGGACAGCACCACGTTGTTGCGGTTCTTGTCCAGCTCGATGATCTTGGCCTCGAGCTCGCGGCCGACGTACGGCTGCAGGTCGCGCACCCGCCGCATCTCGACCAGGGAGGCGGGCAGGAAGCCGCGCAGCCCGATGTCGAGGATGAGACCACCCTTGACGACCTCGATGACCGAGCCGCGGACGACACCGTCCTCGTCCTTGATCTTCTCGATCGTGCCCCAGGCCCGCTCGTACTGCGCCCGCTTCTTGGAGAGGATCAGACGACCCTCCTTGTCCTCCTTCTGGAGGACCAGGGCCTCGATGTGGTCACCGACCGAGACGACCTCGGCGGGGTCCACGTCGTGCTTGATCGACAACTCCCGAGAGGGGATGACGCCCTCGGTCTTGTAGCCGATGTCGAGCAGGACCTCGTCCCGATCGACCTTGACGACGGTGCCTTCGACAATGTCGCCGTCGTTGAAGTACTTGATGGTCTCGTCGATCGCGGCGAGGAAAGCCTCCTCGGAACCGAGATCGTCGTGGGTGACCCGGGTGGCGCTCGAGGGGGCCTCGATGCTGCTCGTCATGTGGGCGGTTGCTCCGGTCGGATGGGTTGTCACAGCAGGCGTGGTGTCGCGGTGACCTTTTCGCGCCAGCGGATCCGCCTCCGGGCACACCGAACGATCGCCAAGTGAAGATCATTAGTGGCTCCGGTGACCGCGCACCTGCTCCCTGCCGAGGCACACGATCCGCGAGCGCATCGTCTAGCCTACCCGCTGCATTACCACAGCGTGCAAGCCCTCCCATGTCCTCGCGACCTCGTCAGCTGCGAAAGCGGAGATTTCGAACGGTAAGGTGCCACGCCTGTCTCGTCCGTCACACCGGCAACCATCCGTCCCACCCGTTCGGCGCGGCCGACCGACGGGCGACGGCGCACGGGGCCTAGCGTGAGCGCGTGGATGACGACAGGGTGACCCGACGCCGGGTCGGCGACGCCGAGGTACGCCGGGCCAACCGGGGCTGGTGGGACACCGACGCCGACGACTACCAGGCGGAGCACGGCGGGTTCCTGGGCGAGGTGGACTTCGTCTGGTGCCCCGAGGGATTGCGCGAGGCCGACGCCCGGCTGCTCGGCGACCTGACCGGGCGCCGGGTGCTGGAACTCGGCTCCGGCGCCGCGGCGGCCGCCCGGTGGCTGGCCACCCAGGGCGCCCGGCCGATCGCCCTGGACCTGTCCGCCGGCATGTTGCGGCACGCCGAGAGCGCCGCCGCCCGCACCGGCGTACGCGTCCCGCTGGTACAGGCGGACGCCCTCGCCCTGCCCTTCGCCGACGCGGCGTTCGACACCGCCTGCACGGCGTTCGGCGCGATCCCGTTCGTCGACGACTCGGCGGCGGTGATGCGCGAGGTGTTCCGGGTGCTACGCCCCGGCGGCCGCTGGGTCTTCTCGGTCACCCACCCGATGCGCTGGATCTTCCTCGACGACCCCGGCGAGGGCGGGCTGACCGCGGTCCACTCGTACTTCGACCGCTCCCCCTACGTGGAGCAGGACGAGCACGGGGTGGCCACGTACGTCGAGCAGCACCGCACCCTCGGCGACCGGATCCGGGAGATCGTCGGCGCCGGGTTCCGCTTCCTGGATCTGGTGGAGCCGGAGTGGCCCGCGGGACACGAGGGGATCTGGGGGCAGTGGAGCCCGCTGCGCGGCCGCCTCTTCCCCGGCACCGCCATCTTCGTGGCCGAGAAGCCGGCCGAGCGGTAGCCGTCGTTTCCGCCCGCCGGCCCCGGGTACCCGGTGGGCATGGCTGAGAAGGAGTTCCGCAGGGGCGACCACGTCTCCTGGGCCAGCCACAGCGGGCGGGCGCACGGCGTGGTCAAGGAGAAGCTCATCGACCGGACGCACATCCGCGGGCATCCCGTGAACGCGTCCGCCGAGGACCCGCAGTACCGGATCCGCAACGACGACTCGGGCCGGGACGTCGCCCACCGCCCGGAGGCGCTGCGCCGTGAGCCGAAGTGACGAGGGCCGGGACACCTATCGGGAGTTCACCGAGGCGGTGAACATGAAGCCCGGCGAACTGCGGAACTGGCTGGAGTCCGACCAGTCCAAGCACGTCGGCTGGCGCAAGAAGGGCACCAGGGGCGGCGAGTCGGTCGGCCACGAGTCCGGCCGCAGGATCATTGAGCTGCTGCGGCGCAAGCGCGAGCAACTCTCCGAGGGCGATTACAAGCACATGCGCAAGGTCGTCGGGTACGTACGGCGGCACATGGCGCAGCGACCGAGCGGCGACGTCCGTGAGACCCGGTGGCGGTACTCCCTGATGAACTGGGGCCACGACCCCCTCAAGGCTCCGCTTCCGCCGCCGGGCGGGCCGTCCCGGCGGGCACTGGAGCGGCGCGGCGCCCCACCGAAGGCGCGCCGCGGACCGGGACGGTAACCCGCGGATCAGTGGTCGGCGCTGTTCCAGTCGCGGCCCTCGCCGACGGAGACCTCCAGCGGCACCGACAGCGGGTACGCCTCGCCCATCTCCTTGCGCACCAGCGCCTCCAGGGTCTCCCGCTCGCCAGGGGCGACCTCGAGGACCAGCTCGTCGTGCACCTGGAGCAGGATCCGGGAGCGCAGGCCGGCGTCGCGCAACGCGCTGTCCACGTGCAGCATGGCGACCTTCATGATGTCGGCCGCGGAGCCCTGGATCGGGGCGTTGAGCGCCATCCGCTCGGCGATCTCCCGGCGCTGGCGGTTGTCGCTGACCAGGTCGGGCAGGTAACGCCGGCGGCCGAGGATGGTGGAGGTGTAGCCGTCCTGGCGGGCGCGGGCGACCACCTCCTGCAGGTAGTCGCGGACGCCGCCGAAGCCGGCGAAGTAGTTCTCCATCAGCCCGCGCGCCTCCTCGGCGCTGATCCCGAGCTGCTGGGAGAGGCCGAACGCGCTGAGCCCGTACGCCAGCCCGTAGTTCATCGCCTTGATCTTGCGCCGCTGGTCGGCGGTGACGGCGCCGACCTCCACGGAGAAGACCGACGAGGCGGTGGCGGCGTGGAAGTCGTGGCCGGAGTTGAACGCCTCGATCAGCGCGTCGTCCGACGACAGGTGCGCCATGATCCGCATCTCGATCTGGCTGTAGTCGGCGGTGAGCAGGCAGTCGTAGCCCTTCCCCACCACGAAGGCGCGGCGGATCCGCCGGCCCTCCTCGGTGCGGATGGGGATGTTCTGCAGGTTGGGCTCGGTGGAGGAGAGCCGGCCCGTCGCGGCCACCGTCTGGTTGAAGGTGGTGTGGATCCGGCCGTCGTCGGAGACCGACTTCAGCAGCCCGTCGACGGTCGACTTGAGCTTGGCCACGTCCCGGTGGCGCAGCAGGTGCTCCAGCACCGGGTGCGGCTGCTGCGCGTAGAGCCACTGCAGGGCGTCCGCGTCGGTGGTGTAGCCGGTCTTGATCTTCTTGGTCTTCGGCAGGCCCAGCTCGGTGAAGAGGATCTCCTGGAGCTGCTTGGGCGAGCCGAGGTTGAACTCCCGCCCGACGGCCGCGTACGCGCCCTGCGCGGCGGCCTTCACCTCGGCGGCGAAGTGCGCCTCCAGCTCCGACAGGTAGTGCGTGTCGGCGGCGATGCCGGTGCGCTCCATGGCGGCGAGCACCCGCATCAGCGGCAGCTCCACCCCGGCCATCAGCCGCAGCGACTGCTCGCCGTCGCGGGTCAGCTCGGCGTCGATCGCGTCGGCCAGGTCGAGGGTGGCCCGGGCCTGGAGCATCAGGTTCTGCTCGGCCTCGCCGTCGTTGCCCAGCCCCTCCAGGGTGAGCTGGCCGGTCTCCGGCGCGTCGACCCGCAGCTCCCGGTGCAGGTAGCGCAGCGCCAGGTCGGTGAGGTCGTAGGAGCGCTGGTCGGGGCGGGCCAGGTAGGCGGCGATCTGGGTGTCCCGGGCGATGTCGGCCAGCTCCCAGCCGTGCGCGGCGAAGGCCAGCACGACGGGCTTGCTGTCGTGCAGCACCTTGGGGCGCTCGCCGTCGGCCAGCCAGCCGGCGAGGGCCGACTCGTCTGCCGGGTCGAGGGTGGCCGGGTCGAACCAGGCGGCCGCGCCGGCGGCGGTGGCCAGGGCCATCCCGGTCACCGTGGCGGTGTGCCGCCGGTTGGGGCCGGTGTCGAGCTTGACCGCCAGGCCGATGGGAGTGCCCGCGGGGGCGTGCGTCTCCAGCCAGCCGGCCACCGCCCCGGGCTCGGTGAGCATCTCCCCGGTCAGGTCGAACCCGGCCTCCGCCTCCGGCTCCACGGCCTCCAGGTACTGGTACAGCCGGTCGCGCAGGATGCGGAACTGGAGGGTGTCGAAGACCTGGTGCACGGCCTCCCGGTCCCAGCCCTGCCAGCGGGCGTCCTCGGGACGGACGGGCAGCTCCAGGTCGGAGACCAGGCAGTTGATCTCGTAGTTGCGGATCACGTCGGCGAGCCGCTCGCGCAGGCTGTCGCCGGCCTTGCCCTTGATCTCGTCGGCCCGGGCGATGACGCCCTCCACCCCGCCGTACGTGTTGATCCACTTCGCGGCGGTCTTCGGGCCGACACCGGGGATGCCGGGCAGGTTGTCGCTGGTCTCACCGACCAGGGCGGCCAGGTCGCGGTAGCGCTGCGGGCCGACGCCGTACTTCGCCTCGACCGCGGCCGGGTCCATCCGGGCCAGGTCGGAGACGCCCTTGCGCGGGTAGAGCACGGTGATGCTGTCGCCGACGAGTTGGAACGCGTCCCGGTCGCCGCTGGTGATCAGCACCTGCATGCCCTGGTCGCGGGCCTGGCAGGCGAGGGTGGCGATGACGTCGTCCGCCTCGTACCCCTCCTTCTCCACGACCGGGATGCGCAGCGCGGCGAGGACCTCCTTGACCAGGCTGACCTGACCCTTGAAGTCGGTCGGGGTCTCGCTGCGGCCGGCCTTGTACTCGGCGTACTTCTCGGTGCGGAAGGAGCGGCGGGAGACGTCGAACGCGACCACGATGTGGCTGGGCTGCTCGTCGCGGAGCACGTTGATCAGCATCGAGGTGAAGCCGTAGACCGCGTTGGTGGGCTGACCCGTCGTGGTGGAGAAGTTCTCCACCGGCAGGGCGAAGAACGCCCGGTATGCCAGGGAGTGTCCGTCGACGAGGAGCAGGCGCGGCGTCGTAGCTGTCACGGCAGCGACTCTAGTCCGTACGACCGACATCCCTTCGGCGGCGGCACCCGCGCCGCACCGGAAAGCGGGCCTCCGGCGCGCCGCGCGCGAAAACGCCCACGGCCGGCCACCCCGCGAGGGGCGGCCGGCCGCGTCGGTACGACGACCTCAGGCCACGCCGAGGTACGCCTCCTTGACCGCCGGGTCGTGCAGCAGGTCCTGGCCGGTGCCCTCCTTGACGATCCGGCCGGTCTCCAGCACGTAGCCCCGGTGGGCGCGGGAGAGCGCCTGCTGGGCGTTCTGCTCCACCAGCAGGATGGTGGTGCCCTGCTCGTTGATCCGGGTGATGATCTCGAAGATCTGCTGGATCAGCATCGGGGCGAGCCCCATCGACGGCTCGTCGAGCAGCAGCAGCCGCGGCCGGGCCATCAGCGCCCGACCCACCGCGAGCATCTGCTGCTCGCCGCCGGAGAGCGTGCCGCCGGCCTGCTTGCGCCGCTCGGCCAGCCGGGGGAAGAGGTCCATCACCATCTTCATGTCCTCGGCGATGCCGCCCCGGTCCCGGCGGGTGTACGCCCCCATCTCCAGGTTCTCCACGACGCTCATGCCAGGGAAGACGCCCCGGCCCTCGGGCGCCTGCCCGATGCCCCGGACCACGCGCAGGTCGGCGCGCATCCGGGTGACGTCGGTGCCGTCGAAGATGATCGAGCCCTGGGCCACCGGGCGCAGCCCGGAGATGGCCCGCATGGTGGTGGTCTTGCCGGCGCCGTTGGCGCCGATCAGCGCGACCACCTCGCCCTCGTTGACCGTCAGGCTGATCCCGTGCAGCGCCTGGATCCGCCCGTAGAGCAGGGTCAGGTCGTTGATCTCAAGCAGCATCGGTCGGCACCCCCAGGTACGCGGCGATCACCTTCGGGTCCTCACGGACCTCGGCCGGCAGGCCCTCGGCGATCTTCTTGCCGAACTCCAGCACCACGATCCGATCGGTCACGCCCATGACGAGGCGCATGTCGTGCTCGATCAGCAGCACCGTGGTGCCGTTGTCCCGGATCTTACGGATCAGGCCGAGCAGTTCCTCCTTCTCCGCCGGAGTGAAGCCGGCGGCCGGCTCGTCCAGGCAGAGCAGGGTGGGATCGGTGGCCAGGGCCCGGGCGATCTCCAGCCGGCGCTGCTCGCCGTACGAGAGATTGCGCGACAGCTCCCCGGCGCGGCGCTCGATGCCGACGAAGCGCAGCAGCTCGTACGCCTTCTCCCGGCCCTCCCGCTCCTCCCGCCAGTGCCGCGGCAGGCGCAGCATGGCGGCGATGACGCTGGTCTTGTGGTGGGCGTCCGCGCCCACCATCACGTTCTCCAGCGCGGTCATCTCCGGGAAGAGCCGGATGTTCTGGAACGTCCGGGCGATGCCGGCCTTGGTGATCCAGGACCGGCGCTTGCCGTTGGTCCGCTGCCCCTGGAACCGGATCTCACCCTCGGTGGGCCGGTAGACGCCCGTCATCGCGTTGAAGCAGGTCGTCTTGCCGGCGCCGTTCGGGCCGATCAGGCCGAGGATCTCCCCCTTGTACAGGGTGAACGCGACGTCGTTGAGGGCGACCACACCGCCGAAGCGGAGGGTGACGTGGTCGACCTCCAGCAGCGGTTCCCGGCCGGCCGGGTCCGTGCCGCCGGGGGTGGGCTCCACCGGCGTGTCAGCGCCCTTCTCCGGCGGGGTGCCGACGGTGCTGCGACCGTCGTCGGCGATGTCCCGCTCGCTGGTCTCGTCCCGCTCGCTGTGCATCTGCGGCTCACTCATTGGGCACCGTCTCCTGGGGAACCGCTTCCTTGCGCCGGTCGGCGAACTCGGCCGCCCGCCGACGGTTGGGCACCATACCCTGCGGCCGGAAGATCATCATGATGATGACGACCAGGCCGAAGACCAGGATCCGGTACTCGGCGGCGTCGAACTCCACCCCGATGAGGTCGCCGACCCCGCGGAGCCACTCCGGCAGGTACCAGGTGACCGCGCCGCCGACGATGGCGCCCTTGATGTTGCCGGCACCGCCGAGGATCACCGCGGCGAGCACGAGGATGGAACTCTCCAGCACGAACTGGTCGGAGTTGATGAACGTCTGCTTCCCGGCGAAGACCGCGCCGGTCAGGCCGGCCACCGCCGCGCCGATCGCGAACGCCCAGAGCTTGTACTTGAACGTCGGCACGCCCATGATCTCGGCGGCGTCCTCGTCCTCCCGGATCGCCACCCAGGCCCGGCCGACCCGGCTGTTGGCCAGGTTCCGGACCAGCAGCAGCACCACCAGGATCAGTGTCAGTATCAGCCAGTAGTACGGCCGGGCGTCCACCACGCCGAACAGCGGCTTGCCGTCCGTGCCGGAGCCCGGCGGGTGGGGGATCGCCGGGATGCCCCGCTGGCCTTGCAGCAGGCCGTCCTGGCGGGCGGCGTAGAGCCGGATCATCTCGGCGAAGCCGAGGGTCACGATGGCCAGGTAGTCACCGCGCAGCCGCAGCGTCGGGCCACCGAGGATCACGCCGGAGACCATCGCCACCATCACCGCCAGCGGCACCGCCGCCAGCCACGGCCAGTTCGTCCCGAATCGGCTCTCCGGCGAGGTCAGCAGCGCGACTGTGTACGCGCCGAGCGCGTAGAAGCCGAAGTAGCCGAGGTCGAGCAGGCCGGCGAAGCCGACCACCACGTTGAGCCCCACCGCCAGCAGCACGAACACCGCGGTGTCGAAGAGCACCCCGGCGAAGTCCGAGCGGGTGGTGTAGAAGGCGAAGTAGTCGCTGCCGATCGGGAAGCCGAGGTACTCGTAGAACCACTTGTTGGGCAGGATGTAGAGCAGCACGATCAGCGCCGCGATCCCCGCCCAGCGCACCTGCTTCGGCATGGCCGCCCAGCGGCCCTTCAGCGCGGAGCCGCGCCGCTTCTTGTCCACGGTGGTGGTCATGCCCGCGCCCTCCCCAGGGATTCGCCGAGCAGACCCGTCGGCCGGAACATCAGCAGCACGATCAGCAGCACGAAGCCGGTGAAGTCCTTCCACTCGCCGCCGAACAGGCCGGCGGCGTAGTTCTCCACCACGCCCAGCAGCAGGCCGCCGAGCAGCGCGCCGCGCAGGTTGCCGATGCCGCCGAGGACCGCGGCCGAGAAGGCCTTGAGCCCGAGCAGGAAGCCGACGTTGAACTTGGTGAAGCCGAACCGCAGGTCCCACAGCAGCGCGCCCACGCCGGCCATCAGGCCGCCGAGCACGAAGACCAGCAGGATGACCCGGTTCTTGTTGACGCCCATCAGGGCGGCGGTGTCGGCGTCCTGGGCGACGGCCCGGATGCCCCGGCCGAGCCGGCTGCGGTTCACGAACTGGTCCAGGCCGATCATCATGATCAGGGTCACGGCGAGGATCAGCAGTTGGAGGTTGGTCACCGCGGCTCCGAAGACGGTGAAGACCGTCTTGCCCGGGATCAGGGTGGGCATGCCGAACGGGGCCCGGCTGGTGCCGATGCCGAACGACTCGGCGAGCACGAAGGACGCGCCGATCGCGGTGATGAGGAAGGCCAGCGGCGGCGCGTTGCGGCGGCGCAGCGGCCGGTAGGCGACCAGCTCGACCGTGACCGCGGTGAGCGCCGAGGCGGCCATCGCCACCACGAGACCGGCGACGACCGCCAGGATCAGCGGGCCGAGGGCCGGGGCGGCCGAGTTCTGGTCGTAGCCGAGGGCCTGCCAGGTCCACAGGGCGGTGAAGGTACCGACCATGAAGACCTCGGAGTGGGCAAAGTTGATCAGGCGTAGCACGCCGTACACCAGGGTGTAGCCGAGGGCGACGAGCGCGTAGATCGCGCCCTGTTCCAGCCCGGTGATGGTCAGCGCCGGGAAGTTCCCGAACAGCTCATCGAAGTTCAAAAGGGGGCTCCAACTGTGCGGCCAAGCGGCGCGGCCGGGAGAAAAGCTCCCGGCCGCACACACCTGGTGTCCCTTGGCGGGACCGGACAGAACCGGTCAGGCCTTGGGGATCTCGATGTCGGGGACGACCTTGCCCGCGTTCACCTTGAAGGCCCAGACCAGCACCTGGGCCGGGTCCAGCTCGCCGTTGGCCTCGAACTTGTAGGTCACGCCGGTGGCGCCACCCGCCTTGTTGTAGCCGTTGACGAACTGGAGCAGGTCCGCCCGGGAGGACTTACCGCTCTTGATGCCCTCCAGGAAGATCTTGGTGATGTCGTACGACACGTCGGCGTAGGTGCCCGGCTCGGCGTTGTCGAAGGCCGCCTTGTAGTCGGTCACGAAGGAGCCCTTGGCCGCGGTGGCCGGGGCGCACGGGCAGGTCAGGATCGTGCCCTCGGCGACCTGCTCGCCGGCGACCTTGATGAAGTTGGCGTCGTTGACGCCGTCACCGGCGACCATCGTGCCCTTCCAGCCCGCGCCCTTGAGCTGCTTGAGCAGCAGGCCGGCCTCGGTGTAGTAACCACCGAAGAAGAGGACGTTCGCGCCGCTGCTCTGGATCTTGGTGACGACGGCGGAGAAGTTGGTCTGCTTGACCTGGATCTTGTCCTCGCCGGCGACGGTGCCGATGACCTTCTTGACCTCGTCCACCAGGCCGGCGCCGTACGCCGACTGGTCGTCGACGACGTAGACCTTTTCGGCCTTGAGGACGTTCTTGATGTAGCGGCCGGCGGCCGGGCCCTGCGAGGTGTCGTTACCGACGCCCCGGTGGAAGATCTTCCAGTTCTTGGTGCTCAGGCTCGGGCGGGTCGCCGACGGGGTGATGATCGGCAGGCCGGCCTCGTCGAAGATCGGGTCGGCGACCTCGGACTCGCCCGAGAAGGCCGGGCCGATGATGCCGACGACCTTGGTGTCGCCGACCGCCTGCTGGGCCAGCGCCGGGGCCTTGGCCGGGTCACCCTGCGAGTCGTACTCGGCCAGGTTGACCTTGCAGTCCGCGTTGTCCTTGTTGTACTGGTCGATGGCCAGCTTGGTGCCGTTGCGCATGTGGATACCGAGACCCGCGGCGTCACCGGTCAGCGGGCCGAAGAAGCCGATCTTCAGGTCGCAGGCGGCCTTGTCGCCGCCCGCGTCACTACCACTGTCGGCCTTGCAGGCCGCGCCACTGAAAACGAGCGCGGTGATGGCTACGCCACCAAGCACCCGTGCGAGCTTCTGCCTCACGGCTCGTACCCTCCTCCGTCCGAAGACCCGAACCACCCGCCGCGAATTGGACCTTGCGAGGGTGGGCCGGACCGACCGCGATCCCGGTCTGGGCCGGGACGTTATCCCACTGGCGGGGCGCGCCGGTAGACCTAGGAAGAGGGGTTGACCTAACCGTTACGTTGAGTGGCCGTTTTCACAGATCTGCTGTAACACGCGCGCCCGTGCCGTGGGAAAATCGGACATCCGACACCGGGCGGAAACACGCTGGTGGGAGGCTCAGCCGGGACTCCACGGCCCGCGCGCCGACCAGATCCGGGCCCCCGAATTGTTGTCCTCTAGCAACAGAACGGCCTCCCCGGCACCGGCCACCGCCACCGTGCGGTCGCTGCCTCCCGGCACCGCCACCGGCAGGGCCACCGGGGACCAACCGACACCGTCGGCCGAGAACCAGCCCGTCGCCCCGCCGGCCACCACCGCGAGCGCGCCGCCCGCCACGGCGGTCAGCCCCCAGACCCGGCCCGGCCGGTCCGTCCCGGCATCGCCGAACCCGCCACCCGGCCGCCAACCGTCACCCTCGCCCAGCCAGGCGCCCAGGCCGTCGCCCCGGCGGCCCACGGCCACCGCGCGCTCCCCCACCCGGACCACCCGCTGCAGGTCCGCGTCGACCCCAGCCGCCGGCAGCGCCGCGCGCCGCCAGGCCCGACCGTCCGGCGACGTCCACACCGCCGGATCCACGCCGGTACGCGCCGACGGCAGCACCGAGCCCACCATGAGCCACCCCGAGGCCGTCGCCGTGCCGTCCGCCGCCCACGGCCGGCCGGCCGCGTCCGTGGCCAGCCCCGGCACCCCGCTGACCAACCGGAAATCGGTCCCGTCGGCGGAGACCCAGGCCGCCGCCCCGGTGGCCCGGTTACCGGCGATCAGCCAGCCGCGTGGGCCCCCCGCGATGCGGCCCACGTTGACCGCGTCCGGGCCGCCGAACACCTCGAACTCGGCCGGCACCTCCACCAGCGACCCGTCGGCCACCTGCCGCCAGGTGCTGATCCGCGGATTGCCGTGCACCCCGCCGCTCTTGCCGCCCACCGCCGCCAGCCGGCCGTCCCGGCAGCCCGCCGCGGTCAGCACGTTCTCCGCGCCGTACGGGCTGGCCGGCACCGGCCGAAGCGCTGTCCAGGCGGCGGCGTCGGTGCTGGTCCACGCCGCCGGACGGGTGCCACCCGCCGCGTCGGCGACCGCGCCCACCACGAACCACCGGCCCGCGCAGGCCGTCGCGTCCCGCAGCAGCAGCCGCCCGGGCGCGCCCGGCGGCACCGGCAGCGTCACCGGCTGCCAGGCCGGGCGGGCCGGCTCCGGGGCCGGGTCGGCGCGCCCGGGCGACCGGCAGCCGGCCAGCAGCACGGCCGTCAGGCCGAGCACCGCCAGCGGACGCCGAGCACGCATGGCCGTGATCGTATCGACCGTCGACGAGGCACGGGATCCGTCGACCCGCCGGATTCCCCCGCCACCACTCGCCGGCCCGAGGACGTGCGCCGGCCGCGCGGCGACGGTCGCGGCGGAGGGCGGGCGGTCAGGAGGCGGGCTGGGTCACCTCGCCGCCGGCGGTCTCGGCGAGGATCCGCTCGGCGACCTCCTTCATGGTCATCCGGTGGTCCATCGCGGTGCGCTGGATCCACTTGAACGCCTGCGGCTCGGTCATCCCGTACGTGGTCATCAGCGCGCCCTTGGCCCGCTCCACGGTCTTGCGGATCTCCAGCCGGTCGGTGAGGCCGGCCACCTCCGCCTCCAGCGCCGCGATCTCCGAGTAGCGGGAGAGGGCGATCTCCACCGCCGGCACCAGGTCGCTCTTCTGGAACGGCTTGACCAGGTACGCCATCGCGCCGGCCGCCCGGGCCCGCTCCACCAGGTCCCGCTGGCTGAACGCGGTCAGGATGATCACCGGGGCGATCCGGGCGCCGGCGATCCGCTCGGCGGCGGCCAGCCCGTCCATGATCGGCATCTTGATGTCGAGGATGACCAGGTCCGGCTTGAGCTCCTCGGCGAGCTTGACGGCGGTCTCGCCGTCACCGGCCTCGCCGACCACCTCGTAACCCTCTTCGACCAGCATCTCGGCCAGGTCCAGCCGGATGAGCGCTTCGTCCTCGGCGATCAGTACGCGCCTGCGCTCGGCATCCGTCTGCGTCTCGGCCACGAGCCACTCCCACCAGTCTGAGCCCCGACACCCGCCGTGCCGGGTGTCGCCGCCCTTAGCCTAGTCGGTATTCTGTTGAGGCTGAATCACGCAAGCCCCTGTACTCCAATGGAAGAGAGACGGAGCTCAAACCTCCGACAGTGTGGGTTCGAGTCCCACCGGGGGCACCGAAATTGTCGTACTGGCGTTCGAAGATGCGTACGTGCATCCACCCGAAGTACGCGCTCGAGCGCGGCATCTGTACCTCGCCGGCGCGACCGTTGCTGAGGCCGCCCGCGCCGTCGGGGTTTCCTATCCCACCGTCCGACACTGGTGCAAAGTCCGACCGGAGCCGAAGCAACAGGGCACCGCGCTGCGCTGCTTCCGCTGCCGCCCCGACGTCGACAATCCGACAGATTCCGGTCAGTACGCCTATCTGCTCGGCCTCTACCTCGGTGACGGACACCTGGTCACCACTGTCCGGGTTCCGGTGCTGCGCATTTTCTGCGCCGACGCCTGGCCCGGCCTGATCGACGCCTGCGAAGAAGCGATGAAGAGCGTCCTGGCGGCCTCGGTGCAGCGCGTGCACCGGCAGGGCTGCGTCGCCGTGCAGAGCTACGGCCGACACTGGCCGTGCCTGTTGCCACAGCACGGACCCGGCAAGAAGCATGAGCGGCCGATCGTGCTGGCCGAGTGGCAACGGGAGATCGTGGCGGCGCAACCGGGCGACTTTCTGCGCGGCCTGTTCCACTCCGACGGTTGCCGGTTCAGCAACCGGGTCACCGTCCGGGGCAAGGAGTACGTCTACCCGCGCTACATGTTCACCAACGAATCCACCGACATCATGGGCCTTTGCCAGTGGGCGCTCGACCAGCTCGGCATCGCGTGGAAGATGAACCGCCGCAACTCCCTCTCCGTCGCGCGGCGGGACGCGGTCGCCGCGCTGGACTGCCACGTCGGCCCGAAGTCCTGACGCCGGACAGCGCCCCGGGCCGGGCGGCGAGACGCACGGGGTCCGCAGCCGCGAGGCGTCAGATCACCCCGAGCGCCTGGGCCAGGTCCGCCCGCAGGTCCTCCGGGTCCTCCAGGCCGACGGAGATCCGCAGCAGCCCGCCGCACGGCTTGGCCTCCCCCTGAACCGGCCGGTGGGTCAGCGACGCCGGGTGCTGGATCAGGGTGTCCACCCCGCCGAGCGACACCGCGTGGGTAATCAGCTCGCAGGCGCCGGCGACGGCCGCCGCGGCGGGCGCGCCGCCGCGTACCTCGAAGGCGAGCAGGCTGCCGGTGCCGGACATCTGCCGGCCGACCAGCCCGGCCGGGTCGTGCGCCGACGGGTGGTGGACCCGCTCGACGGCGGGGTGGCCGGCGAGCCAGCCGGCCAGCTTCTCCGCGGCGGCCTGCTGGGCGCGGACCCGCAGGGGCAGCGTCTGCAGGCCGCGGTGCAGCAGGTACGCGCCGAGCGGGTGCAGGATCGCCCCGGTGACGGCGCGGACCTGGCGCAGCCGGGTGGCCCACCCGGTGTCGCAGGCGATCACGCCGGCGAGGACGTCGCCGTGGCCGCCGATGCTCTTGGTGGCGCTGTGCAGCACCAGGGTGGCGCCGTGCCGGGCGGGCTGCTGGAGCACGGGCGTGGCGACGGTGTTGTCGACCAGCAGCGGGACGTCGCCGGCGGCGTCGGCCAGGGCGGCGATGTCGACCAGGTCGAGGGTGGGGTTGGCCGGGGTCTCGACGATGACCAGCGCGGTGTCGGGGCGGACGGCGGCGGCGACCTCGTCCGGGCGGGCCCAGGTGACCTCGGTGCCGAGCAGGCCGGTGGCGAGCACGTGGTCGGTACCGCCGTAGAGGGGGCGGACGGCGACGATGTGCCGCTGCCCGTCGCGGGTGGCGGCGAGCAGGGCGGCGGTGAAGGCGGCCATGCCGCTGGCGAAGGCGACGGCTGCGGCGGTGCCTTCGAGTTCGGCGAGCGCGGTCTCGAATCGGGCCACGGTGGGGTTCCAGAGCCGCTGGTAGACGGCGCTGCCGCCGGCGGGGAGGGTGCCGCCGGTGGCGAGGGTCTCGTACGCGTCGCCGCCCTCGTCGACCGAGGGCAGCGGGTTGGTGGTGGAGAGGTCGATCGGCGGTACGTGGACGCCGAGACCGGCGAGGTCGTCGCGCCCGGCGTGCACGGCTCTGGTGTCCACGGCTGTCATGACCGGAAGGGTCGAACATCAGCGCAGTTGGGAGCAATAGCTACGAAGAAGATTCTGTCACTGGCTCTTCCAACGCTCGCGGATTCGGTGGAGGATGCTCCCATGCCCGTTGCACCGAACGATGTGCGGCCGTTCACGGCCTTGGATGATGTCGACCGCGCGATCCTGACCGAGTTGGCCGCCGACGGCCGGCTGCCGAACAACGCCCTCGCCGAGCGGGTGGGGGTGGCGCCCTCCACCTGCCTGACCCGGACCCGGTCGCTGCGCGAGTGCGGGGCGATCCGCGGCTTCCACGCCGAGGTCGATCCGGCCGCGGTGGGACTGCCGTTGCAGGCCCTGGTGTCGGTGCGGCTGACCGCGCACGAACGGGCGGTGGTGGACGCGTTCCGGGCCCGGTCGGTCCGGCTGCCGGGGGTGGTGTCGGTGTTCCACGTGGCCGGCGCGGAGGACTACGTGCTGCACGTGCGGGCGGCCTCCGGGGACGCGCTGCGCGACTTCGTGCTCGACCACCTGGCGGTGGACCCGGCGGTGCAGCACACCCAGACCAGCCTGATCTTCGAGCAGGCGCGCGGTATGGGCTAGGGCACCAGCCGGAACAATTCCGGCACGGGCGGGGTTGCTCAACGAGTGATCGACGTACCCCTGTCTGTTCTTGATCTTGCTCCGGTGGCCCGTGGGGCGACCTCCGGTGAGGCGCTGCGGCACACCACCGAGCTGGCCCGCCGCACCGAGGAGCTGGGCTACCACCGGTTCTGGGTGGCCGAGCACCACAACATGCCGGCGATCGCCAGCTCGGCTCCGGCCGTGCTGCTCGCCCACCTGGCCGCCAACACCTCGACGATCCGGCTGGGCTCGGGCGGGGTGATGCTGCCCAACCACGCGCCGCTGGTGGTGGCCGAGCAGTTCGGCACCCTGGACGCGCTGCACCCGGGCCGGATCGACCTGGGCATCGGCCGCGCGCCGGGCACCGACCAGGTGACCGCGCTGGCGCTGCGCCGGACCATGGAGGGGCTGTCGGCCGAGGGGTTCCCCCGGGAGCTGGCGGACCTGATGAACTACTTCAGCGGTGCGGAGCCGGGGCCGATCACGGCCACCCCGGGGCGCGGCCAGTCCCCCACGGTGTGGCTGCTCGGGTCGAGCGGGTTCAGCGCCCAGCTCGCCGGGCTGCTCGGGCTGCCGTTCTCGTTCGCGCACCACTTCAGCGCGCAGAACACCCTGCCCGCGCTGGCGCTGTACCGGCAGAGCTTCCGGCCGTCGCGCTGGTTGGAACAGCCGTACGCGATGGTCGCGGTGAACGTGGTCTGCGCGGAGACCGACGAGCGAGCGGAGTGGCTGGCCGGTCCGAGTTCGCTGTCGTTCCTGAAGCTTCGCTCGGGTCGCCCGGAGCCGCTGGCCAGTCCGGAGGAGGCGGCGGCCTACCCGTACGACGAGCTGGAACGCGACTTCGTCCGGCAGCGCCGCGAGGGTCAGGCGATGGGTTCGCCGGAGACGGTGGGCCGGCAGCTGGGCGAGCTGCTGGAGCGCACCGGCGCGGACGAGCTGATGCTGACCACGATGGTGTACGACGTGGCCGACCGGGTGCGCTCCTTCGAGCTGGTCGCCGAGCAGGTGGCCGGCGGGCTGCGCCGGAACGGCTGAAACATGCTCTTCATAGCGACGTCACCCCACCGTCGCGGAGCTCCCCTAGCTTTGTGACCGGTGGTGGTACGGCATTCCCGGTCGGGACGGGTCGGGAGTGCTGCGGTGTGGTGCACCGGGTCGCCGGCGCTGCGGATTCCGCGGTCGGCGACCCGGTGCCTGCCTTTCCCCCTCCCGCCCCTTGATCCGCGACAACCCACCTGATCGACTCGGGGTCATGGCTGAGCACATGAACCCCGAGGAGTTCCGGCGCGCCGGGTACGCGGTGGTCGACTGGATCGCGGACTACTGGACGACGCTCGGGCAGCGACCGGTGACGTCGCAGGACCCGCCGGGGGCGGTGGCCGCCGCACTGCCGGCCGGCCCGACCGACCGGGGCGAGCCGGTCGAGTCGCTGCTCGCCGACCTGGACAACGTGATCGCGCCGCGGCTGACGCACTGGCAGCATCCCGGCTTCTTCGGCTACTTCCCGGCCAACACCTCCGGCCCGAGCGTCCTCGGCGACCTGGTCAGCTCCGGTCTCGGCGTGCAGGGCATGCTCTGGGCCACCGGGCCGGCCTGCACCGAACTGGAGACGGTGATGCTGGACTGGCTCGCCGGGCTGCTGGACCTGCCGGAGCGGTTCCGCTCCGCCGGCCGGGGCGGCGGGGTGATCCAGGACTCCGCGTCCTCGGCCACGCTGGTCGCCACGCTGGGCGCGCTGCACCGGGCGAGCAAGGGCGGCTGGCGGGCGGACGGGATCGACCGGCGGTACCGGGCGTACACCTCCACCCAGGGGCACTCCTCGATCGAGAAGGCCGCCCGGATCGCGGGGCTGGGCGCCGACGGGGTCCGAGCGGTCGAGGTGGACCCGCGGACCCAGGCGATGCGCCCGGAGGCGCTGCGGGCGGCGATCGAGGCGGACCGGGCCGCCGGGGTGACGCCGGCGATCGTGGTGGCGACGATCGGGACCACCTCCACCACCGCCGTCGACCCGCTGCCGGAGATCGGCAGCATCTGCGCGGAGTACGGCGTCTGGCTGCATGTCGACGCCGCGTACGCGGGAGCGGCCGCGGTCTGCCCGGAGCTGCGCTGGTCGCACGCCGGCCTGGAGCGCGCGGACTCCTACTGCTTCGACCCGCACAAGTGGCTGCTCACCGGCTTCGACTGCGACGCGTTCTGGGTGGCCGAGCGGGGCGAACTGATCGAGGCGTTGACGGTGATGCCGGAGTTCCTGCGCAACGCGGCCACCGAGTCCGGCGCGGTGATCGACTACCGGGACTGGCAGGTGCCGCTGGGCCGCCGGTTCCGGGCACTCAAGCTCTGGTTCGTGCTCCGCTGGTACGGCGTCGAGGGGTTGCGGGCGCACATCCGATCGGGAGTGGCGCTCGCCGCCCGCTTCGCGGCGCGGGTGGCGGCCGACGACCGGTTCGAGCTGGCCGCCGCGCATCCGTTCTCGCTGGTCTGCTTCCGGCTGCGGGCGGGTGACGAGCCGAACGCCGAGCTGCTGCGCCGGGTCAACGACACCGGCCGGGTGCACCTGACGCACACCCGGGTGGAGGGGCGGTACACGCTGCGGCTGGCGGTCGGCTCGCCGCTGACCACCGAGACGCACGTCGACGAGGCGTGGGATCTGCTCTCCGCGGCGGCTGAGGACCTGCCGGCCGGCTGACCGCCGACCGGACAACGCGGCGACCGGACCGGCAAGGCGCGGCGGCCGGCACCGGCAAGGCGCGGCGGCCGGCGCCGGCAAGGCGTGCCACGTTGTCACGGACGTCCTTTGCTCTGCTTCAGCGGAGGCAACAGTCACGCAGAGTCGCGGGATCCGCCTGGCCATCGCCAGCCGCGGACGAGGATGCGCTGGTCAGCGGGGTGTTGCGCTGGTTGAAGCAGAGCAAAGGACGTGCTGCGGGTAGGCCGGCCGCGCGGGGCAGCAACCGTCGGTGACGTACGTCGAGATCTCGCGGCGGCCACGACCGTTGTCACGGGGTTCGTCGGCCGGCGCCCGCCGCGCACGTGCCGGGCCGGGGGCGGGGTCCCACCTCTCAGGCGCAGGCGCCGG
This sequence comes from Micromonospora sp. GCM10011541, assembly GCF_042650725.1. Lineage (NCBI taxonomy): Bacteria > Bacillati > Actinomycetota > Actinomycetes > Micromonosporales > Micromonosporaceae > Micromonospora > Micromonospora sp. GCM10011541. The sequence continues at coordinate 89,478 of NZ_JBHSBP010000010.1, forward strand.
GAGCGGGATCAGCCCTCGACGGCCGCGGCCAGCCGACGGGGCCGGTCCGCGTCGGCGGTCGCGGGCTCGACCGCCCCGCTCGCGTCGGCGGCGACCGCCGTCGCCGGGACCGCTTCGGCGGCGACCGTCGCCGGGGCGGGGTCGGCGGCGAGCGCGGCCTGGGCGGTGGCCCGGGCCAAGCGGGTACGCCGCAGCGCGCGCACCGCCAGGACCAGCGCGACGAGCCAGCCGGCGGCGAGCAGCACGTACAGCAGGGGCGGGACCGGACCGCCCAGTTCACCGGCGCGGATCAGCGTGCGGGCGTTGGTCAGCACGATCACCCCGCCGATGGTGGCGCCGAGCAGCTGGGCCGGGACGATCCGCACCAGCCAGGCGGCGATCGGCGCGGCGACCAGGCCGCCGACCAGGAGCGCGGCCACGGTGGGCAGCAGGAAGCCCTCGGCGCCCAGGCCGATCAGGAAGCCGGCGCTGGCCGCGCCCGCCACCACGAACTCGGCGGTGTCCACGGAGCCGATCACCTTGCGCGGCTCCATCCGGCCGGAGACCAGCAGCGCCGGGGTGGCCACCGGCCCCCAGCCCCCGCCGCCGGTGGCGTCGACGAAGCCGGCCACCAGGCCGAGCGGGCCGAGGAACCGCCCGCGCAGCGGGCCTGCGGCCCGGTTCGCCCGCAGCGGTCGGGAGAAGCGCACCAGCAGGTACGCGCCGAGGGTGAACAGGATCGCGGCCATCCAGGGCGCGGCGGCCTCGGTGGAGATGGCGCTCAGGAAGGTGGCGCCGGCGAACGCCCCGATCGCTCCCGGCACCGCGATCCGGCCGACCACCCGCCAGTCGACGTTGCCGAACCGCCAGTGCGCCACTCCGGCCGCGAGCGTGGTGCCGATCTCGGCCAGGTGCACCGACGCGGAGGCGGCGGCCGGCGCCACTCCGGCGAAGAGCAGCAGGGTGGACGAGGTCAACCCGTACGCCATGCCCAGCGCGCCGTCGACCAGCTGCGCCGCGAGCCCGACCAGAGCGAGGATCAGCAGCTTGCGCACGAGCGCCCCCTGACTTTTCGGTATCTCCTATCGACTTGGTCGACAATGCGGCACGGAGGCGCTCCGGTCAAGTCCCCTATCCGGTTGGTGGGAATTGCCGAACGGCCCCGGCGGAGGCGCGGGTCAGGTCCAGGCGCGCGGATCGGCGGCGAGTTCGTTGACCCGGCCTGGCAGCGAGCCGCTGGCCACGTCGGCGATGGTGACCAGGTCGAGGATCTCCCGCTCGCTGGCCCGCAAGGCGATCCAGACGTCCTGCAGGGCACGCGCGGCGCCCTGGTAGCCGAGTTCCTCCGGCCGGTGACCCCGGATGTGCGCCAGCGGGCCGTCGATCACCCGGATCACCTCCGCGAGCGAGATCTCCGAGGCCGGCCGGGCCAGCCAGTAGCCGCCCTCCGGACCGCGCTGGGCGTGCACGATCCCGCCCCGGCGCAGCTGGAGCAGGATGCTCTCCAGGAACTTCGGCGGGATCTCCTGGGCGCGGGCGATCTGCTCGGCGGTGACCGGTCGGCTGCGTCCGGCCACCGTGCCGTCGGCGACCGAGGCCAGCTCGGCCGCCGCGCGGAGGGCATAGTCGACCCGGGCGGAGAGACGCATGCGGCAAGGTTAGTCCGCTGATCAGCCGCCCGGGCCGGCGACCCTCGGCCGATCGGTCACGGCACAGTCGCCGGCCGGTCAGGCGCCGACGCGGCGGAGCAGCCCCTCCTGGACCGCGCTGGCGATGTGCCGGCCGTCGGTGGTGAACATCCGGCCGGTGGCCAGCCCGCGCGCGCCGGAGGCGGACGGGCTCCAGCAGTCGTACAGGAACCACTCGTCGGCCCGGAACGACCGGTGGAACCACAGCGCGTGGTCGAGGCTCGCCCCCACCACACCGCCGGGGCCCCAGACCTCACCGTGCACCGACAGCACCGAGTCGAGCAGGGTCAGGTCCGAGGCGTACGCCAGGGCGCAGGCGTGCAGCAGCGGATCGTCGGGCAGCTTGCCGTCGATGCGCATCCACACCCGCTGGTACGGGTCGGCGGGCCGGTCACCGGGGCGTACCCAGCCGGGCTCGCCGACATACCGGACATCGATCGGGCGCGGGATCTGCCCCCAGATCCCGAGCCGCTCGGGGTACCGGGAGAGCCGGTCGGCCATGGTGGGCACGTCGTCCGGCCCGGGCACGTCCGGCGGGGTGGGGGCCTGGTGGTCGAGGCCCTCCTCCTGTCGCTGGAACGACGCCGACATGAAGAAGATCGGCTTGTCGTGCTGGAGGGCCACCGAGCGGCGTACCGAGAAGGAGCGACCGTCGCGGACGTTCTCCACCTGGTACTCGATCGGCTCGACCGGGTCCCCGGGGCGGACGAAGTAGCCGTGCAGCGAGTGCACGAAGCGGTCCGGGTCGACGGTGCGACCGGCGGCGACCAGCGCCTGGCCGGCGACCTGCCCGCCGTACACCCGCTGCGGGCCGACCGGCGGGCTCATCCCGCGGAAGGCCATCTCGCCGGTGTGCTCGAGGTCGAGGACCTCCAGCAACTGGTCGACCGCGGCCTGCCCGGCCGCCGGACGCTCGGTCACTGCAGGGCCCGCGCGGAAGCGGCGTCGACCAGCGAGCCGAGCTGGTGCACCCGCAGGGTGTTGGTGGAGCCCGGGGTGCCGGGCGGGCTGCCGGCGACGATCACCACGTAGTCGCCGGGGTTGGCCCGGTTGAGGCCGAGCAGCGCCTGGTCGACCTGACGGAACATGTCGTCGGTGTGCTCCACGAACGGCATCAGGAAGGTCTCCACGCCCCAGCAGAGCGCGAGCTGGTTGCGCACCTCGGGGACCGGGGTGAAGGCCAGCAGCGGCAGGTCGCAGTGCAGCCGGCTCAGCCGCTTGACGGTGTCGCCGGTCTGCGAGAACGCGACCAGCGCCTTGGCGCCGATGGCCCGGGCGATCGAGGAGGCGGCGACGGTCAGCGCGCCACCGTGGGTACGCGGGTCGTGCTGGAGCCGGGGCACCCCGATCGACCCGGACTCGGTGGTGGTGACGATCTTCGCCATGGTGCTGACGGTCAGCACCGGGTACTTGCCGACGCTGGTCTCGCCGGAGAGCATCACCGCGTCCGCGCCGTCGAGCACCGCGTTGGCCACGTCGGAGGCCTCCGCGCGGGTCGGCCGGGAGTTCTCGATCATGGAGTCGAGCATCTGGGTGGCCACGATGACCGGCTTGGCGTTCTCCCGGCAGAGCTGGACGGCGCGCTTCTGCACCAGCGGCACCTGGTCCAGCGGCATCTCGACGCCGAGGTCGCCGCGGGCGACCATCACACCGTCGAAGGCGAGCACGATCGCCTCCAGGTGGTCCACCGCCTCGGGCTTCTCGACCTTGGCCAGCACCGGGCGGTACACGCCCTCCTCGGCCATGATGCCGTGCACCAGCTTGATGTCCTCGGCCGAGCGGACGAAGGAGAGCGCGATCAGGTCGACGCCCAGGCCGAGGGCGAAGCGGAGGTCCTCGGCGTCCTTCTCCGACATCGCCGGCACGCTGACCGCCACGTTGGGCAGCGAGATGCCCTTGTTGTTGGACACCGGGCCGCCCTCGGTGACCAGGCAGCGGATGTCGTTGCCGGTGACGTCGCTGACCTCGACGGCGACCCGGCCGTCGTCGATCAGCAGCCGGTCGCCCGGCTTCACCTCCTGCGGCAGCTTGCGGTAGGTGCAGGAGACGCGGTCCTTGGTGCCGAGGATGTCGTCCCCGGTGATCACGACGGAGTCGCCGGTGCGCCACTCGTGCGGGCCGTCGGCGAACCGGCCCAGCCGGATCTTGGGGCCCTGCAGGTCGGCGAGGATCGCCACCGGGTGGCCGGCCGCCTCGGCCGCCTCGCGGACCAGGCGGTAGACCGACTCGTGGTCGGAGTGGCTGCCGTGGCTGAAGTTGAGCCTCGCCACGTTCATACCCGCCTCGACCAGGCCCCGGATGCGCTCGGGGGACGAGGTGGCGGGGCCGAGGGTGCAGACGATCTTCGCGCGGCGTGTCACGCCCATCAGGCTAGTCTCTCCTTCGGATCGACCTGCCGGCCGATCCCTTGCGGGCTGCGGAACTTTGTCCAACGGCGCGATCCCCGCGCAGCGGGCGGACGGAACCGCACCGGAACATCGTATGTCGGCGGGCACCGGCGACCGCGCGGCCGAAATCGTACCGCTCGCCTTTGTGCCCCGACTGAGGTCCTCCTGGAGTCCACCCGGCGGCGGGTCCACGGCGGCCGCGGGCGTCCGCACGAGTCGGCGAGGGAACCTGGCGACGCGACCTGGACGCGCTGGTCGACTGCGCCGCGGGGGCGGTCCGGCAGAGGCCGGAGCTGAGGCCGGCCTCAGGTCTGCGTCTTGGCCAGCGGGAACTCGAGCGAGCCGGCCGGGCAGAGGAAGGTCAGCACGTCCACCCGGTAGAGGCCGGCCTGCACGGCGGGGTCGGCCTCCATCACGCTGCGGACGTCGTCCACCGAGCCGGTCCGGGCCAGGCCGAAGCCGATCGGCGGGTCCGGCTCGCGGGCCGGCCCGTCCACCGAGCCGTCGACCAGGAGGATGCCCCGCCGTTGCAGCGCCCGCATGTGCTGGACGTGCTCGGCCTGCAACCGTTGCACCGTCTCGTCCGGCAGGGCCCGACCGGACGGCCCCGGGTACAGCACGATGCACTCGAACGTGTCGAGCGCGAAGTCGACCTGCGGCGTTCCCGACATGGCGCCCCCTCCCGACGTACGTCCGACCCGGGCACAGCGTCGCACGTGCCGGACGGCCGTAGCGGGCGCTCGCCGCAACTGCCCCGCGCCGGCCCGGTAGCCGACCTGCTGGGCCCTCCGTCCCCGCAGGGGTCGCGGCGCGGCAGGATCGGAAACGATCACCCCGGCTGGGCGTGTCTCCGCCCACAACCCGGGCCCGGATGTTGCGCCCGCCGTATTGCGGGAACAACACCGGACGCTGACGACGACGGAACAGGAATGGGAGCGGCTCATGGCGATCGACCCCGGCAAGCAGCCCGCGAAGGCCTCCGGCACGTACCGGATCGGTGGCGACCTCCAGGTGGACCGGCTGGGCTACGGGGCGATGCAGCTCACCGGGCCCGGGGTCTGGGGTGATCCGAAGGACCCGGCCGAGGCGGTCCGGGTGCTGCGCCGGGCGTACGAGCTGGGCGTGACGTTCATCGACACCGCCGACTCGTACGGGCCCTTCGTCAGCGAGCTGCTGATCAAGGAGGCGCTGCACCCGTACCCCGACGACCTGGTCGTCGCCACCAAGGCCGGGCTGTCCCGCTCCGGCCCCGGCGACTGGCGGCCGCTGGGTCGCCCGGAGTACCTGCGCCAGCAGTGCGAGCTGAGCCTGCGCCACCTGGGCCTGGACAGCATCGGGCTCTACCAGCTGCACCGGATCGACGCCAAGGTGCCGCTGGAGGACCAGCTCGGCGAGCTGGCGCTGCTCAAGCAGGAGGGCAAGATCCGGCACATCGGCCTGTCCGAGGTGACCGTGGAGCAGATCGAGGCGGCCCGGAAGATCACCCCGATCGTCTCCGTGCAGAACCTCTACAACCTCGCCGACCGCAGCGCGGAGGACGTGCTCGACCACTGCGAGCGCAACGACCTGGCGTTCATCCCGTGGTTCCCGATCGCCACCGGCAACCTGGCCAAGCCGGGCGGTCCGCTGGACGAGATCTCCACCGAGCACGGCGCGACGCCCGCGCAGCTCGCGCTCGCCTGGCTGTTGCGCCGGTCGCCGGTCATGCTCCCCATCCCGGGTACGTCCTCCGTGGCGCACCTTGAGGAGAACATCGCCGCGGCCGAGGTGAAGCTCACGGACGGCGAGTTCGAGGCGCTCGCCAAGGCCACCTGACTCCCGTACGCGCGACGGCCGGCCGCCACCTCGGCGGCCGGCCGTCTCCGGCGCGCTACAGGGCGAAGCAGTTGGGGCGGATCGCGGCGTCGGTGAGCGCCTGGCGGACCACCGTGTAGGTCGTCCCGTCGAGGATGAGACCGAGGTGGCCGACCAGCCGCAGCGGGCACCACGACTGGATCAGCACGTTGGTCGCCCCGTCGGCGAGGCCGGCGTTGTCGATCGGCCAGACCAGCTCGTCCTGCCACGTCCGGACGGTGGTCCAGCGCACCGATCCCGGCGTGTCGTCGCCGCCGTTGAGGGCGGTGAGCAGGTCCGAGCCGATCGACATCTGCTCGCAGGCGACGATGCCGGCGCAGCTGCCGAGCCCGACGAACTTCAGGATGTTGGCGGCGTAGGTGCCCTGCTGCGGGCTGCCGAGGCTGAGGTAGTGGTCGACCTTGTCGACGCCGCCGAGGAACTTGACGTACCAGCGGGAGACCAGGCCGCCCTCGGAGTGGGTGACCAGGTCCACCTTGGCCGCCCCGGTGGCGGCGCGGACCTGGTTGACGTACGCGGCGAGGGCGCGGGCGGATTCGCGGATGTCGCCGAAGCCGAGCCCGGGGAGCTGGTAGATGGAGACCCGGAAGCCGTCGGCGCGCAGCCGGGCGGCGATCGGCTCGTACGCGATGGAGACGCCGATCAGTCCCCCGACGACGATGACGGGGTTGGCGCCGGCGGCGGCGATCGCCTCGGTGCCGGCCGCGGTGCCGGCGGTTGCGGCGCTGGTGGCGGTTGCGGCGCTGGTGGTGGTTGCGGCGCTGGTGGTGGCGCGATGGGGGCCGGCCTGGGCGGCGGTGGCCGGGACCAGCAGGGCGGCGACGGCGGTGGTGGCGGCGAGGATCGTTCGGAGCAGCATGGCTGCACCTCCGGTGGGAGGCACCCGGGGAGCCGGGACGGTGGGTGGGGGGATCCGATCGATCGTGGAACGATGATGCGGGTCACAATTCGTGCTCGTCAATGAAAAGTTACGGACGGGTAACGTGAACTCCCGATGGGAGCGCGATCAGGCATTTCGGGCGCATGAATCGGTTGCGCGGCGGCGTCACGCACCGCTGACCGCCGGATCTCCTTCGTGTCAACGGTTCTGCCACCGGTCGGCGGCGTTACGCTGTGCCGATTCGTCCGGGCAGATCACGGGAGGTGCGATGACCCCCTCCACCGAGTTACTGAGCAGCGACGACCTCGACGAGATCGCTCACGTCGCGCACTCCGCGCCCGACCCGGAGGCGCTGGTCACGCGCCTGGTCGACGCGGTCGACGGCGGCCACATCCTGGACAAGCGCGACTTCGGGTACGCGCTGACCCTCGCCGCGGAGATCGTCGAACGGGAGGAGGACGACCCGGAACGGGCGCTGGCCCTGACCGAACGCGCCATCGACGTCTACCGCACCCACGGCGAGCCCGACGGCTACTCCCGAGCGATGCGCGCCCGGCTGCTGCACCGGTTGGGCCGTGTCGACGACGCCATGGCAGGGCTGGAGGAGCTGCGCCCGCTGCTGACCGTCGACCCGACCGCAATCTACGTGACCGAGGTGCTGGAGGAAGTCGGGTACGACGACCTCGCCGAGCGTTGGCTGACCGACGCGGTCCGCGAGCTCCTGGACCGGAGCACGGACCGGCCGTACGCGGCGGAGGAGTCGCAGCAGCAGACCGCCGCCATGGTGTACGGACTCGTTCAGCAGCGGCACCGGCTACGCGGGGAGATGGAGCTGCCCCACGACGACCTCGACAACCTGGCCGACCGGCTGCGGGCCGCCAGCTCACGAGCCCTCGACCAGCTCGACGACGGTCCGAACGGGATCGTCTTCTGGCCCCGGCCGGAGTTCAACGCGCTGCTGCTGCGCTGGCCGGCGCTGGCGGAGACGTACGGGACGGGTTGGGACGACCACCGGGCCCGGGCCGAGCGCCACCTGGTCGCGCTGGCCGAGGAGGGCGTGACCGAGCTGGGGCTCGTCGCCGGCTCCGCGGAGGGCCTGGCCACCTTCGCCGGGGACGCCGACCTCGACCCGACGGACCTGACGACGGTGGACGAGTATGCCGACTCCCTGCTCGCGGAGGCCGACCCGATACCGTGGCCGCCGGGCCGCAACGAGCCGTGCTGGCGCGGGTCAGGCAGCAAGTACAAGAAGTGCTGCCTGCCCCGGTCGCGGAGCTGACCCTACTCGGCCGGTCCTGCCGCCTCCCGCCGGGAGAGCGCGTCGGCGATGGCGACGAACTCAGCCGGCACCGCCTTTAGGTCCTTGACGATCTCTGGGCGATCACCTCGGCGCCCAGCAGCGGGTCGGAAGGGTCAGCCTTGGTCAGCGCCATGTCTCCGCCAGTTCCGTGATGAGGTCGACTGGCCACAGCGAGCGGCCGGCCTCAGCGGTCGGCGACGAAGACACCGACTCCTGGCACGCCCACGACGAGGCCTTCGGCTTTGAGGGTCAGCATCGCGTTCCGCACGACGATCGCGGAGACGCCGTGGATCTGACAGAGCTGCGAGGTGGAGGGCAGCTTCTCTCCGGGCGACAACTCGCCCGAGGAGATCTGCTTGCGGATGTGCTCGGCAAGCTCAACCCACTTGGGGCTTGGCGGCATAGCGGTGCTCCCTGGTCAGCACCGCTATTCGACCACTCCTCGCCTTGTTATCGCAAGTGATAGCTTGACTGCGATAGCTTGTTATCATAGGCTCCAAGCTGATCGGCTCCCTGGTCAGCACCCTTGGAGTTGGTCCTTTCCCACCGCGCAGAGCGCCCGGTCGGCCGGTCCCCCGGGACGGCCGGGCGTGCCGGAGCCCACCCATGCCGGACGTCCTGAGCGACACTGCGCATGCCCGCAACACCGCAGCCGAGCCGAGGGAGACCGACGGGAGACACCCGTGGACGAGCAACGCGACCAACCGCCCTTTGTGTCCGAGCAAGACATGGACGATGCCGACGACATCCTCTTCGCACATCCCCCGCGCCGGGTCACCCGCTGGCTCTGCCACTGCGGCGAGGACTACCCCTGCCCCGAGGTTCGCTTCGCCCTGCTGGTCAAGGCGAATCGCTGAACGCGGCTGAGCTGCGAACGGCGCGGTGGAGGCGAGCAGCCCGGCGGCGTCGGCGCAGGACCACCCCGCCAAGGCCGTCGAGGCGATCCCCATCCACTCTGAAGGAGGCCTCCCCCATGCGTTTCCTGTTATGGCGCAGCAGGCCCGAACCGACGCTCCCGGCCCCCCAGCACCGGACACCCCTCAACGAGCGGCCAACATGGACGAGCGCCCCGACCCAGGTCTTCCCCACGACCAACCCGGGCCGCGCCGGCAACCTCACCAGGGCGCAGCGCTGGCGGGCCGGCGGGTGGTGGCAGAACGGCAATCCGCGGTGAGCCGGCCGTCCCGGCCGCACCTGCCAATACGTCCACTGTGGCGCTGCCGGGCCTGTGGCGCCGAGTGGCCCTACCAACCGGCGCGGTTGGCCCTGCTGGTCGAGTACCGCGCCGACCGTACCGCGCTGCTGGTCTACCTGAGCACCCTGATGGCCGAGGCCGGCGCCCAGCTCTCCCAGCTCAACGGGCGCGCCGCACCGGAGAACCTGACCGAGCGCTTCCTCACCTGGGCCCGGGCCCGGTGACCCCGGTCAGCTGCCCAGCGCCTGGACCTTGGCGATGGTCTCCTGGACATGCTGCTTCGCCGGCTCGCCGCCCTGCGCGGCCTGGGCGAGGGCCTGCCGGTACGCGTCGATCGCGCCGACCAGCGGACCGGCCGCCACGCCTTCGAGGGCGCCGGCGACCAGGGCCCGCGCCTCGGCGGCGTCCTGCGCCGCGGCGGCCGTCTTGGCCTTCGCCTCGTCCAGCTTCTGGGCCGCCGCCGCCAGCCTCGCCATGATCTGCGCCGCGCTCACGCGCCCTCCCCTGGACTGGTCCTCGTCTACCCGCATGACGCGGTCGACCGCCCCGGCCACATCACGCCGAGGGGCCGGGGACAGATCCTGACACGACAACGGCCCGGCCGGCACCCGTCAGCCGGCGGCGAGCAGGGCGGCGAGGCGGCGTACGGCGGGGTTGGTGGTGCCCCGGCGCCAGGCGAGTCCGATGTCGACGGTCGGCGTCGGTGCGGTGAACCGGCGCAGCCGTACCCCGGGCAGGGTCAACGCCCGGGCCCGGCCGGCCGGCACGGCCGCGACCACCTCCCCCTCGGCCACCGCGCGCAGCAACTGCTCGTCGTCGGGCTCCTGGCGGACCAGGTGGAAGCTCCCGTCCGGCCAGATCTGGGCGATCGTGCGGTCGAACATGCCCGGGCCGTTCTCCCGCGGCCACATCACCGCGGGGAGGCCGGCCACCTCGGCCCGGTCGAGCCGGCGGCGGCCGGTGGCGAGCGGATGCCGCGCCGGCACGGCCAGCAGCAGCTCCTCGGTGTCGACGATCCGGCAGGTCAGGCCCGGCTCGGGCACCGGCGGGCGGACGAAGGCCGCGTCGAGGCGGCCGGCGAGCAGGCCCGCGACGTTCGGCGCCGTCCAGCCGGTCTCGGCGACCACCTCCACCTCCGGGTTCTCCGCCCGGAAGCGGGCGATCAGCGCGTCCACCCGGCCGCCGCGCGCCGAGCGGGTGTATGCCAACCGGAGCCGGCCGCCCCGGCCCCGGACCAGGTCACGGATCCGGGCGGTGGACGCGTCTTGGACCGCACCGTCCCGCGTGGAGACGATCCGGGTCCAGCCGCCCGCTGGGGGCGGTCCGACGGGGGTGTCAACTGTTGCCGGTTGAGTAGGTGTTGGTATGCGTTGGTGGCCTTAAAAGAGCGGCTTGCGGTGTGGGTGGTGCGTTGTGACGGGGGATCAGGCGGTCGGCGGGGGTCGGTGCCCTGGGGGTGTGGCGGTGGTGGTTGCGGATGAATGTCGTATCGGATGGTTACGCTGCTGGGCGTGGCGGGCCGCGAGCGGTTGAGTGTGGTGCAGGCGTACCGGTTCGCGTTGGACCTGACACCCCGCCAGGAGCGGATGGTGCTCGCGCATGCTGGTGCGGCGCGGGTGGCCCACAACTGGGCGCTGGCCCGGGTCATAGCGGTCATGGACCAGCGGGCCGCCGAACGTACTTACGGCATCCTCGACGAGCACCTCACCCCCACGATCGGCTGGTCTCTGTCGGCGCTACGCAGGGCGTGGAACGCGGCGAAGGCCGATGTGGCGCCGTGGTGGGCCGAGTGTTCGAAGGAGGCGTTCAACACGGGTCTGGACGCGCTGGCCAGGGGGTTGAAGAACTGGTCGGACTCCCGGGCCGGTAAGCGTGCCGGGCGGCGGGTGGGGTTCCCGCGTTTCAAGTCACGCCGCCGGTCGACCCCGTCGGTGCGGTTCACCACGGGGGCGATCCGGGTCGAGCCGGACCGTAGGCATGTGGTGTTGCCCCGGCTGGGCCGGTTGAGGCTGCACGAGTCCGCCCGTAAGCTCGCCCGCCGCCTGGAGGCAGGCACCGGTCGGGTCTTGTCGGCGACGGTGCGCCGCGACGGTGGCCGTTGGTACGTGTCCTTCACCTGCGCGGTGCAGCGCGTCCAGGGTATGCCGACCTGCCCGGATGCGACAGTCGGTGTCGACCTGGGTGTGACGCATCTGGCGGTGCTGTCCACCGGTGAGGTGGAGCCCAACCCGCGCTACCTGGACGCCGCCGCCCGCCGGATGCGGCGTCTGGCCCGGCGCGTCTGTCGCCGGGTCGGCCCTGACCGGCGCACCGGCCAGCGTGCGTCGAAGCGGTGGGAACGGGCCCGCGCCCGGCTCGGCCGGGCGCACGCCCGGGTCGCTCATCTGCGCCGCGACGGCCTGCACAAGCTCACCAGCCGGCTCGCCCGCGAGTACGGCACCATCGTGGTCGAGGACCTCAACGTGGCCGGGATGCTCGCCAACCGGCGGCTGGCCCGGCGCATCGCCGACGCCGGGTTCGCCGAACTACGCCGGCAACTGGCCTACAAAACCTCATGGAACGGCGGGCGGCTGGTGGTGGCCGACCGCTGGTATCCGTCCTCGAAGACCTGCTCGGGCTGCGGCGTAGTGAAAACCAAACTCGCCCTGTCCGAGCGCACCTACACCTGCACCCTGTGCGGCCTCGTCCTGGACCGGGACGTCAACGCCGCACGGAACCTGGCCGCGCTCGCGGTCACCGTCGCCGGGAGTGGCTCGGAGACGCGAAACGGACGTGGAGCCGACCGTAAGACCCCGCCCACGGGGCTGGTGGCCGTGAAACGTCAACCCGGCACCGCCAAAGCGGGCAACACCGGGACCGTCCCACCGCAAGGCAGGACATCCAATCATGAGCTCACCCACGCAACATGATTGGAAACGGAGGCTGACCATGACGGACCGGGCGGACGTGGTGGTGGTCGGTGGCGGGATCATCGGGTTGACCGCGGCGGTGCGGCTGCGGGAACGGGGCGCGCGGGTGACCCTGCTGGCCGCCGATGACCCGGCGGACACCGTCTCGGCGGTGGCCGCCGCGGTCTGGTATCCCAGCCACACCGAGGCGGACCCGCGGGTGCTGCGCTGGGCCCGGGAGACCCAAGCCGAGCTGGGCCGGCAGGCCGCGGCGGGCGTACCGGGGGTGGTGGCCCGGCCGACCCGGATGCTGCTGCGCCGGCCGTGGGCGGGCCCGCCCTGGTGGGCGGCGGCGACCGCGGACCTGGTCACCACGCCGGGCGCCGGGCCGTACTCGACGGAGCTGCGGTTCACCGCGCCGACCGTGGAGATGCCGCCGTACCTCCGCTGGCTGCGGGAGCGGTTCGCCGGCGCCGGCGGACGGCTGCTGCGCGGCCGGCTCGACCGGCTCACCGACGGCTTCGCCCTGGCGCCGACGGTGGTCAACGCCACCGGGCTGGCCGCCGGTCGGCTCGCCGACGACCCGGCCGTGCACCCGGTCCGCGGTCAGCTCGTGCTGGTGGCGAACCCGGGGCTGACCACCTCCGTCCGCGACGAGGACAATCCGGCGGGCATCACCTACGTGCACCCGCGCCGGCACGACGTGGTGCTGGGCGGCACGTTCGAGCCGGGCGAGTGGGACACCCGGCCCGACCCGGCCACCTCGGCGGCGATCCGGCGCCGGTGCATGGCCCTGGTGCCGGAACTGGCCACCGCGCCGGTGCTCGGCGAACGGGTCGGGCTGCGACCGGCCCGGCACGGCGGCCCGCGGGTGGCGGTGGCGCCGGGCAGCCCGCCCGGGCGTCGGCTGGTGCACGCCTACGGCCACGGGGGCGCGGGGGTCACCCTCTCGTGGGGCTGCGCGGCCGAGGTGGCCCGGCTGGCATTGGACGGCGCGGACGAACTCCGGCCCGCTCAGCGCAGCACGCGGAACGCCAGCAGGTACGCGCAGTAGACCAGCGGCACCAGCAGGACGCAGATGACGAAGCCGAGCGGGACGAACCGCGACGCCGGGGCGTCACCGTCGATCACCGGTCGTCCCCACCGGCCGAGCACCAGGTAGCCGGCGACGAACGACGCCACCGGCAGGCCGGCGCACATCGAGGCGTACAGGGTGCCGAGCCCGACCATCGCCAGGCCGGAGGCGACGACCATGGCCAGCATCAGCACCGCCCCGGCCAGCGCGCAGCAGGTGTAGACGGCGGCCGCCCGGGCCGGCGGGGACCAGGTCGGCAGCAGCGCCGGCCGTCGGGCGAGCGCGTCGGCCCACTGCCCGTGCCGGTCCGCCTCGTCGGCGAGCTGCCGGGCCGCCGCCAACTCGGCCGCCGGGTCGGCCTCCGCCGCGCGGGGCGCCGGCACCCCGACGCCCGTCGTGGGCCTCGCGCCGGTCGCCACCACCACCCCCGGCGGGTACGCCCCGACCCCCGGCCGCCCCGGCGCGGCGGCTGCGCCGCCGGAACCCACCGCTCCGGAGTGACCGGGACCGGACGGCGCCATGACGGTCGGGGCGGGCACGGCCAATGGCACCGCCGGCCCGGACGCGGCGGCGAGGTCGGCGTCCGACGAGGCGGTGTCGGCGCCGGACGGGACGGCGAGGTCCGTGCCGGGCGTGGCGGCGCCGATGGCCCGGCCGAGCTGGCCGAGCCGCTGCCGCTGGGCCGCGAGCCGCCGGCCGAGCTGGTCGAGCCCGGCCTGCAGCGCCCGGCGGCGTTCCGCCTCGGCGATGGCGGCCCGATCCGCGCCGCGCCGCTGGGCGGAGAGCTGCCGGGCCAGCGCCGCGTACTCCTCCAGGGCGGTCACCGGCCCTCACCCCCGTCCGGCTCGGGTCCGGAATGGACGAACGGAACGATCAGCCGGACGCGCTGGTCGTGCCGGTCCACCAGCAGCGCCCGGCCGGCGCGCGGGGTGTAGCCGAGGTCGTGCACGCCGAGGTGCAGGCCGAGGTCGGCGCCGGGCACGTTCAGCGCGACCAGGCAGGCGACGTCGTCCCGGTGCTGCGCGCCGCCGAGGTCCTCGGCCAGCCGGCGCAGCCCCCGCCACCAGCCGAGCAGGTGCACCCCGTGGCCCGGTCCCTGGCGCAGCAGCGCCCGCAGGTCGTCGTGTCCCGAGCGGAAGGTGGCCGGGTCGGTGACGCCCAGCGCGGCGGAGGCGGCGTCCATGCCGAACACCACGAGGTAGGTCCGGCCGGCGGTGGTGCCGCCGGAGTCATCCGGGGTGGCGAGCACGGCGATGCGCTCCGGCACGGCGGTCGCGTCGAGGCGTTCGACGGGATGGCCGGCGGCGGCCAGGGTCATGGCCAGGTCGTCGGCCGGCTCGACCGCCCCGGCGGCGAGCGGGGCGAGCAGGAAGCGGGCGGTGCCGGGGACGTGCTGCCGGGCCAGGCTGAGCGTGGCCGACCGGAGCACGTCCGCCCCGGCGGTGGCGGTGCCCACCACGGCCAGGTGCCGGCCGGGGGTGGCGTCCAGGGTGAACCCGGCGGCGCTGCCGGCCACGTCGACGGCGCGGCCGACCAGGGCCAGCGGCACCCCGTCGCCGGGTCGCAGCCCGGCCCAGGCGGGGTGGTCGGTCAGCCGGGGCGTCTCGTACCCCCGGAAGACCGCGGGTGGTCGCGAACCCGCCGGCCGGGCCGTCCACAGCTCGTGGCGGAGGGTGGCCAGGTCCCTGGCGGCGGCGTGCGCGTCGGGGAACCGGACCACGGTGTCGGCGCCCGCCGCCCCGCCTGCCGTGTTCACCACGGCGGAGCCGACTTCCAGGGCCTTCGCCGCGTCGTTCAGCGGGTCGAGCACGCCGCCCCCGCCGGGCAGTGCCACCCGCAGCGGGAACTGGCCGAAGATGGCCTCGGCCCGGCCGTAGAGCGCCTCGACGCCGGTCGTGCTCTGGCTGGCCAGCACCAGGTGCAGGCCGTACGAGCGGCCCTTGCGGGCCAGCTCCTCGAGCAGGTCGACGGCCTGCCGGGCGAGGGCGTCGTTGCCGGCGAAGAGCACCTGGAACTCGTCGACCACGGTGACGATCCGGGGCGGCCGGGCGTCCGGGGGCAGGTCGGCGAGCTTGGTGACGCCGTGCCGCTTGAGCAGGTCGGCCCGCCGGGTCAGCTCCGCGCGCAACTCCCGCAGCACGGCCACGCCGTACTCGCGGTCCGACTCGATGCCGACCGCGCGGGCGTGCGGCAGCCAGGACGGGTCACGTTCGGTGGGGACGAACTCGGTGAAGCTCACCCCCTCCTTGAAGTCGAGCAGGAGGAGCTGGAGTTCCGCCGGGGCGTACCGGGCGGCCAGCCCGTAGAGCACGTCGAGCAGGAACACCGTCTTGCCCGCCCCGGTGCGACCACCCACCAGCCAGTGCGGGGTGGCGTCGTCGAAGGCGACCGTCACCGGCTCCCGACCGGCCCGGCCGAGCACCGTCCGCAGTCCCGGTCCGGCCGGTTCCGCCCAGCGCCGGGCGGGAAGCAGGTCGGTGAAGCGCGGCGTCCCGGCGCGGCGGGTGGCCGCGGCGAGCCGCGCGCCGAGCGCGGCCACCGAAGCGGCGGGCGGATCCCCGTCGAGCAGCACCGCGGCGGCCAGCCCGGTGCCGTCGGCGCTGTACGGCTGCCCGGGCGGGTCGCCGACCAGCGCGTACCGCTCGTTGAGCCGGAGCTGGGTGGTCGCGCCCAGCGGCGGCGGGGCGTCCCCCGGGCCGGCCGGCGGGTGACCGGCGAGCAGGACGCAGACCGCGGCGTCCGGGCCGGCGTGGGTCAGCGCGGCGAGCCGGGCCAGTTCCCGCGGCGGCGGCGCGGAAGCGGCGACGAGCAGCAGCAGCTCCCGGTCGGCCGGGCCGGCGTGCTGGGCGGCGCGGGCGTGCCGCTCCGCCTCGTCGAGGAGGGCGGCCACGTCGGCGGCGGTGGTGGCCGGCGGGGCGAGCACCCCGGCGTCGAGCAGGGGACGCAGCGGCAGGAAGGCCGCCCCGAAGGCGACGGTGTCGATCCCGGCGACCCGGACCGCGCCGGCCGGGGCGGCGGCGAGCAGCCGTACCACCACCGCCCGCAGCAGTTCGCCGACCCGGGGGTCCCGGGCGTCGCAGTCCACCGCGAGATGGATCCCGCCGGCCAGCGGCAGCAGCACCGGAAAGCCCCCGTCCAGGGTGGTCGCCTCGCCGACGCGGACCGGCACCGGCGCGGCGGTGAGGTCGGCGGCGCCGGACGCCGAGGCGAGGTCGCCGCCGACCCGGGCCAGCCGGGCGACCAGCTCCGCGTTGTCGGGGGGCGGCGGCCCGGCGGCGGCGAGCGCCCGGCGGGCGTCCTCCCAGCGCCGTACGGCCTCGCGGTGCGCGGCGATCGCGTGCCCGTACGCCGTCGCGAGCCTGCCCACCCTCTGCCCCCCGACGCCGCCGCGGTCCACGATCGAGGGGAACCCTAACGGACGCGCGCCGACCCGGCACGGCGCGCGACGCACCGAGGGTTGGTCGACTGTTCACCCGCCCGCCGCCGGCCACGCCGGCGTCGTTGGTCCTGTCCGGCTTGCCTGCTCAGGGAACCATCGTGAACAGGAAAGGCGACGACGTGACCTCCTCCCCCATTTCCCGCCGGGCCGTACTGCGCGGCGGCGCGGCCGGCGGCCTCGGCATCGTGGTGGCCGGCAACCTCGAAGCGATCGCGGGACCGGTGGCGGCCCGGGCCGCCACCCGTCCGGCGGTCGGCTACGGCGACCTCGTCCCCGACCCGGCGGGCCTGCTGGCCCTGCCGCCCGGCTTCTCGTACACCATCGTGGCCCAGGCCGGCGCGACCCTGCTGGAATCCGGCCAGCCGACCCCCAGCGACGCCGACGGCACCGGCTGCTTCCTCGGCCGGGAGGGCTCGGTGCTGGTCAACAACCACGAGATCGGCGGCGGCGAGCCGTACCCGGTGCCGGCGCTGGCCGGGCTGACCTACGACCCGGGCGCTCAGGGCGGCACCACCACCATCGAGGTGGACGGGCAGGGCCGGCGACTGCGTGAGTACGTCAGCGTGGCCGGCACGCACAACAACTGCGCCGGCGGCATCACCCCGTGGGGCACCTGGCTGACCTGCGAGGAGACCGAGCAGCGCAAGGGCGGGAAGTTCCTCTACGACCACGGGTACGTCTTCGAGGTCGACCCGCACGACCGGGCCGCCAACCAGAACCCGGTGCCGCTGAAGTTCCTCGGCCGCTACTCGCACGAGGCGGTGGCGGTCGACCCGTACACCCATGCGATCTTCCTGACCGAGGACGCCGGCGGGCCGAACGGCCTGTACTTCCGGTGGACGCCGCCGGCCGGCTTCCGCGGCGGCAAGGGCGCGCTGCGCGTGCTGGCGCAGCGTCCCGACGGCGACACCGCGGGCAGCCTCCAGGCGATGAGCTGCTACCTCGGCAGCAACCACGTCGCCGACCTGTCGGAGGCCACCACCCCGGGCACCCGGTACAAGGTGGAGTGGGTGGACGTGCCGGACCGGGACGCGAAGACCGTCTCGGTGCGCAAGCAGTTCACCGACGAGCAGGTGACCCGCAGCCGCAAGCTGGAGGGCGCCTGGTGGGCCGACGGCGGGGCGTACTTCGTGGCGAGCTTCGCCCGGCACTCCGACGGCAGCATCAACGAGCACGACGGGCAGGTCTGGTTCTACGACCCGCGGACCGAGACGGTCACCCTGAAGACCATCTTCGGGGTGAACCAGGACCCGGACGCCGACGCCGGCAACTTCGACGGGCCGGACAACATCACCGTCTCCCCGTACGGCGGGGTGATCCTGGCCGAGGACGGCGAGGGGGTGTCCCACCTGGTCGGGGTGACCGCGCAGGGCAAGGCGTACCCGCTGGCCCGCAACGAGTTGAACGACAGCGAGTTCACCGGGCCGACGTTCAGCGCGGACGGGAAGATCCTCTTCGCCAACATCCAGTCCCCCGGCTACGTCTTCGCCATCACCGGGCCGTGGGGCCGGCCGAGCAACGCGGACGTCACCGACGCCTGACCGCGTCGCGCCACGGCCGGCGGTCCTCACGAGGGGCCGCCGGCCGTCCGGCGTTCAGCCGGGCCGGCAGCCCGGGTCCGGCGCGCCGTCGGCGGCGCCGCAGTGGAACACCTCCACCGGCTCGGCGTCGACGTCCGGCACCCGCGCCACGGTGAGCAGCGCGATCCGCTTGGCCACCGGCTCGCCGGAGTCCGGGCCGTACCGGATCACCCCGCCGACGCCCGGGTAGCCGCCCGCGGCGTTCTGGCGCAGCACCTCCGCGTGCACCCCGACCGGGTTGACCGAGCGGGGCTCCCACCGACGGCCCGTGTCGGCGTGCCGGAGCCGGGCGGCGAGGCTCTCCAGTGCCCGCACCATCATCATCGACGCGTCGTACGCGAGGCTGACCCGCTCCCCCACCGCGGTCCCGCCGCCCTCCCGGCAGCGCGGCGGGTCGAGCAGGTCGTCGGCGCGGACCCAGGTGAGGAAGCTGCCCCGGGCGTCGTCACGCCGGGCCTGCGCGGCCCGCAGCGCGGCGCAGGTGGCCAGCGCGGCCTTCGACACGTACGTCACCGGCAGGTTGCCCGGTGCGCTCGCCCGCAGCCCCGGGTTCGCCATGTACCGGTTGACCGAGTCGTCGGCGAGCGGGTGGCGCGGCGGATCGCTGCCGCACTCCTTGAGCGCGCGCAGGAACCCGTCGAACTCCGACCAGCGGCCGGCGAAGAGCAGCACGCCGGGGTAGCCGCACTCGACGGTCAGCCGCCGCCCGGTACGCCACTCGTCGAGCCGGGTCAGCCGGCCGCCGAACCGCTCCCGCAGCCCGTCGACCAGGGTGGACACGTAGAGGTCCTCGGCCAGCGAGCTGTCCTCCCCGGTGGTGTAGTAGACGTGCGCCTCGCCCACCCGCAGCACCTGCCGGGCGTACGTCTCGATCAGCCGGGCCTGGTCCCGGTTAGGCGCGGAGATCTGCAGGTAGAGGCTGGAGTTCTCGTCCATCCGGTCGGCGGAGAGGTTGGGCGCGAGCACCGGCAGGCCCACCCGGTTGAGTTCGCGCAACGCGGCCGCCGTGGTGGTCCGGCTCTCCACCAGGCCGACCACGCCGAGCAGGGTCGGGTCGTCGCCGGCCAACTCCTCCAGCATGGTCACCGCCCGCCCGGCGTGGCGCATCTGCCGGCCCGCGTTGGCCACCACGATGTGCAGCAGGGCGGCGCCGTCGGCCCCGGCCGACTCCTTGAGCAGGGCGTACTGGGCGGTCGCCATGCCCTCCAGCTCCTCCCGCTCGGAGACGTACGACTCCTCGTCGGCGCGGGTCCGGTTGCCGGTGAGGGTGCCCAGGTAGACCAGCGTCAGGTACGGCCGCCGCCGGTCGCTGCGCCGCCAGACCTCCTCGGCGGCCCGGTTCTGCGCGAAGATCCGCCGCTGCACCGCCCGCAGGCGGTCCTGCCCCGGATCGCTGTTGAAGACCTGGGCCGCGCTGTCGCTGTACCCGACGCACTCCCCGTCGACCACCTGCACCTTCACCCGGCCGCTCAACGTCGGGTGGCAGTCCGGGGCCCAGCGGCCGTTCGCCCACGCGCCGAGGCCGAGCAGCAGGGTCACCGCCACCGCCGCCGGCAGGAACCGCCGCGACCACCAGGGCGGGTCCGGCGCCACCAGCGCCGGCGGGACGCCGGGCTGCGGCAGCAGGTCGCCGCCGCCGAGCCGCAGCACGACCAGCCAGGCCGCGACCCGGCGCAGCCGCCGCGTCTCCGGGAGGGCCTCGGTCCACTCCTCGTAGGCCTGCTCGGCCTCCCGCAGCGGACGGGCCGCGGGCAGCTCCGGCGGCGGGTCGGCGGCCACCGCCACGACGAGCAGCGGATCGTTGCGGCCGGTCTCGTTGCGCACGTCGTTGAGCAGCCGGACCAGGGTGTGCCCGACGCCGCCGACGGTCACCCGGTCGAGCAGCAGCACCGGGTACGCGGTGCGACGCCAGTCCCCGGGCCGCCAGAACCGCCGGCGGTACGCCTGCCGCAGGTCCTCCAGGAAGGCGTGCAGCAGCAGCTTCTCCACCTGGGCCGGCTGCTCGCCGTCGCGCCAGCCGGCGGTGAGCCGCTCGGCGAAACCGAGGAAGGTCACCGACTGCCGCGGGGCGAGGTACTGCTGCCGCATGAACCAGCGGTACTGGCGTCCGACCACCGGCACCCGTCCGGACACGGCGATCCGGAACACCGCGCTCGGCACCGCCCGGCGCAGCAGCCAGAGCAGCACCTGCAGCGCGGTGCCGAGCCCCGACTCGCCGCCGACCTGGGGCTCCTCGGTGGAGCGTCGGCCCCGCCAGTCGCGCAGCCGGCGGACCAGCGCGGCCCGTCCGCTGTCGCCGGGATCGGCGCCCACGGCGAGGGTCTGGTGCATCAGCCAGTCGGCCAGCGGGTAGTGCCGGAAGCGCAGCCGGGCCGCCCCGAAGGCCTCCAGGCAGAGCTGCCGGTGCAGCTCGCGCAGCACCGCCGCGACGTCGTCGGTCTCCGGCCGGGCCGCCAGGTCGAGCACGACGTGCGGCACCCGGCGCCCGGTGCCCTGACCGACGAACCGGCGCAGCACCGCCGCCGCGTCGCCCGCGCCGGCCGGGCGGACCAGCCAGAGCAGTGGCAGTCGCCGGTCGCCGCGACGGGGCCGCCGGAGCAGCCAGGCCAGCAGGGAGAGCAGCTCCGCGCCGCCTCCCGGGAGCTTGTCACGGTTGGGCCGGGGCCGGGGCCGGGTGGTGGGTTCCCGCATGTCACCTCCGCCACGCTGGGTGGATCCAGGACTGTCCATTGTCGCCGATGGCCGCAACACGCCGGCGGCCGGCGGCCCGTGGGTGGACCACCGGCCGACGGGCCGGGCGAGGTCAGCCGACCGCGGCGGTCAGCGCCGGCAGGTAGCCGTAGCGGTAGCCGTCGACGTCCGGGTGGTACGCCTCGACGACCCCGCTGACGTCGTGGATCCACGGGTCGGCGGCGCAGACGCCGTGGCCGGCGAAGTACGGCCGGGTGTCGACAAAGGTGGCGCCGGCCGCGCCGGCCCGACCGGCGATGACCGAGGCGAGCAGGTCGGCGGCCTCGTTGAGGATGGTCCGCTTGTACGTGCTCATCGCCAGCAGGCCGCAGTAGTTCGTCTCGAACAGCCGCGGGTAGCCGAGCACCACGAGCCGGGCGTTCGGGGCCCGGTTCCGGATCGCGGCGTACGTGGCGTCGAGCCGGCCGGGCAGGGTGGCCGTGGCGAAGCTCTTGGCCTCGTTCACCGCGTTGGTGCAGGTGGACGTGCTGCCGAAGCGGGTGGTGGAGCCCTCGTGACCGCGCGCGTGGCCAGGGGTGGAGCGGTTGTTACTAGTGCGTAATGCTATCGAAACATTTCCATAAAATGAATAGCCGGGAACGCTCCACCGGGTCGGCGACGTTCACAACTGTCGATTAGGTTGGCCGGTGCGTACACCCCGATGGAGGGAGTCCACCTCGTGCGACGCGTTCTCACGGCGGCCATCGCCGCCCTGACCGTCACCACCGCCGGCACCGTCACCACCGGCGCCCCCGGCCAGGCCGCCCTACTGGGCCAGGGCCGGCCGGCGTCCGCCTCGGCCACCCCGAGGCCCGGCAGCGCCGGGCTGGGCGACAGCTACTTCCCCGACTACGGCAACGGCGGCTACGACGTCGGCCACTACGACGTGCGGCTGCGCTACGAGCCGGCCACCGACCGGCTCACCGGCACCACCACCATCCTGGCGAAGTCCACCCAGGCCCTCTCCCGGTTCAACCTGGACTTCCTGCTCGACGTGCAGTCGGTGCGGGTCAACGGCTGGCCGGCCACCTTCAATCGAGCGGGCGTCCACGAGCTGGTGGTGACCGCGCCCCGGCCGATCGCCAAGGACCAGCAGCTGACCATCGTGGTGAAGTACGCCGGCGTGCCGTCGGAGACGCTGGTCAACGGCTACACCGGCTGGACCCGCACCGCCGACGGCGCGCTCGCGGTCAACGAGCCGGAGTCGGCCTGGTGGTGGTTCCCCAGCAACGACCACCCGAAGGACAAGGCCACCTGGGACATCTCGGTGTCCGTGCCCACCGGCGTCGAGGTGGTCAGCAACGGCGTCCAGCCGCGCGATCCCCTCCCGGAGGCCGGCGACCGGACCCGGTGGAGCTGGCGCAGCACCAGGCCCGGCGCGACCTACCAGGCCTTCCTCGCCATCGGGCAGTACGACATCGTCACCGACACCGCGCCGAACGGGCAGCCGGTGACCAACGCGTACAGCACCACGCTGGGCGACCGGGAGCCGGCCGCGCGGGCCAGCATCGAGCGCACCGCGGAGATCGTCGACTGGGAGACCGGCCTCTTCGGGCCCTACCCGTTCGAGGCGCAGGGCGGCGTGGCCGGCCCGATCGACGGGATCGGGTTCGCCCTGGAGACGCAGACCCGCCCGGTGTACGGGCCCGGCTTCTGGCGGCGCGGCGCGAACCCGTACGTGGTGGTGCACGAGAACGCCCACCAGTGGTTCGGCGACTCCGTCTCGGTGGCGGACTGGAGCGCCATCTGGCTGAACGAGGGCTTCGCCTCGTACGCCGAGTGGCTCTGGTCGGAGGAGCAGGGCGAGGGCACCGCGCAGGAGCTGTTCGACTTCACGTACGCCGACTACCCGGCCGACTCGGAGTTCTGGCGGGTGCTCCCCGGTGACCCGGGCGCCGACCGGGTCTTCGACGGCGCGGTCTACGACCGGGGCGCGATGGCCCTGCACCAGATCCGGCTGGCCGTCGGCGACAAGGCGTTCTTCCGCATCCTGCCGGCCTGGACGGCCCGGCACCGGTACGGCAACGGCACCATCGCGCAGTTCCGGGCGCTCGCCGAGCGGATCTCCGGCAAGGACCTGGCGGAGGTCTTCACCACCTGGCTCTTCACCGCCGGCCGCCCCGAGCTGACCACCGCCGCGGCGCGGTCGGCCGCCGCTCCGGCGCAGCCGAAGTCGTGGGCGATGGTGCGGGCGGCGCACCAGATCCTGGCGCGCTGACCGCCGGCCGGGCGCCCGCTCCGCTGATCCGGGGCGGGCGCCCGGCCGACGGTCCCGCCCGGCGGGCCCGGGTCGGGCCGAGTCGTGCGGTGGGGGGCGCCAGTGGGCGGCCGGACGCTATGAAGCTGATGTCGCCGGTGAATCAACAGGCGCGGCGGTGGCCGCCTCGATCGCCCGGATGTGCCGGTACGCGATCCACAGCGGCGGGAAGGCGCCGACCGCGAACGACAGGTCGACCAGCGTCCAGAACCAGGGGATGTCCCGGATCGGCCCGCAGATCAGCGCCAGCGGCACGATCCCGGCGCAGGCGAGCATGCCGACCTGGACGACCCAGACGTTGCGCACCGGGTCCCGCAGCGGCCCCCAGAACGCCACCGCGAGCACCAGGTGGGCGAAGGCGAGCCAGTCGGTGCCGTAGCGCATGAAGGGATAGCGGTCACCGGTCTCGACGAGTCCGGTGTGGACCCGCTCGATCCAGCCGACCAGCGCGGGAAGCTGGCCGGCGAGCGGGTCGAGCGCCCGCAGCAGCCAGCGCACCTCGATCTCCAGCGGGAACGCGGTCACCCCGCTGAGGAACAGACCGACCAGCACGACCCACAGCCACCCCCGCACCCGGCGCAGGCGCTTCTCGATGTCCATGACCGCAGCGTAACGATGATCTTCATGACGTCCCGACCCGAAAGCGTCGGACCCGGGAACGAGGATCATGGCCTCGCTCACACCGGGGGCGGTCGCGCGGCCGGCGCCAGCCGGAACGGAGGCGGTCGGCGCTTCCCGCAGCCGCCGCGCCCCGCACCGTGCCGAGCCCGCGTCAGTCCGAACGCGGGCAGTCGGTGAGGTGGGCGCCCAGTCGGGCGGCGGCGGTCAGCCGGGGGCGGGGGCGGGACCGGGGCGGCGCGCAGCCCGCGCACTCGTGGGCGGCCCGGACCGCGGCGCTGGACCGCAGCCGCCCGGACCCCGGGCGCCGCCCGGTCGGGCGCAGGCCGGGCGGCGGGTTCCCGGCCGGGCGGGCCGTCCCGGCCGGGCCGGCGAACGCGACGGCCGGGGTCGCGGGCCGGACCACCCGGGCGGCCATCGCGGCGACCCGGAGTGCCGGGCGGCGCACCGCGGGCGCGGCGAGCACCAGGGTGACCCGGCGACGCAGCCGGCAGTCGCGCAGCCCGTCCAGGGCCACGCCCGCGGCGGCGGTGGCGACCGCGGTCACCGCGCCGGCCAGCACCAGGGTCTGTCGGGGCCCGGCGTGCTCGGAGAGCCAGCCGAGCAGGGGTGCGCCGACCGCGGCGGAGACCGAGCCGGTCACCGCCAGGGCGGCCAGCACCCGGCCGCGCATGGCGTAGTCGGTGTCGAGCTGGGCGCGGGCGCCGACTGTGGTGTCGATGATGACCGCCGCCGCGGCGATCGGGAGGATGACCGCGGCGAAGCTGAGCGTGCCGGGGGCCAGCCCGGCGACAATCTGCAGGACGCTGGCCAGCAGGCCTGCGCCGACCAGCACCCCGTAGCCCAGGTCCCGCCGGCGGGCCGCCACGAGCGCGCCGAGCACCGTGCCGACCGCGAAGACCGTGGAGAGCAGGCCGTAGCCGGAGGCGCCGCCGCGCAGCGGGCCGTCGCTCATCGCCGCCATGGTCACCTGGTAGTTGCGGCCCAGGCTGCCCAGCACGAACGACAGGGCCAGCGCGACCAGCACCACCGGCTGGCGCAGCAGGTAGCGGAAGCCGGCCCGGATGCCGCCGTCCGCCGGCGCCGGGTCGGCGGCGTGCCGCTCCCCCTCGCGTACGGCCGAGTCGCCGTCGGCGACCACCGCGTCCGTCGCGGCCTCCCCCCGGTACAGCTCCCGCTCGCGTACGGCGAACAGGGCGGCGACGACCGCGACGAAGCTGGCGGCGTTGATGGCGAAGAGCAGCGCGGGCCCGATGGCGGCGACCACGACAGCGCCGACGCTCATGCCGAGGATGCGCCCGGCGGAATTGGTCAGCGAGCCGAGCGCCAGGGCGTTGCCCAGATCCCGGGGGTCGACCAGGGTCGAGGACCAGCGGCCCGCCACCGGCCCCTCGATCGCCGACACCGCGCCGGTGACCAGGGAGATCACGTAGATCGCCGGGAGGCCGCCGGCGCCGGTGGCAGCGACCACCGCGAGTCCCGCGGCGAGGGTGGCGTGCAGCGCCTGGGCGGTGATCAGCAGCGGCTTCGCCGGCAGCCGGTCGGCCAGCGCCCCGCCCCAGACGCTGAGCAGCAGGGTGGGCAGGGCCTGGAGCAGGATGGCCAGGCCCATCGAGGTCGCCGAGCGGGTCTGCGCGAGGACGTACCAGTTGACGCCGAGCACCTGCATCCAGGTCCCGATGACCGACACGAACCCGGCACCGGCCCAGATCCGGTAGTTCCGGTGGTGCAGCGCGGCGAACGTGGCTCCGAGGGCCACGACGACCTCCCCGTTGGCGACGACATGACAAAGCCGCACCGTTTCGGGTGCGGCAGCCGCCAAGTCTGGCCCGTGGTCAAACCGATTCGCCGCATTCGTGAGCAGGTTCACCGGGTCGCCGGCGGCAGCCCGCACCAGCGGGGCAGCCGCCGGCACGAACCGGACGCCGACGCCGAGCACCCCGGTCCGGGACGGGTCCGTCCGGGCCGGGGTGTCGTGCCCCCGTGTCGTGGGGTCAGCGGGCGGCGAGCGGCTGCCGGGCCGGGTCCACCGGGGCGGGCAGGGTGCCGGCCCCGCCCAGGTAGGAGTGGATCGCCGCGGCGGCGGCCCGCCCCTCGGCGATGGCCCAGACGATCAGCGAGGCGCCCCGGTGCATGTCCCCGGCGACGAAGACCCCGTCGGCCTCGGTCTGCCAGTCCGGCCGGGCGTCGACCGCGCCGCGGGCGTTGCGGGCGACCCCGAACTGGGCCAGCAGCGGCTGCTCCTCGGTGCCATCGAAGCCGATGGCCAGCAGCACCAGGTCGGCCGGCAGTTCCCGCTCGGAGCCGGGCAGCGCGGTGACGATCCGCCGGCCGTCCCGCTTCTCCACGGTCACCTCGGCGATCCGGACGCCCTTGACCTGGCCGGTGCCGTCGTCGACGAACTCCTGCACCGCGACGGCGAAGACCCGCTCGCCGCCCTCCTCGTGCGCGGGGTAGTTGCGCAGGATCCACGGCCAGGTGGGCCACGGGTCCCGGTCGGCGTCCCGGCTGGTCGGCGGCTCCGGATAGAGGTCGAGCTGGTGGACGCCGGCGGCGCCCTGCCGGTGCGCCACCCCGAGGCAGTCGGCGGCGGTGTCGCCACCGCCGATGATCACCACGTGCTTGCCGGCCGCGTCGATCGGCGTGCCGTCGGGCAGCACGGCCAGCGCGGGCCGACCCTCGCCGGCCGCGGCCACCACCCGGTTGGCGGCGACCAGGTGCGTCATCGCCTGGTGCACCCCGCGCAGCGGCCGGCCCGGCGTCTCCGGGGTGTCCCGGCCCTGCAGGGCGCCGCAGGCCAGCAGCACCGCGTCGTGCTCGGCGCGCAGCTGCTCGGCGGTGACGTCCACGCCGACGTCCACCCCGGTGCGGAACTGCACGCCCTCCGCGGCGAGCTGGGCCAGCCGCCGGTCGATGTGCTGCTTCTCCAGCTTGAAGTCGGGAATGCCGTACCGGAGCAGGCCGCCCAGGGCGTCGTCGCGCTCGTACACGGTGACGGCGTGACCGGCGCGGGCGAGCTGCTGCGCGGCGGCGAGCCCCGCGGGGCCGGAGCCCACCACGGCGACCGACCGGCCGGTCGGCGCCGGCACCGGGCGGGGCCGCAGCCCGCCGCGCGCCACGGCCGCGTCGGCGATCTCCACCTCGACCTGCTTGATGGTGACCGGCTCGCCGCCGCCGATGCCGAGCACGCACGCGGCCTCGCAGGGCGCCGGGCAGAGCCGGCCGGTGAACTCTGGGAAGTTGTTGGTGGCGTGCAGCGACTCCACCGCGGCGTCCCAGTTGCCGGTCCGGACCAGGTCGTTCCAGTCCGGGATGCGGTTGCCCAGCGGGCAGCCGTCGTGGCAGAACGGGATGCCGCAGTCCATGCACCGGGTGGCCTGCTCGCGGATCAGCTCCTCGCCGGCCGGCGGGTACACCTCCCGCCAATCGGAGATCCGCACCGGCACCGGGCGGCGCGCCGGCAGTCGCCGGTTGTAGCGCAGGAAACCGTTCGGGTCAGGCACGAGCCACCTCCTGGGCGACCGCCCGGGGGGCGGGCGGCACCGGCATGGACGAAGCGGAAGGCGCCGACTGTGGTGTCGGGGCGGCTTGCGCCGCCAATGCGCTCATCACCGCGTCGTCGACGTCACGGCCGGCGGCTTCGGCGGCCCGCATGATCTCCAGCACCCGGCGGTAGTCCCGGGGCACCACGGCGGTGAACTCCTCCACCGCCTCCGGCCAGCGCTTCAACAGCTCCTCGGCGACCGCGGAGGCGGTCTCGGCGAAGTGTCGCTGCACCAGCTCGTGCAGCCGGTCCCGCTCCTCGGGCCGCAGCGGGGCGAGGTCGACCAGTTCGGCGTTGACCCGCGCGCGGTCGAGCCGCCAGACGAACGCCGTGCCACCGGACATGCCGGCGGCGAAGTTGCGCCCGGTCTCGCCGAGCACCACCACCGTGCCGCCGGTCATGTACTCGCAGCCGTGGTCGCCGACGCCCTCGACGACGGCCACCGCGCCCGAGTTGCGCACCGCGAAGCGCTCGCCGACCCGGCCGCGCAGGAAGACCTCGCCGCCGGTCGCGCCGTACAGGATGGTGTTGCCGGCGATGATCTGATCCTCGGCCCGCTCCCCCGGCCCGGCCTCGCCGTTGACGAACGGCGCCGCCGGGTCCGGGCGGACGACGAGCCGGCCGCCGGAAAGGCCCTTGCCGACGTAGTCGTTGGCGTCGCCGTGCAGCCGCAGGGTCACCCCGCGCGGCAGGAACGCGCCGAACGACTGGCCGGCGGTGCCGTGCAGCAGGAACTCGACGGTGTCCTCCGGCAGGCCGGCGCCGCCGAAGCGGCGGGTGACCTCGCCGCCGAGCATCGCGCCGACGCTGCGGTGCTCGTTGCGGACGGCCACCTCGACCCGGACCGGGGTGCCGTCGCGCAGCGCCGGCTCCGCGAGGGCGATCAGCTCGTTGTCCAGGGCCAGCTCCAGGCCGTGGTCCTGGGCCCGGACGCCCCGCCGCGCGGCGTCCGCCGGCAGCTCCGGCAACCGGAGTACGGGCGCCAGGTCGAGCCCGTGCCCCTTCCAGTGGTCGATCGCCGGGGTGACGTCGAGCAGCTCGGTCTGCCCGATCGCCTCCTCGATCGACCGGAAGCCCAGCTCGGCCAGGTAACCCCGGACCTCCTCGGCGAGGAAGAGGAAGAAGTTCTCCACGAACTCCGGCCTGCCGGTGAACCGCTCGCGCAGCACCGGGTTCTGCGTGGCGATGCCGACCGGGCAGGTGTCCAGGTGGCAGACCCGCATCATCACGCAGCCCTCGACGATCAGCGGGGCGGTGGCGAAGCCGAACTCCTCCGCGCCGAGCAGCGCCGCGATGAGCACGTCCCGGCCGGTCTTGAGCTGGCCGTCGACCTGCACGGTGACCCGGTCGCGCAGCTTGTTGAGCAGCAGCGTCTGCTGCGCCTCGGCCAGGCCCAGCTCCCACGGGGTGCCGGCGTGCTTGAGCGAGTTGAGCGGGGAGGCGCCGGTGCCGCCGTCGTGGCCGGAAATCAGGATGACGTCGGCCTTGAGCTTGGCGACGCCGGCCGCGACGGTGCCCACGCCGACCTCGCTGACCAGCTTGACGTGCACCCGGGCGGCCGGGTTGACGCACTTCAGGTCGTGCACGAGCTGGGCGAGGTCCTCGATGGAGTAGATGTCGTGGTGCGGCGGCGGGGAGATCAGGCCGACGCCCGGGGTGGCGTGCCGGGTCCGGGCGATCCACGGCCAGACCTTGTTGCCGGGGAGCTGGCCGCCCTCGCCGGGCTTGGCGCCCTGGGCCATCTTGATCTGGAGGTCGTCGGCGTTGACCAGGTATTCGCTGGTCACCCCGAACCGGCCGCTGGCGATCTGCTTCACCGCGGAGCGGCGGGCCGGGTCGTGCAGCCGGTCGACGTCCTCGCCGCCCTCGCCGGTGTTGGACTTGCCGCCGAGGCGGTTCATCGCGATGGCCAGGGTCTCGTGCGCCTCCGCCGAGATCGACCCGTACGACATGGCACCGGTGGCGAACCGCTTGACGATCTCGCCGGCCGGCTCCACCTCGTCCAGCGGCACCGGCGGGCGCACGCCGGTACGCAGGGTGAACAGCCCGCGCAGCGAGCCGGCCCGCGCGGCCAGCTCGTCGACCTTCGCGGTGTACTGCCGGAAGACGTCGTACTGGCGGCTGCGGGTGGCGTGCTGGAGCAGGAAGACCGTTTCCGGGTTGAACAGGTGCAGCTCACCCTCGCGGCGCCACTGGTACTCGCCGCCGACCTCCAACCGGTCGGAGCTCTGCGCGCCCGGGGCCGGCCAGGCCAGCGCGTGCCGGGCGGCCACCTCGGCGTGGATCTCGTTCAGCCCGATCCCGCTGATCTTGCTGGGGGTGCCCCGGAAGTAGCGCTCGACCAGGCGGGTGTCCAGGCCGACCGCCTCGAAGACCTGCGCGCCGCAGTACGACGACACGGTCGAGATGCCCATCTTGGACATGATCTTCAGGACGCCCTTGCCGAGCGCCTTGACGTAGTTGCGGATCGCCTTCCCGGGGTCGACCCCGACCAGCGCCCCGGTGGAGATCATGTCCTCCACCGACTCGAAGGCCAGGTACGGGTTGACCGCCGCCGCGCCGTACCCGATCAGCACCGCCGCGTGGTGCACCTCCCGGCAGTCGCCGGACTCCACGATCAGCGCCACCTGGGTCCGCGTCTGCTCGCGGACCAGGTGCTGGTGCACCGCCGCGGTGAGCAGCAGCGACGGGATCGGCGCCAGGTCGGCGTTGGAGTCCCGGTCGGACAGGACCAGGATCCGCACCCCGTCCTCGATCGCCTCGGAGACGTGCCGGCAGATCTCGGTCAGCCGGGCCTTGATGCCGGCGCCGCCGTCGCGGACCCGGTAGAGCCCGGAGACCCGGACCGCCTTGAAGCCGGGCAGGTCGCCGTCCTCGTCGATGGAGAGGATCTTGGCCAGCTCGTCGTTGTCGATCACCGGGTACGGCAGCACGATCTGCCGGCAGCTCGCCGGGCCCGGGTCGAGCAGGTTGCCCTCCGGCCCGATGGTGGAGGCCAGGCTGGTCACCAGCTCCTCCCGGATGGCGTCCAGCGGCGGGTTGGTGACCTGGGCGAAGAGCTGGTGGAAGTAGTCGTAGAGCAGCCGCGGCCGGGTCGACAGCGGGGCGATCGGGGTGTCGGTGCCCATCGAGCCGATGGGCTCCGCGCCGGCCCGCGCCATCGGGGCGAGCAGGATCTTCAACTCCTCCTCGGTGTAGCCGAAGGTCTGCTGGCGGCGGCGCACCGAGTCGTGGGTGTAGACGATGTGTTCACGCGGCGGCAGGTCGCCCAGGTCGATCAGGCCGGCGTGCAGCCACTCGTCGTACGGCCGGGCGGCGGCCAGCTCGGCCTTGATCTCGTCGTCGGAGACGATCCGCCCGTTGACGGTGTCGACCAGGAACATCTTCCCCGGCTGGAGCCGCCCCTTGGCGACCACCCGGGCCGGCTCGAGGTCGAGCACCCCCGCCTCGCTGCCCAGCACGACCAGGCCGTCGGCGGTGCGCCACCAGCGGCCCGGGCGCAGCCCGTTGCGGTCCAGCACCGCGCCGACGATCTCGCCGTCGGTGAAGGCGACCGAGGCGGGCCCGTCCCACGGCTCCATCAGGCTGGCGTGGAAGCGGTAGAAGGCGCGCTTGTCGGCGCGCATCTCCGGGTCGTTCTCCCAGGCCTCCGGGATCATCATCAGCACCGCGTGCGGCAGGCTCCGCCCCGCCAGGTGCAGCAGCTCCAGGACCTCGTCGAAGTTCGCCGAGTCGGAGGCGCCCGGGGTGCAGACCGGGAAGACCCGGCGGATGTTGCCGGGCAGGTTCGGGCTGCGCAGCAGCGCCTCGCGGGCCTGCATCCAGTTCCGGTTGCCGCGGATCGTGTTGATCTCGCCGTTGTGCGCGATGAACCGGTAGGGGTGGGCCAGCGGCCAGGACGGGAACGTGTTCGTCGAGAAGCGCGAGTGCACCAGGGCGATGGCGCTCTCGACCCGCTCGTCGGTCAGCTCCGGGTAGTACGCCGGAAGCTGGTCCGGGGTGAGCATGCCCTTCCAGACCATGGTCCGCCCGGACAGCGACGGGAAGTACGCCGGCACCCCCCGCTCGACGGTCTCCCGCTCGGCCTGCTTGCGCACGCAGAACGCCACCCGGTCCAGGTCCAGCCCGGCCAGCGGGGAGCCGGCCGGGCCGGCCGGCGAGTCGGTCAGCCGGTGCGCGGCGAGGAACAGCTGCCGGACCCGGGGCATCGCCGCCAGCGCGGTCTCGCCGAGGCCGCTCGGGTCGGTGGGCACGTCCCGCCAGCCGAGCACGTCGGCCCCCTCGACCAGGGCGTACTTCTCCACCACCCGACGGGCCAGCGCCTCACCGGCGTCGTCGTCGGGGAGGAAGACCAGGCCGGTCGCGTACTGGCCGGCGGGCGGCAGCGGGAAGTCGACGACCGCGCGCAGGAACGCGTCCGGCACCTGGATCATGATCCCGGCGCCGTCACCGGTGTTGTGCTCCGCGCCCCGGGCGCCCCGGTGGTCCAGCCGGCAGAGCGCGCCGAGACCGTTGGCGACGACCTCGTGCGACCGGCGTCCGTGCAGGTCGGCCACGAAGGCCACACCGCACGCGTCGTGCTCCTGCGCGGGGTCGTAGAGCCCCGTGGCGGGCGGGGCCGACTGCGGGCTGAGAGGGTACGGAAAGGCCACCGGGCCTCCTGTCGTCACTCAGGTTGGATCATGGTCGGGACGACGTCGGCCCTCGTGGGTTTATTGAGTCTACGTTAGGGCGCACGGCGCAAGGCCAGTTCGGATTGATCACACTTCCACAATCTGGGACATGTAGTCTCGCGCGGTGGATGTCCTACGCGCTGAGCTGTTCGACCGCTTGGAGAGTTTCTACGACGCGGTGCCCCGCGACGGCGCCCGCACCGAGGAGTACGGCGCGCTGGTCCTCTTCGTCCGGGACGGCGCCGGCTGGCCGTTCTACGCCCGCCCCCGGCTCGACGCCACGAAGCCGCCGTCGCTGGCCGACGTCACCGCCGTCCGGGCCCGCCAGCGGGAGCTGGGGCTGCCCGAGGCGTTCGAGTGGGTGCACGAGGTCACCCCGGACCTGCTCGCCGTCGCCCGCTCGGCGGGGCTGACCGTGCTGGAGGCGCCGCTGATGGTGCTCGACCCGGTCGACCCGCCGGACCCGGCGACGCTCAGCGACGTACCGGTGCGGGTCCTCGACCCGGCCTCCTCCGGCTTCGCCGCCGACGTGGCGATCCGGCGGTCCGTCGCGGCGGTCGGCTTCTCCCACGGCGGCACCGCCCGGGGCGACGCCGGGCCGGCCGAGCGGGACGCGACCGTGGCCCGCCTGGACGTGGCCGCGCTCGAGGAGGAGGCGGTCCGGGTCGCGGACGGCCGGCGGATCTCGGTGCTCGCGGAGAGCGCCGGCCAGGGGCCGCTGGCCAGCGGGATGGCGATGCGGGTCGGCGACGTCGCCGAGATCGCCGGGGTGGCCACCCTGCCGATCGCCCGCCGCCGCGGCCTCGGCGCCGCGGTCACCGCCGCCCTGGCCCGCGAGCTGCGCGCCGCCGGCACCGACCTGATCTTCCTCTCCGCCGGCAGCGAGGAGATCGCCCGCGTCTACCTGCGGGTCGGCTTCCGCCGGGTCGGCACGGCCTGCATCGCCGAACCGGCCGCCCTCATCGGCTGACCGGGCGGCACCCGGCCACCCGCCGCGGAACGTCGGGGGTCAGGCGGGCGGGTGCCACTGGGCGGCGGCGGAGGCGGCGGTATTGCGCAGCCGGGGGCTGATCGTGCCTAGGGCGGCGTCGCGGGCGCGCAGGGCCAGCCGGCCCCGGGTCTGCAGCACCGCGGACATCCGGCGGGTCTGCCGGACCATGGTCGCCGCGCGGGGCCGGCGCAACCGGTCGTACGACGCCACGGCGTCCGGCAGCCGGGACTCGCGCAGCAGCGAGGCGAGCGTGGCGGCGTCCTCGAAGGCGAGGCAGGCGCCCTGCCCGAGGTGCGGCGGCATGGCGTGCGCGGCGTCGCCGAGCAGCACCACGCCGCCCGGGCCGGCCGGGAAGCCGTACGCCCGGGGCAGCGGACGCAGCTCGCGGATCTCCTGCTGCACCAGGTCGACGGGGTCGGTCGCGTCAAGCAGCTCGGTGATCGGCGCGGGCCAGCCGGCGTACCAGCGCTTGAGCAGGGCGAGCTGGGTCTCCGGCGACTCCGGGCGGGGCGCTCCGGCGGCCGTGGCCACCCAGTAGATGCCGCCCCGGCTGGACCCCCCGGCCGTGCCCCGCTCACCGAGCGAGGCGGCCACGAAGCGGTAACCGGCGCCCAGCGTCTCCCCGCCCACCGGCTGGTCGGCCGGCAGGCTCGGCGCCCGGTACCAGGGGATCACCGCCCGCCAGGCGGCGCAGCCGGAGCTGACCACCCCCGACTCCGGGGCGAGCTGGCGGCGGATCTCGCTGTCGGTGCCGTCGGCGGCGACCACCAGGTCCGCCTCGACGGTGCGCCGGCCGTCGCCGACCGCCGGCCGCTCGCCGGGGACCGCGCGGACCGTCCGCACGGCCACCCCGGTCCGCAGCTCCACCCGGTCACCGAGGCCGGCGATCAACGCGTCGTGCAGGTCCTCCCGGTGCACCACCACCGGCATCCGCTCGGCCGGCGTCGGACGGGGCTGCACCAGCCAGTGCCCGTCCGGGCGGCGGACGCCGCCGTCGGCCAGCGGCGTGGCGATCGCGTCCAGGCCGGCGCCGAGACCCAGGGCGCGCAGCGCGCGTACCCCGTTGGGCCAGAGCACCAGCGCGGTCGGTTCCGGGCGGACCCGGTCGGCCCGTTCGAGGAGGGTGACCCGCCACCCGGACCGCGCCAGCGCGCCGGCCACCGCCAGCCCGCCGAGCCCGGCGCCGACCACCACCGCGGTACGCATATCTCGGTTCCGCTCAGCTGTCCCGGTCGGCGGGGCGGGCCCCGGCCCGGTCGTCCGACTCCGCCGGGTTCTCCGACTCGGCGGGAGCGTCCGGTTCGGCGCGGGCGTCGGTCTCCGCGGCCGCCGAGTCGTCGGCCTCGGTCCCGTCCTCGGGCGCGCTCTCCGCGGGCTCGTCCGGCACGGCGCCGGTCTCCTGGTACGCGCGGAACTGCTCCTCGCTGACCACCCGGTAGCCCTCCGGCGCGACCGCCCGCGGCCCGGCCTCCCGGGCGGAGAGGTCCACCTGCGACACGTCACCGCCCGCGGGCGGGACCGGCGTCGCCGGCGTGCCGACCGGGATGAGGTACTCCCGCGGGCCGCGGACCCGGACGAAGTAGATCAGCGCGCCGAGGAAGACCAGCGCCGCGGTCCAGACGTTGAGCCGCAGGCCGAGGATGTGGTTCGCCTCGTCGGTACGCATCAGCTCGATCCAGAACCGGCCCGCGGTGTAGCCCATCACGTAGAGCGCGAACGCCCGGCCCTTCCCGAGCCGCAGCTTCCGGTCGAGGACGAGGACCAGCACGGCGACGCCGATGTTCCACAGCGCCTCGTAGAGGAAGGTCGGATGGTAGAGCCCCGGCTGGAGGATCGGGTTGCCGGCGTCGTCACGCAGCGCGTGCCCGGGGTTGTCCGGGTCCATCACGTGCACCTCGAGCCCCCACGGCAGGGACGTGCGGCCGCCGTACAGCTCGTTGTTGAACCAGTTGCCGAACCGGCCCACGGCCTGGGCCAGCGGCAGGCCCGGCGCCAGCGCGTCGGCGACCACCGCGAACGGGATGCCGAGTTGCCGGGCGGCGATCCAGGCGCCGAGCGCGCCCCCGGCGACGGCGCCCCAGATGCCGAGGCCGCCCTCCCAGATCGCGAACGCCTTGAGCGGCTGCCCGTCGGCGCCGAAGTACTTCTCCGGCGAGGTGATCACGTGGTAGATCCGGGCGCCGATGATGCCCGTCGGCACCGCCCAGACGGCGATGTCGAGCACCGCGCCCGGGGCCACGCCGCGCTGCCGCAGCCGGCGTTCGGTGACCAGGCAGGCCACCACGATGCCGATGATGATGCAGAGGGCGTACGCCCGGATCGGAACCGGTCCGAGCTGCCAGACGGCGGTGCTGGGGCTGGGCAGGGCCGCCAGTGGGGTCATCGGGGCGTGGGTCACGGGTGCACACGCTACCGGGGCGGACCGGCTCCGCGGCACCCCGGTACGGTCGGCTTCGCCGGCCGGCTGACTTCTGGTTTGCGCGGTCGTAGGCTCTTTGTCCATGAGCGCGCTCACCTGGGCGGTCGCGGCGGTCGTCAGCGACGACGCCGGTCGGGTGCTGCTCTGCCGGCAGGGCCGGGGCGAGCGACGCTGGGCGCTGCCCGGCG
This sequence comes from Micromonospora sp. GCM10011541, assembly GCF_042650725.1. Lineage (NCBI taxonomy): Bacteria > Bacillati > Actinomycetota > Actinomycetes > Micromonosporales > Micromonosporaceae > Micromonospora > Micromonospora sp. GCM10011541. The sequence continues at coordinate 125,163 of NZ_JBHSBP010000010.1, forward strand.
GTCGACTGCGCCGGGAGGAGAGCCCGGCCGCGGCGGTGCTCCGCAACATCCGCACGGAGACCGGCTGGGACGTCCAGATCGTCGACCTGGTCGGCCTCTACCGGCTCAGCGACCGGGGCACCGCTCCGCCCCCGGCCGGCCGGTGCGGGCCGCTGCCGGACGTGCTGGTGCACGTCTTCCGCGCCCGGGTCACCGCCGGGACGCCGTCGGCGGACCCGACGGGCGGCTGCCACCTGGGCTGGCACGCCCCGGCCGACCTGCCGGACGCCGTCACCCCGATCACCCGGACCGCCGTCACCGACGCGCTGGCCGGCCGGTCCGGGGTGCTGCGGGACGCCGGGAGGGAGCCGGCGCGGCCGGCCACTGCCCCGTCCGTCGGGGAGTCCGGCGGAGGGCCCGGCGCAACGCCCGGCGCAGGGCCCGGCGGGCGCGGCGCGAGCGGCGACCCGGTCGCGCCCGGCCAACGGGCCGAGCCGGACGACAGCCCGGCCGCCCGACGCTGAACCATCGCCGCCGCCCCGCCGCCACCGTCATCGCCACCGCCGTCGTCGCCGCCCCCACCGCCACCGTCGCCGCCGCCCCACCGCCACCGTCATCGCCGTCGCTGCCGCCCCATCGCCATCGCCGTGGCCGTGGCCGTGGCCGTCGACTGTGCCTGGTGCCGCTACGAAGCTGATGTCGCAGACGATTCACGGCCGGCCGCGCCCCGTCGTCCCGTCAAGATCCGCACGCCTTGCCGTGAAGAGCGGCCTCAGCGCGTCGGGAAGCCACTCTTTGCCGACACACGCGGGCCCCGCGTTCGAGGCGCGCGCCGCGCGACGGCTCGATGCGCCCGTGGCAGGGCGCCCGGCGGGGCTGAGTCATGTGCGACATCAGCTTCGTAGCGTCCGTCAGCGGTACCGCCGCCGGCACGGCGTGACACGCGGGACCTGCCGCCGCACCGGTGGGGCCGCACGCCCGGCGTGCCGTCGGATGCCCGGCCTGCCGTCGGATGCCCAGCCGGCCGTCGGATGCCCGGCCTGGCCGGCAGGGGTCAGCGGATCGGGGTGCGGACGCCCTCGGCCAACTCGGCGCTGAGCGTACGCAGGGCGGCCAGGCCGGTGGCCTGGTCCGGCGCGTCGAGCAGGCAGCGGATCAGGGCGCTGCCCACGATGACGCCGTCGGCGTACCCGGCGACCGTGCCCGCCTGCGCGCCCGTGCCCACGCCCAGCCCCACGCCCACCGGCAGGTCGGTGACCTCGCGCGTTCGGGAGACCAGGATCGGCGCGGCGTCGGAGGTCTGCGCGCGGGCGCCGGTCACGCCCATGATCGCGGTGGCGTAGACGAAGCCCCGGCAGTGCTCGGCGGTCATCTTCAGCCGCGCGTCGGTGGAGGACGGGGAGACCAGAAACGTGCGGTCCAGGCCGTACGCGTCGGAGGCGGCCAGCCACTCGTCGGCCTCGTCCGGGATGAGGTCCGGGGTGATCAGGCCGGTGCCGCCGGCGGCGGCGAGGTCACGGGCGAAGGCGTCCACGCCGTACTGCTCGATCGGGTTCCAGTAGGTCATGGTGACCACCGGGGCGCCGGTGGCCGCGACCGCCTCGACGATGCGCAGCGTGTCCGCGGTGCGGACGCCGCCGGCCAGGGCGATGTCGCTGGCCTTCTGGATCACCGGGCCGTCCATCACGGGGTCGGAGTACGGGATCTCCATCTCGATGACGTCCACGCCCGCCTCGACCATCGCGGTCATCGCGGCGATGCTGCCCTCGACGGTCGGGAACCCGGCCGGCATGCAGCCGACCAGCACGGCCCGCCCGTCGGCGCGGGCCTTGTCGAAGGCCACCCCGATCCGGCTCATCATTTACTCCTTGTCGAGGATGCCGAAGTACTCGCCGGCGGTGTGCACGTCCTTGTCGCCCCGGCCGGAGAGATTGACCACGATGACCGGCTCCCGGCCCAGCTCGGCGGCGAGCGTCGGGGCGATCTTCAGCGCGCCGGCCAACGCGTGCGCGCTCTCGATCGCCGGGATGATCCCCTCGGTCCGGCAGAGCAGCTCGAACGCGGCCATCGCCTCGGTGTCGGTCACCGGCGCGTAGGTGGCCCGGCCGCTGTCATGCAGCCAGGCGTGCTCGGGGCCGACGCCCGGGTAGTCCAGGCCGGCCGAGATCGAGTGCGACTCGATGGTCTGGCCGTCTTCGTTCTGGAGCACGTACGTGCGGGCGCCGTGCAGCACCCCGGACGTGCCGCCGGTGATGCTGGCCGCGTGCCGGCCGGTCTCCACGCCCTCGCCGCCGGCCTCGAAGCCGTACAGCCGGACGTCGGTGTCGGGCACGAACGCGTGGAAGATGCCGAGCGCGTTGGAACCGCCGCCGACGCAGGCCGCGACCGCGTCGGGCAGCGCGCCGGTCAGGTCCAGGCACTGCTGCCGGGCCTCCTCGCCGATGCCCCGGACAAAGTCCCGGACCATCTCGGGGAACGGGTGCGGGCCGGCGGCCGTGCCGATCAGGTAGTGGGTGTCGTCGACGTTGGCGACCCAGTCCCGCATCGCCTCGTTCATCGCGTCCTTCAGGGTCCGCGAGCCGGTGGTGACCGGGACGACGGTGGCGCCGAGCATCCGCATCCGGGCCACGTTGAGCGCCTGCCGCCGGGTGTCGACCTCGCCCATGTAGACCACGCACTCGAGGTCGAACAGGGCGGCGGCGGTGGCGGTGGCGACGCCGTGCTGCCCGGCGCCGGTCTCCGCGATCACCCGCTTCTTGCCCATCCGCTTGGTGAGCAGGGCCTGGCCGAGCACGTTGCGCACCTTGTGCGCGCCGGTGTGGTTGAGGTCCTCCCGCTTGAGCAGGATCCGCGCGCCCGCCTTCGCGGAGAACCGCTCGGCGGAGTAGAGCAGCGACGGGGTGCCGGCGTAGTCGCGCAGCAGGGCGTCGAACTCGGCGAGGAACGCCTCGTCGGTCATCGCCTTGCGGTACGCCGCGTCCAGCTCGTCCAGGGCCGCGACCAGCGCCTCCGGGACGAACCGGCCGCCGAACCGACCGAAGTGGCCGGCGGCGTCGGGGACCTGGCCGGCCGGGGCGGACGCGTTGGCGTTGGCACTCATCGCGGTGTCCTCTCGCTGCGGAGTCTCCCCGGCGCTGGTCAGCGCACCGGGCGGGGCGTGGCCGGGTGGTTGCCGGCATTGACCAGCTCGGCGACCGCCTCGCGGGGGCTCTTCTTGGTGACCAGGCCCTCGCCGACCAGGACCGCGTCGGCGCCCGCCGAGGCGTACCGGATGAGGTCGTGCGGGCCGCGCACGCCGGACTCGGCGATCTTGACGACCCTGCTGGGCAGGCCGGGCGCGATCCGCTCGAACACCGAGCGGTCGACCTCCAGGGTACGCAGGTCACGGGCGTTGACTCCGATCACCTGTGCACCGGCTTCCAGGGCCCGGTCGGCCTCCTCTTCGTTGTGCACCTCGACCAGCGCGGACATCCCGAGCGACTCGATCCGCTCCAGCAGCCCGACGAGCGCGTTCTGCTCCAGCGCCGCGACGATCAGCAGCACCAGGTCGGCGCCGTGGGCCCGCGCCTCGTGCACCTGGTAGCTGGAGACCACGAAGTCCTTGCGAAGCACCGGGACCTGCACCGCGGCCCGGACGGCGGCCAGGTCGTCGAGCGACCCGCCGAACCAGCGGCCCTCGGTCAGCACGCTGATCGCCCGGGCGCCGCCGGCGGCGTACTCGCCGGCCAGGTCGGCCGGGTCGGCGATCTCAGCCAGCCGCCCCTGGGACGGCGACGAGCGCTTCACCTCGGCGATCACGGCCACCCCGGGCCGGCGCAGGGCCGCGTACGCGTCCAGCGGCGGCGGCGCGGCGGCGGCCAGCTCCCGGATCCGCTCCAGCGGAACCTGCTCCTGCCGTCGGGCCACGTCCTCGCGGACGCCGGCCAGGATCTCGTCGAGCACGCTTACGGACGCCGCCGGACCGGCCTCGTCCCCCTCCGCGTGCGCATGCTCAGCAGTCACCAACGGACTCCCCTCTCCGGGTGTCATGGGCCGATGCTAGGGGGCGCCACCTGGCCACGAGCGCCGGGGGTATGGCGCCGGTCACGAGATGGGCTGTGGCATGATGCCGGACTTCCGGTGAACGGAATGTCACGGTGCGCCACCGCGCCCATCGACCGGCGTCATCTTCGCCCGTCGGCCCTCGTCGACCTCCCCATCGATCACCGCCCATGCTCCATCTCACCACGGCCGGCCCCGGGACGCAGGACGACGATACCGGTCGATGCTGTGACCAAGCTCAAGGACGAACGGCCCTGCCCAGGTCGTACCGCCCACGGGCACAGTTGACCTGGGCGTCACGGGTGCGAAACGTGAGCCGGGCAGCATTCTTCTCGGGCAGACTCGATGAGGCGTCCGCCAACCGTCGCCAACGATCTCGTACGGGGTGACCATGAGCACCAACGGACCGAACCAGACCATCGGACTGACCACCATCTCCCGGACCGTCGCCTCGCTCGCCGTCGGCGTCGTGCACACCCTCGAACGGGCCATGGTGGGCGACGGTCGAATGCGGACCGCACGGGGCAACGCCTGGGAGGCGGTCTGCGCCGACCGGGCCCGCGCCGAGCAGCGCAGGGAGTTGGACCGTCTGGTCGCCGAGCTGACCGCGGCCCGGGCCGCCGCCCGGGACCGGCGCGAGGTGCGCCACCCGCAGTCGGTCAGCTGACCGTCGGGTCCTCACCCCGGTCGAGCGCGTCCCAGGCGTCCCGGGTGCCCCGCCCGACCGCCGGGCCGTCCGTCGCCGGCTGCTCCGCCGCGCGGACCGGCCGCTCGTAGCGGGCCCCCATCGCCGGCCAGTCGCCGCCGCGCAGCGCGGTGACCAGGCCGCCGGCCGCGGCGACCAGCCCGCCGACCAGGCAGAGCGCCGGCCACTGCCGGCTGACCCCACCGGCGAAGGCCGCTGTCAGGCCGTACCCGCCGCCGGCCGCCACGGCCAGGCCGAGCAGGGTCAGCAGGCCGCCCAGCAGGCGCCGGACCCGGCCCCGGGTGGCGAGCACCGCGCCACCGCCGGCCAGCGCGACCAGCGCCAGCGCGGAGAGCCAGGGCAGCAGGTCGGTGCCGGTGCGGGCGTGCCGCGACGGCGGCAGCGACCCGCGGGAGGTCAGCTCGACCGACCAGGTCCGGGTCGCCGCCCAGCAGGCCAGGCCGGCCCCCGCCAGGCAGAGCAGCACCGCGTACGTCAGCTCCCGGCGCCGCAGCGCGACCGGCCGGCCCGCCTCGGCGGCGGTGGCCGACCGCTGGGTGGCGGCGGGTTCCGGCGCGGCGCTCATCGGGCCGGCCGGAGGGTCTCGGCGGCGGCGATCGCGGCGAGCACCGCGGCGGCCTTGTTCCGGGTCTCCTGGTCCTCGGCGGCGGGATCGGAATCGGCCACCACGCCCGCCCCGGCCTGCACGTAGGCCCGCCCGTCGCGGATCAGCGCGGTGCGGATGGCGATCGCCATGTCCAGGTCGCCGCCGAAGCCGAGGTAGCCGACCGTGCCGCCGTAGAGGCCCCGCCGGACCGGCTCCAGCTCCTCGATGATCTCCATGGCCCGCACCTTCGGCGCCCCGGAGAGGGTGCCGGCCGGGAAGGTCGCGGCCAGCGCGTCGAAGGCCGTCCGGTCCTCCCGCAGCTCCCCCACCACGGTGGAGACGATGTGCATGACATGGCTGTACCGCTCGATGGTGGCGAACTCCGGCACCTCGACCGTGCCGGGCCGGCAGACCCGGCCGAGGTCGTTGCGGCCCAGGTCGACCAGCATCACGTGCTCGGAGCGTTCCTTCGGGTCGGCGAGCAGCTCGGCGGCGAGCCGGGCGTCGGCCTCCGGGGAGCCGCCGCGCGGCCGGGTGCCGGCGATCGGGTGCAGCAGCGCCCGCCGCCGGCCGTCCGCGCCGGTGCTGACCTTCAGGTGCGCCTCCGGCGAGGAGCCGACGATGTCGAAGCCGTCGAAACGCAGCAGGTACATGTACGGGCTGGGGTTGGTGGTGCGCAGCACCCGGTAGACGTCGAGCGGGTCGGCGTGCGTATCGCGCTCGAACCGCTGGGCGAGCACGATCTGGAAGCACTCGCCGGCCCGGATCGCCTCCTTGGCGGCCTCCACCGCCTTCGGGTACCCGCCGTCGGGGGTGCGGCTGACCACCTCGCCGGCGGGCGGCCGGTCGACGGTCGAGATCATGGGCGGAATCGGTCGGGACAGCGCGGTGGTCATCGCGTCGAGCCGCCCCACGGCGTGGTGGTACGCCGCCGCGACCAGGGGCGCCCGGTCCGGCGCGTCCGGCGGGGGCAGGATCGCGTTGGCGACCAGGATCGCCGAGCCGTCGTAGTGGTCGAGCACCACCAGGTCGGTGGCGAGCATCATGCCCAGCTCGGGCACGCCGAGGTCGTCCTCGGTCAACTCGGGCAGCCGTTCGAAGCGGCGGACCAGGTCGTACCCGAGATAGCCCACCATGCCGCCGGTCAGCGGCGGCATGTCGCTGGCCGGGTCCCAGGCCGGTCCGCCGAGGGCCGCGACGGTCTCGCGCAGCACCCGGACCGGGTCGCCGTCGACGGGCAGGCCGGCGGGCGGGTCGCCGGTCCAGACCGCGGCGCCGCCGCGTTCGGTCAGCGTGGCGCTGCTGCGCACGCCGATGAACGAGTACCGGGACCAGGCCATCCCGGCCGAGCCGACGCCCTGCTCGGCCGACTCGAGCAGGAAGGTGCCGGGGCCGCCGGCGAGCTTGCGGTAGACCCCGACCGGGGTCTCCGCGTCGGCGAGCAGCCGCCGGGTGACCGGGACGACCCGCCAGCGGGCCGCCAGGTCGGTGAAGGTCGCCTGGTCCGGGCTGACCGCGCCGTCGGTCATGAGGTCGCCTCCGGGGAGGTCACCGGCAGCTCGGTGAAGAAGCAGGTCCGGTGCCCGGTGTGGCAGGCCGCGCCGACCTGGTCGACGCTCACCAGCAGGGCGTCGCCGTCGCAGTCCAGGGCGACCGAGCGGACGTGCTGGTGGTGGCCGGAGGTGGCGCCCTTGACCCAGTACTCCTGGCGGCTGCGCGACCAGTAGGTGGCCCGGCCGCTGGTGAGGGTGCGGTGCAGCGCCTCGTCGTCCATCCAGGCGACCATCAGCACCTCGCCCGTGTCGTGCTGGCGCACCACGGCGGCCACCAGGCCGTCGGGGGTGCGGCGCAGCCGGGCGGCGATGGCCGGGTCGAGCCGGGACGGGCGGACCGGGCCGGGGGCCGCGGGTTCGCCGGCGGTGGCGGGTGCGCCGGTCAGCGGCGCGTCAGAGGCGGGCACAGTGACCCATTGTCCCGCACGCGGCGCCGGGACCGCCGCCGCGTCCCGATGGCCGGGCACGGCGGGCGCGACGGCCCGGGTCAGCTGGGCCAGGTAGCGGTCCAGTCGGCCGTCCAGCAGGGCGTCCGCCAGGTCCGCGCCGGACACCGCGGCGATCTCCTCGGCGTACGGGCGGACCAGCGGCACGATCCCGGTCACCAGCCGACCGGCGGCGACGCTCACCTCCCCGACGGAGGCGGGCCGCAGCCCGAGGCAGCGCAGCATGTCGTCGCGGTAGCCGGGCGGGGCGACCGGCAGGTCGAGCACTGCGGCGAGGGCGCCCCGGCGGGAGGCCACCCGGACCGAGGGGTTGGCCAGCCGGAGCACGGACGGGCAGAGCCGGGCCAGGTCGGCGGCGGCCAGCCGGACGCCGAACGGGTCGTCGACCCGGCGGGCCCCGGCGACCTTGCCCAGGGTGGCGATCAGCTCCTCGAACCGGGGCTCGTCGGCCGGCTGGCAGAGCACCGGCAGGTCGATCCGGCGCCGCCACTCCGGCACCGCCCAGAGCAGCCGGGCCGGCGCGGTGACCGGCAGGCCGAACGCCCAGTCGGCCGGCTCGTTGAGCCGGTGCACCCAGGAGCGGACGTCCCGGGCGGCCACCGAGACGTGCACCAGCCGGCCCTCGAATTCGGCGAGGAAGGCGCGGTGGGCGGCGTACGGGCCGACACCCGGCCGGGCGGCCGGCGCAGCGGCCGCGACCGCGCGGCCGCCCGGGGTCACCGGCCGGCCCGCCGCCGCGGGACTCGGGGCGGCGGAACGGTCATCGGCGGTGGGTCGGTCGTCGGCGGCGGGTTCGTCGTCGGCGCTGGGTTGGTCGTCGGCGGCGACGAGGACGTCGAGGTCCACGTCGCTGTGCTCGGTGGCGCCCCGCCGGGCGTGACTGCCGCGCAGCATGATGCCGACGACGGGACGGTCGGCGACCTGCCGCAGGCGGGCGGCCCAGTCGTCGAGGAAACCGGTCTCGGGCAACGGAGCGGGACCCACCTGGTCATCGTGCCGGACGCCCGATCTTCGGCGCAATGACCGATGGCGGACGCCCTGTCCGTTCCGGGGTCAGTGTCCGACGAATCTCATTGCTGCCTCGGGGTACCTTTCGCCGGCCGCCGCGCCGGGCGGCACCGCCTCGGCGAGCCGGGCCGACTGGGCGGCGCTGAGCTCGACGTCGGCGGCGGCGGCGTTCTCCTCGAGGTAGCGCACCCGCTTGGTGCCGGGGATGGGCAGCACGTCCGCGCCCTGGGCGAGCAGCCAGGCCAGCGCCACCTGGGCGGGGGTGCGACCGAGCTCGGCGGCGACCGCCCGGACCTCGTCGACCAGCCGCAGATTGGCGTCGAGGTTTTCCTCGGCGAACCGGGGCGCCCCGGCCCGCCAGTCGTTCTCGGCGAGCTGGTCGCGACCGGTGATCGCCCCGGTGAGCAGCCCCCGCCCCACCGGCGAGTACGCCACCAGCGACACGCCCAGCTCCCGGCAGGTGGCCAGCATCTCGCCCTCGACGTCCCGGCTGAACAGCGAGTACTCCATCTGCACCGCGGAGATCGGGTGCACCGCGTGCGCGGCGCGCAGCGTCGCGGGGCTGACCTCGGAGAGCCCGATCAGCCGGATCTTGCCGGCCGCCACGAGGTCGGCCAGCGCGCCGACGGTTTCCTCGATCGGCGTCTCGGGATTGCGCCGGTGCAGGTAGTACAGGTCGATGGTGTCCACCCCGAGCCGGCTCAGCGAGGCGTCGCAGGCCTCCCGGGTCCAGACGGCGCTGCTGTCCACGAAGGCGCCCGGGGTGCCGGTGCCACCGAAGCTGTCGCCGGTGGTGCGGTTGCCGAACTTGGTGGCCAGGAAGACCTCGTCCCGGCGGGCCCGCAGCACCGGGGCGAGCAGCCGCTCGTTCGCGCCGAAGCCGTACATGTCGGCGGTGTCGAGGTGGTTGGCGCCGAGGTCGAGGGCCCGGTGCAGGGTCCGCGTCGACTCGGCGTCGTCGCCCGGGCCGTACGCGAAGCTCATCCCCATGCAGCCCAGACCGATCGCCGAGACCTCGGGACCGGTCGCGCCCATTCGTCGCCGGATCATGCGCTCTCCTCCTCCGCCCTGCGGTACGCGTCGATCTTGTAGTCGAGCACCTTCAGGTCCTCCTCCAGTTCGGCCATCCGGGCCAGCACCCGGGCCCGGTGCGCCTCGAAGAGCGCCCGCCGGGCGCCGAGCGTCCGGTCGCCCTGTCGGGCCAGCTCGGCGTAGCGGCGCATGTCCCGGACCGGCATGCCGGTCCGGCGCAGCCGGGTGAGCAGGAACAACCAGTTGACGTCGCTCTCGGTGTAGCGCCGCCGGCCGGCGGAATCCCGTCCGACCGGGGCGACCAGCCCCTCCTGCTCGTACCAGCGCAGCGTGTAGGTGCTCAGGCCGACCCGTTCCGCCGCCTCACCGACGGTGAGGCTCATCTCGCGTGTGCTGATGTCCACGACCCAAGGCTTCCAGTTGGAGTGCACTCGAAGTCAACCGTTGCGCGGCGGAGTTAATTCACCTAGCGTTGATTTCAACGGATGATGAGTTTGGAGGCGGGCGATGGAGGACGCGGTGGTGGTCCGTGACCTGGTCGTCGACCGGGGCCGGCGGCGGGTGCTGCAGAGCATCAGCTGCACGGTGCCCCGCGGCACGGTCACCGGGCTGCTCGGGCCGAGCGGCAGCGGCAAGACCACGCTGATGCGGGCCGTGGTCGGGGTGCAGACCGTCACGTCGGGCACGGTCACCGTGCTCGGCCGGCCGGCCGGGGCGGCGGAGCTGCGCCGCCGGGTCGGCTACCTGACCCAGGCGCCGAGCGTCTACGCCGACCTCACGGTGCGGGAGAACGCGCGCTACTTCGCCGTCCTGCACGGCCGGGGTCACGCCGAGGCCGACCGGGCCGTCGCCGACGTCGGGCTGGCGGACGCCGCCGGTCAGCTCGTCGGCACCCTCTCCGGCGGTCAGCGCAGCCGCGCCTCGCTGGCCTGCGCCCTGGTCGGCGATCCGGAGCTGGTCATCCTCGACGAGCCGACCGTCGGCCAGGACCCGGTGCTCCGGGCCGACCTGTGGGCCCGGTTCCACGAGATGGCCGCGGCCGGGACGACGCTGCTGGTGTCGAGCCACGTGATGGACGAGGCGGCCCGCTGCGACCGGCTGCTGCTCGTCCGGGAGGGCCGGCTGATCGCCGACGACACCCCGGACGCCGTCCGCGCCGCCACCGGCGTCGACGACCTGGAACAAGCCTTCCTGCGACTGATCAGGGCGAACGAGGCGGGCCGGGAGCCCGCCGGACGGGAACGGGCATGAACCTCCGGATCCTGGCCGCGACCACCGGCCGCATCCTGCGCCAGCTCAGGCACGACCGGCGCACCCTCGCCCTGCTGGTGGTGCTGCCCACCGTGCTGCTCACCCTGGTCTACTTCATGTACGTCGACCAGCCAGCCCCGCCGGGACAGCCCGCCGTCTTCGACCGGGTGGCGCTGATCATGCTCGGCTTCTTCCCGTTCATCATCATGTTCCTGGTGACCAGCATCGCCATGTTGCGGGAGCGCACCACCGGCACCCTGGAGCGGCTTCTCACCACCCCGCTGAGCAAGCTCGACCTGCTCTTCGGCTACGGCCTCGCGTTCGGGCTCGCCGGCGCGGTCCAGGCGACCATCGCCTCGGCGGTCGCGTACTGGGTGTTCGACCTGGACACGGCCGGCAGCATCGGGCTGGTGGTGCTGATCTCGGCCGTCAACGCCGTGCTGGCGGTGGCCCTGGGCCTGTTCTGCAGCGCCTTCGCCCGCACCGAGTTCCAGGCGGTGCAGTTCCTGCCCGTCGTGGCGGTGCCGCAGCTGCTGCTCTGCGGGCTGTTCGTGCCCCGCGGCGAGATGGCCGGCTGGCTCCAGGCGGTCAGCGACGTGCTGCCCCTGTCGTACTCGGTGGAAGCCCTGCAGGAGGTCGGGCGGCACGTCGACCCGACCGGCACGATGTGGCGGGACCTGGCGATCGTGGCCGGCGCGGCGGTCGCGACGCTGGTGCTCGCGGCGGCCACCCTCCGCCGGCGCAGCGGGTGATGGCCCGCCGGACCGGCCGGCGGCCCGGCAACCCGGACACCCGGGAGGCGATCCTCGCGGCCGCCCGGTCGGCCTTCGCCGAGCGCGGCTTCGACGCCGCCTCGATCCGGGGCATCGCCACCGCCGCCGGCGTGGACCCGGCCCTGGTGCACCACTACTTCGGCACCAAGGAGGACCTCTTCCGGGCCACCGTAGACATCCCGATCGACCCGGCGCAGCTGCTCCCGACCGTACTCGGCGCCGGGCCGGACGGGGCGGGCGAGCGGCTGGTCCGCGCCTTCCTCGGCGTCTGGGACTCGCCGGTCGGCGCGGCCGCGGTCGCGCTGCTCCGCTCGGCGGTCAGCAACGAGTGGACCGCCCGGCTGATGCGCGAGTTCCTGGTCACCCAGGTGCTGCGGCGGGTCCTCGACCACCTCGACCTGGACCCGGCCGAGCTGCCGCTGCGCGGCTCGCTCGTGGCGACGCAGGTCATCGGTCTGGCCATGATGCGGTACGTGATCCGGCTGGAGCCGGTCGCCTCCGCCGACCCGGAGACCCTGGTCGCGGCGATCGGCCCGACCGTGCAGCGCTACCTCACCGGCGACATCACCGGCGACCTGGCCGGCTGAGCGGGCTGCGGCGAGTATCACCCACGGTGACCGCACCGACGGTGGACAACTCGGTGAGCGATATACCCCTCCGGCGCATTTATGCCTCTCAGGCATATCGCTCGCCGGCGACAAGGCCGCGGCCTGGGCCCTGCCGGCAGCGCAGCGGACGGCCGCCCGCCGAGGGACGGCCGCCGAGGAACTAGCGGGTCTGCTCCAGCCAGGAGGCGTAGAGCAGCGCGTAGACCGACTCGGGATCCCTGACCAGCTCGTCGTGCGGGCCGCGCTGCACGATCCGGCCCCGGTCCACCACGATCACCTCGTCCGCGGCCTGCGCGGTGGAGAGCCGGTGGGCGATGGCCAGCGTGGTCCGGCCGCGGGTGACCGCGTCCAGGGTGCGCTGGAGGCGTACCTCGGTGGCCGGGTCGACCGCGCTGGTCGCCTCGTCCAGCACCAGCAGGTCGGGGTCGGCGACGTACGCCCGGGCGAGCGCGACGAGCTGCCGCTCCCCCACGCTGAGCGCCTCGCCGCGCTCGCCGACCGGGGTGTCCAGCCCCGCCGGCAGGCCGTCCAGCCAGTCGGCCAGGCCCAGCTCGGTGAAGGCCACGGTGAGCTGCTCGTCGGTCAGCTCGGGCCGGGCGAAACGGACGTTCTCCCCGACGGTGGCGTCGAAGAGGAAGCCGTCCTGCGGCACCATCACCACCCGGGAGCGCAGCGAGTCGAACCGGACCTGGCGCAGCGGCACCCCGGAGAGCAGCACCTCGCCGGCGGTCGGGTCCATCAGCCGGGTGAGCAGCTTGGCGAACGTCGTCTTGCCGCTGCCGGTCTCGCCAACCACGGCCACCCGGCTCTTCGCCGGGATCTCCAGGCGGACGTCGTGCAGCACGGGGGGGCCGCCCGGGTAGGCGAAGGTCACCCCGGCGAAGCGGATGTCCAGCGGTCCGGGCGGCAACTCCCGCCCCTGCGCGCCCGGGTCGGCCACGTCCGGGGCGACGTCCAGCACGTCCAGCACCCGGCGCCAGCCGGCGATCGCGTTCTGCGCCTCGTTGAGCACCTCGGTGGCGATCTGCACGGGCTGGATGAAGAGCGTCACCAGGAACAGGAACGCGGTCAGCTGACCGATCGACAGGGTGCGGTCGACGCCCAGGGTGACCCCGACGACGACCACGCCGGCCAGCGCCAGGCCGGCCGCCAGCTCCCCCACCGAGCTGCCCACGATGCTGATCCGGATGGCCCGCTGCTGGGCCTGCCGCTGCCCCTCGATCGCCGCGTCCAGCCGCCGGGCCGTCCGCCCGGCGATGCCGTACGCCCGGATCACCGGAGCGCCCACCACGCTCTCCGCGATGGTGCCGAGCAGCGTGCCCGTCCGCTGCCGGACCAGGCCGTACGCGCCCGCGAGGCGGCGCTGCAACAGCCGGATCACCAGCACCGCCGGGGCGAACGCGGCGAGCACCACCAGGGTGAGCTGCCAGGAGTACGCCAGCATGACGATCGTGGTGACCACCAGCTGACCGAGGTTGACGATCAGGATCACCCCGCCCCACTGGAGGAACGTGGTGATCTGGTCGACGTCGCTGGTCACCCGGGACACCAGCGAACCCCGCCGCTCCGACTGCTGGTGCAGCATGGACAGGTCGTGCACGTGCCGGAACGCCCGGGTCCGCACCCCGGCCAGGGCGGTCTCGCTGACCGTGAAGAGCCGCCGCATCATCAGGTAGCCGCAGCTGGTGGTGATCACCAGGACGGCCGCGGTGATCGCGACCACCCGCCACACCACGCCGAGGTCCAGGCCGCCCACGATGCCGTGGTCGATGCCGCGCTGGACGGCGACCGGGACGGCCACCCGCCCGACCATGTAGACCAGCGCCAGCACCACGGTGCCGGCCAGCCCGGTCTTCAGCTCGGGGGAGAGCGCGAGCCCCCGCCGCAGCGTCCGCCAGGTCGACTCGGTGCGCTCCGCCGGCCGCTCCGCCTCAACAGTCGCGCTCACCGGTCAACCTCGACTTCCAGGCCGGAGGTCAACGGCGTGACCTCGTCGTACGTCCGGGGCTGCTCACGATCGTGCTCCGCCTGCTCGTACGCGGTGACCAGGTCGGCGTAGCCGGGGACGGTGGCCAGCAGCTCGGTGTGGGTGCCCCGGGCCAGGACCCGCCCCTGTTCCAGGTAGATCACCTCGTCGGCGAGGGCGATGGTGGCCCGCCGGTACGCGACCACCAGGATCGACGCGGCCGCGCCCCCGCCGTCGGTGGGCGCGCGCAGGCCGGCCAGGATGGCCGCCTCGACCCGCGGGTCGACGGCGCTGGTGGCGTCGTCGAGCACCAGCAGCCGGGGCCGGCCGGCCAGCGCGCGGGCCAGGGTGAGCCGCTGCCGCTGGCCGCCGGAGAGCGAGGTGCCCCGCTCGCCGACCATGGTGTCCAGCCCGTCGGGCAGGGCGGCGACGAACCCGTCGGCCTCGGCCAGCCGCAGCGCCGCCCACACCTCGTCGTCGCCGATGCCCGGGCGGTCCAGGGCGATGTTGGCTCGGACCGTGTCGTCGAAGACGAACGGCACCTGGGCGACCAGGGCCACCGTCGAGGCGAGCGAGGCGGCGGTGAGTTCGCGGAGGCCGACGCCGTCCAGGGTGACGGCGCCGGCGCGCGGGTCGACCAGCCGGACCGCGAGGGAGGCGATGGTCGACTTGCCGGCGCCGGTCGGCCCGACCAGGGCCACCGTCTTCCCGGCCGGCACGGTGAAGGTCACCTCGCCGAGCACCTCGGCGCCGGGCAGGTGCGCCTCGGCCGGCTCGTAGCCGAAGTGCACGTCGTGGAAGGCGAGCGTGGCCGGCGTCGGAGCGGCCGGGTCGAGGACGCTGTCGCCGTACGGCATCTCGCCGGTGGCGTCGAGCACCCGGCGCACCCGGTCCCAGCCGGCGACGCTGCGCGGCAGCTCGGCCAGCACCCAGCCGATGGCCCGGACCGGGAAGGCCAGCACGGTGAAGAGGAAGGCGACACTGACCAGCTCGGCGACGCTGATCGCGCCGGCCCGCAGCCGGACCGCGCCGACCACCAGCACGGCGAGGGTGCCGAGGCTGGGCAGGGTCTCCAGCATCGGGTCGAAGACACCGCGCAGCCGGCCGACGGAGATCAGCGCGTCGCGCAGCTCGCCGGCGCGGGACGCGAAGCGCGCCGTCTCCTCGGCCTCCCGGCCCATCGTCTTGACCACCAGGGCGCCGTCGAAGCTCTCGTGGGCGATGCCGCTCACCTCGGCGCGCAGCCGCTGGGCCCGGGCCTGACGGGGCGCCATCCGCCGGGAGTAGACCACGTTGAGCGCGAAGAGCGCGGGGAAGACGGCGAGGCCGACCAGGGCGAGCGCCCAGTCGGTGAGGAAGAGCGAGACGATCGCGCCGACCAGCATCACCACGGTGCCCACCGCGAAGGGCAGCGGCGCGATCGGGTACCAGGCCGCCTCGACGTCCGAGTTGGCGTTGGACAGCAGCGTGCCGGTGGCGTTGCGGTGGTGCCAGGACAGCGGCAGGTCCAGGTAGCGCCGGGTGACCCGGCGGCGGTACGCGGCTTGGAGGCGGTACTGCATGTAACCGGCGCCGAGCCGGCGGCCGAAGATGCCCACCACCCGCAGCACGCTGATCCCGAACAGCGACGCGGCGGCCAGCGCCAGCACCCCGGTGCCGACCGAGCCCCGGGCGATGGCCGGCACCACCACGTCACCGACCACCCGGCCGACCACGAACGCGCTGGCGATCACCATGAGGCCGAAGAGCACGCTCCCGGTCACGGCGACCGCGAAGATCCGCGGCTGCTCCCGGATAGCCCGGCCGAGGACCCGTAGCCCCCGGCCGAGGACGTCCCGACTTGTCCCGCTCGCCACGCTGTCCCCCGCCGTAAGCCGCAATTATCTCCCTCATCCTTACCGGTCGGTGCCAGCTCCGCCGACCCGGACGGCATATGTCCAGCGTCACTTCCCCGGCGGCGGCGCGCCGACCAGGGCGGTCGGCGCCGCGCGGGGGTGCCCGTCGGGCCGGCCGCAACGGCGCACCGTCGCGCCGGGCGCGCCGAAACGGCGCCGCGACCCTACGATCAGGCCATGCCGCAGTACGCCCGATCGGAGCGCGAGGCGCTCGCCGATCTGCTGCTGGACCTGGGACCGGACGCGCCGACGGTCAACGAGGGGTGGCACACCCGGGACCTCGCCGCGCACCTGATCGTCCGGGAGCGCCGGCCGGACGCCGCCGCGGGCATCCTGCTGCCGCCGCTGCGCCGGTACGCCGAGGCGGTCCGCCGGCGGGTCGCCGCGCGCCCGTACCCGGAGCTGGTGGCGCGGGTCCGCCGCCCGCCGGCCTGGAGCCCGCTGAGCAACCCGCTCACCGACGAGCTGGTCAACACCATGGAGTTCTTCATCCACCACGAGGACGTGCGGCGGGCCCGCCCGGGCTGGCTGCCCCGGGACCTGCCGGCCGGGCTGTCGGCGGTGCTCTGGAAGCGGACCGCCGTGCTGGCCCGGCTGGCGTTGCGCCGGTTCCCCGCCGACCTGTTCGTCCAGGCGCCCGGGTTCGGCGAGTTCACCGTAGGCCGGGGCGGGGAGCGCCTGCGGTTGGTGGGCGCGCCGGGAGAGCTGGCGCTGTTCCTGTCCGGCCGGCAGCGGGTGTCCCGGGTGCAGATCGACGGGCCGGCCGCCCCGGCGGACCGGCTGCGACGGGCCAGCCTGGGCTTCTGACCGAGTGTGCGGAAACGGTCACGGAACAATGTGAGCGGACCCGCGACCCAGCGATCCGCGCCGATTCCTGCTCCCGTACGCTGCTGCCCGCCGCCCCGCCCGCGGGCGGCGGGCTGGGGGCACGGATGCGGAGCTTCGCGATCTCGGCACTGCGCGAACCTCCCTTCCCGGCACGCCGGCATGCCGCCGTCGAACTGGTCGCCGGGGAGAGCACCGGCTGGGCGCGCGACCTCGGCCTGGTGGCCACGGAGGCCGGGCTGCGCCGGTTGCGCGGGGCCGGTGCGGCGGAGCTGGCCGGCCGGGCCTGCCCGGACGCGCCGGTGGACCGGTTGCGGTTGCTGACCGACCTGATCTCCTGGTTGTTCGTGATGGACGACGCCTGCGACGAGGACGGGATGGGGGCCAGCCCCACCCGGCTCGCGCCCACGGTGGCGGAGCTGTTGGCGGTGCTGGACGGGCACGGCGACCGGGCGGCGACCCGGCCGGTGGCGGCCGGACCGCTCGGCGTCGGCCTGGACGATCTCTGCCGGCGGGTCCGGGCCCGGCACCGGCCGACGCTCCTGCTGCGGCTGATCAGCCAGCTCCGGGAGTACCTGCTGGCGCTGCTCTGGGAGGCGGCGAACCGGGAGCACCGCCGGGTGCCCGGGGTCGCCGAGTACGTGCAGATGCGCCGGCACACCGGCGGGGCCCGACCCAGCTTCACCGTCACCGACCTGGCGTACGACGAGCTGCCCGGCGCGGCCCGGTGGGCCGACCCGGCGCTGGCGGCGCTGGACGCCCTCGCCGCGGACCTGGTCTGCTGGTGCAACGACCTGTTCTCCTACGGCAAGGAGCTGAGCAGCGCGCCGGACGTGCACAACCTGGTGACCACGATCGCCGGGGAGACCGGGCAGGGCGAGGAGGCGGCGCTGCGGGCGGCGGCCGCCCGGTTCAACGAGGGCCTGGCCGCGTACGCCGAACTGGAGGCCACGCTGACGGGTGCCGGGGACGAGTCGGTGCGGGCCTTCCTGCTGACCCGCCGGAACTGGATCCGGGCCACCTACGACTGGTCGCTCGCCGTGTCCCGGTACGCCTGACCGGGCGTTCCACGTCCCGGGACGCCCGGCCCCTGCGGAACGGGAGGGCTAGCCGCTGCCCCGGTGCAGGCAATACTCTTCGGTAACCGCAGAATGGCGTGACCCCCGTCACGCCTCTCCACCCTTGAAGGCGGCTACAGCGATGGCTCTCGATGTACCGTACCGTTCCATTCCCGATATGTTCCTCAAGCGCGTGGCGGCGACCCCCGACCGCCACGCGTTCGCCCACCCCGGCCCCGACGACTCGGGCCCGGTCTGGCTGAGCTGGGAGCAGGTCGGCCGGCGCGCCAAGGCGGTCGCCGCCGGGCTGCACGGCCTCGGCGTCGGCCTGGAGGATCCAGTGGCGATCCTGGCCAACACCCGGCTGGACTGGGTGATCGCCGACTTCGCCATCATGTGCGCGGGCGGCGCGACCACCACCGTCTACCCGACCACCGAGCCCGAGGACGCGACCTACATCATCGCCGACTCCGGATCCCGGGTGCTCTTCGCCGAGAACCCCGCCCAGGCCGCGAAGATCGCCGGGGCCGAGCTGCCGGCGCTGACCCACGTGGTGCTCTTCGACGGCGCCCCCGACCCGGCCGCCGCCGTCCCCCAGCTCACCCTCGCCGAGCTGGAGGAGCGCGGGGAGCGGGCCCTCGAAGCCGAGCCGGACCTGATCGACATGCTGGTCGCCGGCATCGGCCCGGAGAACCTGGCCACCCTGATCTACACCTCGGGCACCACCGGGCGGCCCAAGGGGGTCGAACTGCTGCACGGCGGTTGGTGCTGGGAGGGCGTGGCGCAGGCCGAGATGGGGCTGCTCCGCGACGACGACCTGCAGTACCTCTGGCTACCGCTGTCCCACTCGTTCGGCAAGACCCTGCTCTGCGGCGCCACCCACGTCGGCCTGCCCACCTATGTCGACGGCCGGGTGGACAAGCTGGTCGACCTGCTCGCCGTGGTCAAGCCGACGCTGATGTGCGGCGCGCCCCGGGTCTTCGAGAAGGTCTACAACAAGGCGGTCACCACGGCTCAGGACGCCGGCGGCGCGAAGGCGAAGATCTTCGCCTGGGGAGTGCGTACCGGCAAGGAGAAGGTCGCCCTGGAGCAGGCCGGCAAGCCGGTCCCGGCGGGGCTGAAGCTGAAGTACGCGCTGGCCGAGAAGCTGGTGTTCAGCAAGCTCCAGGCCCGGCTCGGCGGCCGGATGCGGGTGCTCGTCTCCGGCGCGGCGCCGCTGAGCCCGGAGATCGCCACCTTCTTCGCCGCCGCCAACCTGCCCATCTCCGAGGGGTACGGCCTCACCGAGACCAGCGCCGGCAACTTCGTCAACCCGCCGGACGGGCTGCGGATCGGCACCGTCGGCCGGGCGATGGGCGACCTGGAATGCCGGATCGACACCGACGGCGAGATCCTGGTGCGCGGCACGCCGGTGATGCGCGGCTACCACAACCTCCCCGAGGAGACCGCCGCGGCGTTCACCGAGGACGGCTTCTTCCGTACCGGCGACATCGGCAGCCTGGACGACGACGGCTACCTGCGGATCACCGACCGGAAGAAGGACTTGGTCAAGACCTCCGGCGGCAAGTACATCGCGCCGTCGCACATCGAAGGCATGTTCAAGGCGATCTGCCCGTACACCTCGCAGGCCGTGGTCATCGGGCAGGCCCGCAACTACTGCACCATGCTGGTCACCCTCGACCCGGACGCGATCAAGGGCTGGGCGGCCGGCGGCCCGCTGGAGGGCAGGGAGTACGCGGAGATCGTCGCCTCCCCGGAGGCCCAGGCGATGGTCGACGGGTACGTGGCCGAACTGAACGCCAAGCTCAACCGCTGGGAGACGATCAAGAAGGTGGCCATCCTCCCCCGCGACCTGACGATCGAGCACGGCGAGATCACCCCGTCGCTGAAGATCAAGCGCCGGGGCGTGGAGACCAACTTCGCCGCCGAGATCGACAAGATGTACGCCGGTACGCTCGCCGAGCTCTGACCGCCCGTACCGGCCGGCGGCCGCGCCCCTCCGTCCCGGGGCACGGCCGCCGGTTCGTCGGCGGTCAGAGGTGCTGCCGCCGCCACCGGCTCTGCTCCACCTCGGCCGCGATCTGCTCCTCCAGCGCGAGCCGGCGGATCTGCCGCCGCCGCCCGTTCTCGCTCAGCGTCTCGGCGACCATCGCGGCCACGCAGAGGGCCGCGAGCAGTCCCAGCGCCACCAGCTCCGGCAGCCGGGCGGCCACCGGGGCGACCAGGGCGAGCACCGCCACCGCCGCCAGCAGCGGCCAGTGCACGGTCCGCAGCGCCCGCAGCGCGCACGCCGCGAGGCTGAGCAGGTAGAGGCCGACTCCGCCGTACAGGACGGTGATCCGGAAGCCGCCCAGCGGCACGCCCCAGGGCGGCGTGTCCGGCTCCGCCGCCTCCGCGAGCAGGTCCTTGAGGCCGAGGGCGAAGAAGATGATCCCGGCGACCATCGGCAGGTGCAGGTACGTGTAGACGTCCCGGGCCAGCCGGCCGCGCGGGACCGGCTCGCGGGTGTGGTGCAGCGCCTGTTCCAGCGCGAAGGCCAGGGTGTCGAAGTACGCCCACCAGAGCACCGCCACGACGGTGATGCCGAGCACCGCGGCGACCGCCACCGGGCCGGTCAGCGGCAGCTCGCTGACGAACTTCGGCCCGATCCCGAGCGCGATGATGGACTCGCCGAGCGCCACCAGGATCATCAGCGCGTGTCGCTCGGCCCAGTGCCCGGCGGAGACCACCAGCCAGTACGACCCGCCCAGTCCCGTCCCCGCCCCGTACTCCAGGGCCAGCGCCAGCGTCCAGAGCCCGAGCTGGACCGCGAGCGCGACGGGTCGGTCGTCGATCCGCGCCGGCACCATGCCGGCGGCGATGAGCAGCGCCGAGGCGAGCACCGGCAGGGCGGCCAGCAGCAACCAGCGCCGGCGCTCGACCGGGTCGGACCGGGCCAGCCAGCCGAGGATGGCCAACTGCGCGGCGCGGACCAGCAGGTAGCAGCCGGCGAAGACCAGCGGGCCGTTCAACCCGCCCGGCCGGTCGACGAAGGCCCCCGGCATGGTCAGTGCCAGCAGGAAGGTGGCGGCCACGGTGACGAAGCCGACCACCGGCAACACCCCCTGGTCGGCGCGGACCAGGTTGCCCACCGCGGCGAAGCCCGTCCAGCACCACCAGAGCAGCGCCAGCACCAGCAGGCAGCGGAACAGGTTGACCGGGGTGGCCCGGCTCGCGGTCAGGCTGGTGACGGTGAGGAAGGCGAAGACGAAGACCAGGTCGTAGAAGAGCTCCAGCCGGGTCGTCCGGGACCCGGGCGCGCCGGGCCGCACGCCCCGCGACCACCGGGTACCGTCGCCGTTCCCCACCTGCGCAGTGTCCCAGCCTGCGCGGCCGGCCCGAGCCCGATCGGGCAGCTCGGACGGCCGCCGCCAGGAGCTCCGGACCGGAGACGGCCTAGCCCCCGGGCGACGCGCCCGCGCCGTGCTCGTCGAGGAAGGCGTTCCGCAGCGCGCGGCGGGCCTCGCCGAAGAGCACCATCTCGGCGGCCACCATCACGGCGCAGACCAGCGCCAGCAGTCCGAGGGCGGCCAGCGCCGGCAGGTGGTCGGCCACCGGCAGCAACGCCACGAGCAGCACCATCGCCGCCACCCGGGGCCAGTTGACCGAGCCCATGTTGCGCAGCCGGAACCCCAGGTGCCCGAGCAGGTAGAGGATCACTCCGCCGTAGAGGGCGAGCAGGCCCAGCCCGTGCAGCGGGTCGGTCAGCCGATGGTGGGTGACGTCCCCGACGTACGCGAGGACCTTCTTGAAGCCCAGGGCGAGCAGGATGATCCCGGCGACCATGGGCAGGTGCAGGTAGGTGTAGGAGTCCCGGCCCAACGCGGCCCGCTCGGCGCCCTGCGCCCGGTGCAGCACCCGCTCGGCGGCGATCGCCACCACGTCGAAGTACGCCCACCACAGCGCGGCGGCGACGGTGATCCCGAGGAACGCGGCGACGATGATCGGCCAGGAGATGGGTAGCGCGGTCACCCCGACACCGATCGCCACGAGGGACTCGCCGAGCGCGATGATGATGATCAAGCCGTGCCGCTCGGTCCAGTGCGCGGCGGAGTAGATCTGCCACCCCTTGGCGCCGATGGCCATGACGCCGCCGTAGTCGATGGCGAGCGCGAGCACCCAGAGCAGGGTGCGGCCGGCGCCGATCCGCTGCGGGTCGTCGGTGAGCTGTTGGGGCAGCAGCGCGGCGGTGAAGAGCAGGGTGGCCCCGCCGAGCATCGGCAGCGCCGCGCGGAGCAGTTGGCGGCGCAGTCCCGCGTCACCCCGCGCGGCGTGCCAGTAGATCACCGGGTGCAGCACCCGGACGGCCAGGTAGCAGGCGGCGAAGACCACCGGGCCGGAGAGGCCGCCGGGCAGGTCCACGAAGGCCTCGGGAATGGTCACCGCGACCACGAACATGGTGGCCATGACCGCGAAGAGGGCCAGCCGGACGACGCCCTCGTCGGCCCGTACGGTGTTGCCCAGCCAGGCGTAGCAGCACCAGCACCACCAGAGCAGCGCCAGCACCAGCATCCCCCGGCCCACCCCGCGCCAGGTGAGGTCGGCCGCCATCAGCGCGGTCACCTGGGTGAGCGCGTAGACGAAGACCAGGTCGAAGAAGAGCTCCAGCGGCGTCACCGTGGCGCCCTCGGTCATCGCCCGCATCCGCGGCGCGCGCCGCATCCCGTTCGTCACGGCGCACAGTGTGGCAGCCGGCCCGTTCCCGCGGGGTCCTCCGCACGCCGGGCGCGCCGCGGCGCCTCGCCGGCCTCAGGCGATGACGGACGGCTCCCGCCACTGCGGGCGGCCGGCGCGGTCCAGGTCGTAGCGGACCGCGGCGAGCCGGCCCACCGCCTCCACCAGGTCCGCGGCGGGCAGCGTGAAGGGCAGCCGCAGGAAGCGTTCGAGGGTGCCGTCCAGGCCGAACCGGGGGCCGGGCGCCAGCCGTACGCCGACCTCCTCGGCGGCCCGGGCCAGGGCGCTGGAGATCGGGCCGTCCAGCTCGGTCCAGAGCGTCACGCCGCCGCGCGGGACGGCGACCCGCCAGTCCGGCAGCCGCTCGGCCAGCGCGCCGATCAGCGCGTCGCGCTGGGCGGTGAGCTGGGCCTGACGGGCGGCCACGATGGCCGGCGCGTCGGCCAGCAGGTGCACCGCCACGAGCTGGTCGAGCACCGGGCTGGCCATGTCGACCCCGACCCGGGCGGCGGCCAGCCGCTGCACCTGCGGGGCGGAGGCGCGGACCCAGCCGATCCGCAGGCCACCCCAGTAGGGCTTGCTCATCCCGCCGATGGAGATGACCCGGGAGTGCCGGTCGAAGGTGGCGGTCGGCGGGGGCAGTTCGGTGCCGTCCAACGGCAGGTCCACGAAGGACTCGTCGACGACCAGGTCGGTGCCGGCGGCGTGGGCCGCGCCGACGAGGCGCTCGCGCAACTCGGCCGCCATCAGGTGGCCGGTCGGGTTCTGGAACTCCGGGATCAGGTAGGCCAACTTCGGCCGGGTCTGCCGGATGCTGCCGAGCAACAGGTCGGCGTCCCAGCCGGCGCCGTCGGCGGCGAGCCCGTGGGTGGTGATCCGAGCCCGGCGGGCGGCGAGCGCCGCGAGGGCGTTGGGGTAGGTCGGGGACTCGACCAGCACCCCGCCGCCGGGCGACAGCGCCAACCGCAGCACCAGGTCCAGCGCGTGCTGGGTGCCGCTGGTGACCATGATCTGCTCGGGGCTGGTGGGCAGGCCCCGCTCGGTGTACGACCGGGCGACCGCCTCGCGCAGCTCGATGATCCCGGTGGGGTGGTAGCCGGCGCCGCTCAGGTAGCGCGGCAGGTCCTCGGCGGCGGCCCGGGCGGCCGGGAGGAGCTGGGCGGGGGCGGCGAGCGCGGCGACGCCGAGGTCGATCATGTCCCGGTCGTCCAGCGGGGTCCACAGGCCGGTGCTGGCCACCCGGTGGGTGCCGGGGAGCATGGTCCAGCTGCCGGCGCCCCGGCGGCTGGCCAGGTGGCCGGTCTCCCGCAGCTCCCGGTACGCGGCGGTGACCGTGGTCCGGCTGATCCGCAGCGCCTCGGCCAGCTCCCGCTCGGCCGGCAGGCGTACCCCCAGGGGAAGCCGGCCGTCGGCGAGCAGGCCACGGACCGCGGCGGCGAGCGCGGCGTAGTCCGGGCTCCGCCGCCGGCCGGGCAGCGCGTGCCACTGGCCGAGCAGCCGGGCCAATTGGATGCCACGCACCTGGCTTGTCATGCCACCCCTCCGAAATTGGCTGCTTGAAGACCTGGGATTGGCCCCTAGGGTGGCATGCATGGCAGTGATTGGCAATCTCCGGCACCGGCCGGCCCGGCGGCTGAGCCAGCTCTACGTCGGGCTCGCCCTCTACGGGGTCAGCATGGCGCTGATGATCCGGTCCGGCCTGGGGCTCGACCCGTGGGACGTGTTCCACCAGGGCCTCGCCGGGCAGACCGGGCTCTCCTTCGGCACGGTCACCATCGCGGTCGGCGCCCTCGTCCTGCTGCTCTGGATCCCGCTGCGGCAGCGCCCCGGCCTGGGCACGGTCAGCAACGTC
The DNA here is from genome assembly GCF_042650725.1 of Micromonospora sp. GCM10011541. Classification (NCBI taxonomy): domain Bacteria; kingdom Bacillati; phylum Actinomycetota; class Actinomycetes; order Micromonosporales; family Micromonosporaceae; genus Micromonospora; species Micromonospora sp. GCM10011541. Next base: position 149,455 of record NZ_JBHSBP010000010.1, read on the forward strand.
GTGGTGATCGGCCTGGTGGTCGACGGCACGCTCGCGGTGCTGCCGGCCGGCGGGCCGCTGCCGGTACGGATCGGCCTGCTGGTCGCCGGCATCGTGCTCAACGGCGCCGCCACCGGCCTCTACCTCGGCGCGCGGCTCGGCCCCGGCCCGCGCGACGGCCTGATGACCGGGTACGTCGCCCGCCGCCCGGGGCGGTCCGTCCGACTTGTCCGCACGGTCATCGAGGTGACGGTGCTGGCGCTGGGCTGGCTGCTCGGCGGCACCGTCGGCGTCGGCACGGTCGCCTACGCGCTCGCCATCGGGCCGCTGGCCCAGGTCTTCATCCCGCTCTTCGCGGTGGCCCCCCGGCCGGAGCCGGCAGTGTCCACCCCGGAGCCGGCGGTCTGCGCGGCCGGTCCAGCCGACCGGGAAACCGAGGCGGCCTGACCGCTCCCCGGCCCGGCCCTGGTGTCGGGTCGCGCGGCCCCCGCCGAGCGTCCTGGTGCCCGGTCGCGCGGTCCGGCGTGTCCGTCGCGCGGCCCCGGCGTGTCCGGTCGCGGGACCCCCGAACACTCACGGTGACCGGCCTCGCGCCGACCGCGACCGGACGGAATCGCCCGGACCCGTGGTGAGCTGCGGTGATGCGCCAGGGGAAAACCGGGTGTTTGCTGCGCCGTCGCGGCCGGGCATCATTTCGTGCATGGGGGAGAACGGATGGCACTGGACCGACGCCTGGATCTTCGTCTCACTGGTCATCGCGAGCGGCGCCGGTCGGCACCGCCGGTCCGCCTCGACCCGGCGGCCCGAGGGCGTGCGCCTGGCTGACGTGCTCTCCACCGCCGACCACCTGAACCAGTCCATCCCGGAACGGCACGAGGTGGAGGCCGCGGTCCGCCGGCTGGCCGGCGCCGGGCTGGTCAGCGTCTCGGACGGCTGGTTCCGGATCACGCCGGACGGGGAACGGCTCTGGCGCACCCGGCCCAGCGCCGGGGTGGCGACCACGGTGGACACCGTGCAGGGCGTGCTGAGCCGTCGGCACACCCCGGGCACCGCGGACTGGAGCCTCGCCGAGGACGACCACGCCGCCGCCGTCCAGGAGCATCTGGTCCGCTCGATCCCGGCCCCGCGCCGCTCCCCCGAGGGCCACTCCGGCCGGGGCTGACCCGCGCGCTCCGCCTCCAGATCGGCGACCCGGGTCCGGCGCCCGGGGACACCGCCACCTCGGCGATCCGGAGTCGGTCAAGCCGGGCGTGGTCAGCGGACCGGGTGGCCGGCTCCGCGCAGGGCGTCCTTGACCTCGCCGACGGTCAGCTCGCCGAAGTGGAAGACGCTGGCCGCCAGCACGGCGTCGGCCCCCGCGCCGATCGCCGGCGGGAAATGCGCGACCTCGCCGGCGCCGCCGCTGGCGATCACCGGCACGTCGACCACCGCGCGGACCGCCTGGATCAGCGCCAGGTCGAAGCCGGCCTTGGTGCCGTCGGCGTCCATCGAGTTCAGCAGGATCTCCCCCGCACCCAGCTCCGCGCCGCGCCGCGCCCACTCGACGGCGTCGATCCCGGCGCCCCGACGGCCGCCGTGGGTGGTCACCTCGAAGCCGCTCGGCGTGGTGCCGGACGGCGCCCGCCGGACGTCGAGCGAGAGCACCAGCACCTGCCGGCCGAACCGGTCGGCGATCTCGGCGATCAGCTCCGGCCGGGCGATGGCGGCGGTGTTCACGCCGACCTTGTCCGCGCCCGCGCGCAGCAGCGTGTCGACGTCGGCGACCTGCCGTACGCCGCCGCCGACGGTCAGCGGGATGAAGACCGACTCGGCGGTGCGGCGCACCACGTCGAGCATGGTCCCCCGGTTGCTGGCGGAGGCGGTGACGTCGAGGAAGGTCAGCTCGTCCGCGCCCGCGCGGTCGTACGCCGCCGCGAGCTCCACCGGGTCGCCGGCGTCGCGCAGGTCGAGGAAGTTGACCCCCTTGACCACCCGCCCGGCGTCCACGTCCAGACAGGGGATGACCCGTACCGCCACCGTCATGTCGCGAGCCTATCCAACCCGCACGGCACGGCGGCCGGCCCGAGCGGGCCGACCGCCGGGAACGAGTTCCGGGTCACACCCGGACGAGCATCTTGCCCAGGTTCTCGCCGCGCAGCACGCCGAGGAACGCCGCGGGGGCGTTCTCGATGCCGTCGACGACCGTCTCGTCGTACGAGATCCGGCCGTCGCGCAGCCAGCCGGACATCTCCTGGACGAACTGGTCGCGCAGGTGGCCGTGGTCGCCGACCAGGAAGCCGCGCAGGGTCAGCCGCTTGCCGATGACCAGGGCCAGGTTGCGCGGCGCGGCCGGCGGCTCGCTGGAGTTGTACTGCGCGATCATGCCGCAGATGGCCACCCGGCCGTGCAGGTTCAGCGCGCTGATCGCGGCCTCCAGGTGCTCGGAGCCGACGTTGTCGAAGTACACGTCGATGCCGCCCGGGGCGGCGGCCTTCAGCGACTCCCGCACCGGGCCGTCGTGGTAGTCGAAGGCGGCGTCGAAACCGAGCGCCTTCAGCCGCTCCACCTTGGCCGCCGAGCCGGCGCTGCCGATCACCCGGGACGCGCCCCGGAGCTTGGCGATCTGGCCCACCATGCTGCCCACCGCCCCGGCCGCCCCGGAGACGAAGACGGTCTCGCCGGGCTTCATCGCGGCCACGTCGAGCAGACCGGCGTACGCGGTCAGGCCGGTCATGCCGAGCACGCTCAGGTACGCGCTCACCGGCGCGAGGCTCGGGTCCACCTTGCGGGCGGCCTTCGCGTCGAGCAGCGCGTACTCCCGCCAGCCCAGGCCGTGCAGGACGGTGTCGCCGGGCTTGATCCCCTCGGCCTCGCTGGCCACCACCTCGCCGATCGCGCCGCCGTCGAGCGGGGCGTCGAGCTGGAACGGCGGCACGTACGACTTGACGTCGTTCATCCGGCCCCGCATGTACGGGTCGACCGACATGAACTGGTTGCGGACCACGATCTGCCCCGGGCCCGGGGTGGGCACCTCGGTGGTGACGAGGCGGAAGTTCTCGGCGGTCGGCCAGCCCTGGGGGCGGGAGGCCAGGTGGATCTCACGGTTGGTGCTCATGGGGTTCGTCCTTTCGTACGCGACGGTCCGGGTTGTCGGCGGCACTCAGGCCGACGCGGCCTCGCGGACGGTGAGGGCGACCTCGATGTTCCCACGGGTCGCGTTCGAGTACGGGCAGACCTGGTGGGCGGCCTCGACCAGCTGCTCGGCGGCGGCGCGCTCGACGGCGGGCAGGTCCACCACGAGGGCGACGGTCAGGCCGAAGCCGCCGCTGCCGTTCGGGCCGATGCCCACCTCGGCCTCGACGACCGAGCCGCTGACGTCGGCCTTGGCCCGGCGGGCCACCAGCCGCAGGGCCGAGTGGAAGCAGGCCGCGTAGCCGGCGGCGAAGAGCTGCTCGGGGTTGGTCGCGCCACCGGCGCCACCCATCTCCTTCGGGATCGCCAGGTCCAGGTCGAACGTGTCGTCCGAGGTGCGGACGTGGCCGTCCCGGCCGTCGCCGGTGGCCCGGGCGGAGGCGGTGTAGAGCACCTGCATGTCACTGCTCCTTCTGTCGGTGGATCGTCTCGGTGACCCGGGTGAGGGTGTCGCGCAGCCCGACCAGCTCGGCCTCGGTGAGCCCGGTGGCGCAGGCGATCCGCATCGGCACGTCCTCCATCCGCTGCCGCAGCTCCCGGCCTCGGTCGGTGAGATGCACCTCCACCCGGCGCTCGTCGCGCGCCGAGCGGCTGCGGACCAGCAGGCCCGCCGCCTCCAGCCGCTTGAGCAGCGGGGAGAGGGTGCCGGAGTCGAGCCGGAGCTGGGCGCCGAGTTCGGAGACCGTGGGGGCCTCGTCGCCGCGCTCCCAGAGCACCAGCAGCACCAGGTACTGCGGGTAGGTCAGCCCGTGCTCGTCGAGGATGGGCCGGTAGACGTCGGTGAGCGCGCGCGACGCCGCGTAGAGGGCGAAGCACACCTGCCGGCGCAGCACCAGATCATCGGTCACGTCGAATACGGTAGTGCCCAATCAAGTTGTGCACAACCAATCTGGTCGCGATGTGACCGCGCCCACCGGCCGTCCCGAATGGGGCGGCCGGGGTCACCGGTCGCCGAGCCAGGCCTCCAACTCGACCTCCACCAGGTGCTCCGGGTCGATCAGCCCGGCCACCACCACCATCGTCGCCGCCGGGCGGACCGCCCCGAAGATCGCGTTGTGCGCCCGGCCCACCTCGTCGGCGTAGCTCCGGTCGGTCACGTACATCCGGGTCCGCACCACGTCGGCCGGCTCGGCGCCCACCTCGGCCAGCGCGTCCAGGCCGATCCGCAACGCCTGGGCGGTCTGCGCCGCGGCGTCCCCGACGTGGGCCACCCGCCCGTCGACCGTCGAGGTGCAGCCCGCCGTCCAGGCCAGGTTCCCGGCCCGGACCACCCGCGAGTAGCCGAAGACGGCCTCCCACGGTCCGCCGGAGCCCAGCCGGGTGACGGCCGCGCCGTCCTCCGCGACGGCGGTCACCCGGCCGCCCGCAACGTCTCCAGCGCCCCGGCGACGGTGAACGCCCCCGAGTAGAGCGCCTTGCCGGCGATCACGCCCTCCACCCCGACCGACTGCAGGCCGGCCAGGGCACGCAGGTCGTCGAGGGTGGAGACGCCGCCGGAGGCGATCACCGGGGCGTCGGTACGCGAGCAGACCTCGCGGAGCAGGTCCAGGTTCGGCCCGCGCATGGTGCCGTCCTTGGTGATGTCGGTCACCACGTAGCGGGAGGCGCCGGCCTTGTCGAGCCGCTCCAGCACCTCGTACAGGTCACCGCCGTCGCGGGTCCAGCCGCGCGCCGAGAGGGTACGACCCCGCACGTCCAGCCCGATCGCCACCCGGTCGCCGTACTCGCCGCAGACCCGGTCGCACCACTGGGGATCCTCCAACGCGGCGGTGCCGATGTTGACCCGCGCCGCGCCGGTGCCCAGCGCCGCGTGCAGCGACTCGTCGTCCCGGATCCCGCCGGAGAGCTCGACGTTCACGTCGAGCTGCCGGACCACCTCGGCCAGCAGGTGCGCGTTGGTGCCCCGGCCGAACGCGGCGTCCAGGTCGACCAGGTGGATCCACTCCGCCCCGTCGGCCTGCCAGGCCAGCGCGGCCTCCAGCGGATCGCCGTAGGTGGTCTCGCTGCCGGCGGCGCCCTGCACGAGCCGGACGGCCTGGCCGTCGGCGACGTCCACGGCCGGTAACAGGATGAGGCTCAACGCTCTACTCCTCGCATCAGGTACGGCGGTCCAGGGCGATCACCACGATCGCCGGCAGGACCAGCAGCAACAACACGACCAACGCCAGCCGCAGCGCCAGGTCGTCCACGAAATACCAGATCCCGACCAACGCCGCCCCGGTGAGCAGCACGATCGCGGCCCGCTCGCGCCGGGTGTGCCGGGCCAACCGGCCGGTGCGGCCCCGCCGCAGCTTAGGCGTCAACCGGCGGACGACGGCGCGGCGGCGCTCCCGGCGGGCCACCCGGCGGCGCCGGACGGCCTGTTCGGCCGCCAGTTCGGCCTGGCGCGCCGCCCGGCGGCGAGCCCGCTCCTTGCTCACCGGCCCACCATCGTTCCCGACTGCGGGGCGCGCAAGATCGACTCCCTCCTCGCGCTCACCGGCCCACCATCCGTTCGCGACCGCCGGGCTCGCGGACGCGGCTCGCTCCTCGCGCTCACAGTGTGGCTAGCCAGTTGCGCAGCAGCGCGGCGCCGGTGTCGGCCGACTTCTCCGGGTGGAACTGGGCGGCCGACAGCGGGCCCCGCTCCACGGCCGCCACGAAGTCGGTGCCGTGGTGCGCGGTGGTGACCCGCGCGCCCGCCGCGGCGAGCCCGGCCACGTCACTCACCCCGTACGAGTGGACGAAGTAGAACCGGCTGTCGGCGGGCAGGCCGGCGAAGAGCACCGAACCCTCCGGCGGGCGCACGGTGTTCCAGCCCATGTGCGGCAGCCGCTCGGCGGGCAGCTTCGTCACCCCGCCGGGCAGCAGCCCGAGGCCCTTGGTCACCACGCCGTGCTCGTCACCGTGCTCGAAGAGCACCTGCATACCCACGCAGATGCCGAGCACCGGACGGCCGCCCGCCACCCGCTCGGCGATGACCGGGCCGGCGCCGAGCGCCTCGATCCCCGCCATGCAGGCGGCGAACGCGCCCACCCCCGGCACGACCAGGCCCTCCGCCTCGGCGGCGGCGGCCAGGTCGTCGGTCACCGTGACGTCGGCGCCGGCCCGCTCCAGGGCGCGCTCGGCCGAACGCAGGTTGCCCGAGCCGTAGTCGAGCACCACGATCCGCCTGCTCATGACGGCACTCCGCTGCGCTCCGTGCCGTCATGAGGCACCAGCGCGCTGTGCCTGATGATTCGCTCGCTACGCTCGCTCATGAGCCCTCCCCCGGCAGCAGCCAGAGCAGCCCGCCGACGGTGGCCAGCACGGCCAGCAGTCCGGTGACCACCACCGCGGCCCGCGGGGCACCCTGCTTGTGCAACGACCAGGTCCCGCCGACCAGCACGCCGGCCAGGATCAAGAGCACGGTCCCCATCAGCGCCGTCCTTCGTTCGCGACCGCGCGGCCCCGCCGCGCTGCGCTGCTCGCGCTCATCACAGCGCACCCTTGGTGCTGGGGATCGCCCCGGCGCTGCGCGGGTCGATCGCGCTGGCCTCGCGCAGCGCCCGGGAGACCGCCTTGAACTGGGCCTCGACCACGTGGTGGGCGTCCGGGTGGCCGCCGGGGCGGGCCGCCCGCAACACGTCCACGTGCAGGGTGATCCGGGCCGCCTGACCGAACGACTCCCAGATGTGCCGGGTCATGCTCGTCGGGTAGACCGGCCCGATGTACGGCGCGAGCACCGGCTCGTCGTGCAGCACGTACGGCCGGCCGGAGAGGTCGACAGCGGCCCGGACCAGGACCTCGTCCATCGGGACGGTGGCCGAGCCGTACCGCCGGATGCCGGCCTTGTCCCCCAGCGCCTGGTCGAACGCGGCGCCCAGGGCGAGCGCGGTGTCCTCCATCGTGTGGTGGGCGTCGATCTCCAGGTCGCCGACGGTGTGCACGGTCAGGTCGAAGCCGCCGTGCCGGGCGATCTGGTTCAGCATGTGGTCGTAGAAGCCGACGCCGGTCTCGATGTCGGCCTTGCCGGTGCCGTCGAGGTCGATCTCGACGAGGACCTTGGTCTCCTTGGTGACCCGTTCGATCCGGGCGGTGCGACTCATTGCTTACCTTTCGGTCGCGGCTGCGGGGGTGGCGAGCTCACTCTCGCGCTCTCACCGGAGCCGCTCCATCGCGGACAGGAAGGCGTCGGTCTCGGCGGGGGTGCCGGCGGTGACCCGCAGCCAGCCGGGCAGGCCGACGTCGCGGACCAGCACCCCGGCGTCGAGCAGGGTCCGCCACGCGGCGGACTGGTCGCCGCCGACGGAGAAGAGCACGAAGTTGGCGTCGCTGTCGGCGACCCGGTGACCCCGGGCGCGCAGCTCGGCGACGGTCCGGTCGCGCTGCTCCATGATCGCCGCGACCGTGCCCAGCAGGGCGTCGCGGTGGGCCAGGGCCGCGCGCGCCGCGGCCTGGGTGAGCGCGGAGAGGTGGTACGGCAGCCGGACGAGCTGCACCGCCTGCACCACGGCCGGGTCAGCGGCCAGGTAGCCCAGCCGGCCGCCGGCGAAGCCGAACGCCTTGCTCATCGTCCGGGTGACCACCAGCCGCGGGTGGCCGGGCAGCACCGCCAGGGCGCTCACCGTGCCGGGCCGGGCGAACTCGGCGTACGCCTCGTCCACCACCACCATGCCGGGCGCCTCGTCGAGCACCGCGGCGACCACCGCCGGGTCCAGCGCGGTCCCGGTCGGGTTGTTCGGCGAGCAGAGGAAGACCACGTCGGGGCGGTGCGCGCGGACCTGGGCCACCGCGTCGGCGGCGGTCAACCCGAAGTCGGCGCCGCGCGCCGCCGGGATCCAGCCGGTGCCGGTGCCGAGCGCCAGCAGCGGGTGCATGGAGTACGCCGGGGTGAAGCCGAGCGCCGTCCGCCCCGGACCGCCGAACGCCTGGAGCAACTGCTGCTGGACCTCGTTGGACCCGTTGGCCGCCCAGACCTGCTCGACGGTGAGCCCGTGGCCGAGGTATTCGGCCAGGTCGGCGCGGAGCGCCACCGCGTCCCGGTCCGGGTAGCGGTTGAGGTCGCGCAGCTCGGCCGCGAGGGCCTTGCCGATCGCCTCCACCACCGGCTCGGGCACCGGGTAGGAGTTCTCGTTGGTGTTCAGCCGCACCGGCACGTCGAGCTGCGGCGCGCCGTACGGCTTGAGCCCGCGCAGGTCGTCGCGGAGCGGGAGATCGTCCAGCGTCGTCACGACGGGCCCTCCGCGAAGCGGACACTGACCGCCTGGCCGTGCGCCGGCAGGTCCTCCACGGTCGCCAGCGTGACCACGTGCGGCGCGACGTCGCGCAGCGCGTCCTGGCTGTACTCCACGAGGTGGACGCCGCGCAGGAAGGACTGCACGGACAGGCCGGAGGAGTGCCGGGCGCAGCCGCCGGTGGGCAGGACGTGGTTGGAGCCGGCGCAGTAGTCGCCGAGCGACACCGGCGACCAGGCGCCGACGAAGATCGCCCCGGCGTTGCGCACCCGCAGCGCCCACTCCCGGGCGTCCTCGGTCTGGATCTCCACGTGCTCGGCCGCGTACGCGTCGACCACCCGCAGCCCGGCGGAGAGGTCGTCGACCAGGACGACGCCGCTCTGCTCGCCGGTCAGCGCCGTGGTGACCCGCTCGACGTGCTTGGTGGCCGGCACCTGCCGGGCCAGCTCCCGCTCGACCGCGTCCGCGAGGGCGACCGACGGGGTGACCAGCACGCTGGCGGCCAGCGGATCGTGCTCGGCCTGGCTGATCAGGTCGGCGGCGACGTGCGCCGGGTCGGCGGTGTCGTCGGCCAGGATGGCGATCTCCGTCGGGCCGGCCTCGGCGTCGATGCCCACCAGGCCGCGCAGCAGCCGCTTGGCGGCGGTCACCCAGATGTTGCCCGGACCGGTGATCATGTCGACCGGCTCGCAGCGCTCCGCGCCGTCCGGGTCGACGGTCGAGCCGTACGCCAGCATCGCCACCGCCTGGGCGCCGCCGACGGCGTACACCTCGTCGACGCCGAGCAGCGCGCAGGCCGCCAGCACGCGCTGGTCCGGCAGGCCGCCGTTCTCCCGCTGCGGCGGGCTGACCACGACCAGGGAGCGGACGCCGGCCACCTGGGCGGGGACCACGTTCATCACCACGGTCGACGGGTACATCGCCAGGCCGCCGGGGACGTACAGGCCGACCCGGTCGACCGGCACCCAGCGCTCGGTCACCGTGCCGCCGGGCACCACCTGGGTGGTGTGGTCGGTGCGCCGCTGGTCGGCGTGGACCTTGCGGGCCCGGCTGATCGACTCCAGCAGCGCGGCGCGAACCTGCGGGTCGAGGGTCCCCTCGGCCTCCTTGATCGCCTCGGTGGGCACCCGCAGGCGCTCCGGGGAGATGCCGTCGAACCGCTCGCTCGCCTCCCGGATCGCCGAGTAACCATGCTCCCCGACCGCCTCGACCAGCGGGCGGATCCGCTCGACGGCCACCGACACGTCGAGCTGGGCACGGGGCAGCAGGCGGCGCGGGTCACGCACCCCGCCGCGCAGGTCGATCCGATTCAGCACCCTTGCGAGTCTAGGCGGCCGGTCCGGAGCCGACCCCGCGCCGTCCGTACGCCGGGACGGTGAGCCGGGACACGCCGAGGGGGCGCGATCGGGCTACGCTCGAACCGTGACCGCACGGCTGCCGGTGTTTCCGCTCGCAACGGTGCTCTTCCCGGGGCTGGTGCTGCCGCTGCACATCTTCGAGGAGCGCTACCGGGCGCTGGTGCGGCACCTGGTCGGGCTGCCCGAGGGGGCGCCGCGCGAGTTCGGCGTGGTGGCGATCCAGGCCGGCTGGGAGGTCGCCCCGGCCGAGCCGAACGGCCGGCCCGTCCCCGGCGGCGCGGACGTGACGCTGCACGAGGTGGGCTGCACCGCCGAGTTGCGGCAGGTCACCGAGCTGGCCGACGGCGGGTTCGACATCGTCACCGTCGGCCGCCGGCGGTTCCGGATCGCCGACGTCGACGCCGACGCCGAGCCCTACCTGACCGCCGAGGTGGAGTGGCTGCCCGAGCAGACCGGGACGGACGAGGTCACCGACCTGCTCGCCGCCCGGGTGATCTCGGTCTTCCGGCAGTACCTCGGACTGATCCGGCCCGACCCGCAGGAGATCTCCGAGCAGTTGCCGGAGGACCCGACGGTGCTGTCGCACCTGGTCGCGGCCACCGCCGCGCTGACCGTCGCGGACCGCCAACGGCTGCTCGCCATCGACGACACCGCCGGCCGGCTCCGCGCCGAGCTGCGGCTGCTCAACCGCGAGGCGGCTCTGCTGCGTCAGGTCCGGGCGGTTCCGGTGCCGCTGAGCGAGCTGGCCGGTCCACCGGCGCCGAACTGAGCCCCTCCGCCGGGCCGACGCCCCAGCCACCGGCCCCCGCCAGCGGCGGCGGCCAGGCCGCGTACGGCTCCGGTTCCGGTCGCAGCGAGGGCCAGCGGGACCAGCCGGCCAGCAGGGTGTACGTGACGGCGGCCCCGAACGCGGGCAGCAGCAGGTTGCCGTGCGGGACGACCAACCAGTCCAAGCCGCCCGCCCGCAGGTCGGCCGGCTTGGTGAAGGCCTGGCCGTCCGGGGCGGTCTCCAGCAGCCGCTGGTAGGTCGACAGCCCGATCCGCCGGCCGAACTGCCAGGCCACCACCGCCGCGCCGAGGCCGCCCAGCGTGCCGGCGAGCAGCCCGACCGGGCCACGGCGGCGGCGCAGCAGGAACCACAGGGCGATCGCGGTGAGCACGCCGAAGCCGAGGCCGAGCAGGCTGAACCAGCCGTCGGCGGCGATCGGCTGTTCCGGCTGCGGCGTGGCGTAGATCGCCCCCTCGGCGGTCTTCAGCACCGGGGTGTCCGGCGCGACGGCGGCCCAGAGCAGTCCCAGCGGGGCGCCCAGCACGGTCAGCAGGAGCGCGACTCCCAGCGTCAGCCCGACGGTCCGGCGGACCCCGCGGGCGGGCCGGGCGGTCACGGCCGGCCCGGCGACCGTCGCCGGGCGGTGCTCCGCTCCCGGACCGGCCCAGGCGAGCGGGTCGGCGCCGGGAGCGCCGGCCGGGGTGCCCGCCGGCACCGGCAGGCCGGCGGGCGGGTCGACGGCCGGCTGCTCGGGCTCGGGCTCAGCACCGGCGCGAGCGGGCTCGTCGGGCCGGTGCGCGGCCCGCTCGGGATCAGGGGTGTCCGAACTCACCCGATGATCCTCTCAGGCGATGGTCGGCCATGGGGCGGCGGTGGCGGTCAGCGGGCGAACGGCTCCAGCATCACCGCGGCGGCCTTGAGCCAGGCCTGCCGGGTCTCCGGCTGGAGCTGGTGGTACTCGATCGAGGAGCCGGTCTCCAGCGCCGGGTCGTACGGCACCACGGCGACGGCCCGGGTCCGGGTGGCGAAGTGCCGCTCCAGGTCGCTCTGCAGCGACGAGCGGCCCGGCGTCGGGCAGGAGATCAGGGTGACCGCGTTGTCGGCCAGCTCCCCCATCCCCACCTCGTGCAGCAGGTCGAGCATCCAGTCCGCGCTGAACGCGGCGTCCTCGCGCGGCACGGTGGTCACCACGAGCTGGTCGGCGGCCTGCATGACGGTACGCCAGTTCGGGCTCTCCACGTTGTTGCCGGTGTCCACGCAGACCACGTCGTGGGTGCGCCGCAGCAGCTCCAGCACCCGCTTGACGGTGAACTGGTCCAGCCGCTGGGCGAACCGGGGACTCTCCTCCCCGGCCAGCACGTCGTACGAGCCGTCGGAGGCGTGCCGCAGGTAGTCGTCGAGGTGGGCCAGCAGGGTCTCGCCCTCCAGGATCTCGATCTGGGCGAGGTCGCCGACCAGGTGCCGGATGGTCCGGGCGTGGCGGGCGCTGCCGGCGCGCAGGCCGAGGGTGCCGCGCAGCTCGTTGTCGTCCCAGGCGAGCACCCCGCGACCGCGGACGCTGCCCACCGTGGCGGCGGCGAGGACGGTGGCGGTGGTCTTGTGCACGCCGCCCTTCGGGTTGGCGAAGGCGAGCACCCGTGGCGTGCCCAGCTCGCGGCGGAGCACCCCGGCGGCCCGGTCCACCTCGCTCTCCGGGGCGGGGGCCCGCCACTCGACGCGGGCCGGCTCGATCCGGGGCGGGTAGGACTCGGCGATCGCCGGCTGCTGGTACCCGGCCGGCGCCGGGGCCACCGGCTGCTGGTAGGCGGGCTCGGGCGGCTGATACGTCTCCGGCCGGTAGCCGCCGTTGTCCAGCAGCGCGTAGCGGGACTCGACCGGCGGCGGCTCGTGCCGGTACCCGTTGTCCAGGACGGCGTACCGGGACTCCACGGAGGCGGACCCCCGGCGCGGCTCTCGGTCGGGGTAGCCCGGCTCGGGCTCCGCCCGGTACGGCGGCTCGGCCCGGTAGGCCGGTTCCGCGGCGTGGCCGGGCTCCGCCGGATAGGACGGCTCCGCCCGGTAGCGCGGCTCGGCCTGGTACCCGGGGTCGACGCGGTAGGCCGGCTCGACCCGGTAGGTCGCCTCGACGCGGTAGGCCGGCTCGGCGCCGTACGACAGCTCGGCGGGGTGCCCGATCGCCGGCGCCCGCCCGGACCAGCCGTTGCCCCCGCCGCGCCGGGACGGCGCCTCGGGAGGCGGCGCAGCCGCCTCCTCGGCGTGGCGGTCGGCCTCGGCCTGCTCCGCGCCACGGCCGGCGAGCCGGGCCCGGTCGAGCAGCGCCCGCCACCGCGGTGCCGGCTCAGCCTGCCGACCCCAGCCGGTTTCGCTGCCGTCCAAGGCTCGCCCTCCCCAGCCACATCGATCTCCGCCTGACAGGCTACGAACGAAACCCTATTCGGACCACACCTGTCCGCGCACATCCCCCGGTGGGCATGCTCACCGGAAGGCCCCCGCGGAGCCCCCGCCGGCCGCGTCCGGGGAGGTCGGGACGGTGCTGGGCGGGGTTTCGCCCGGCGCGGGCCCGCCGGAGCCCGGTGAGGAGACGCTCACCGTCGGTGCGGCTTCCGACGAATCGCCCACCGCCGGGGCGCTCCCGGCCGGCGTGGCGGGCGCCAGCCCCCCGTCGGCCGGTGGCCGGGCGACGTCACGCTGCTCCGGCAGCGGTGGGGTGAAGACCGTCCGGTCCAGCCGGGTCACCTCCGGGGCCGGGTCGACGGCCCGCACCCCGGGCCGGGCGGCCAGGCCGCGCAACTCGTCCGACGTGGCGCGGATCACCGCCGCGTACACGCAGGCGCACGCCGACCGGTACGCCGCCGCCTCCTCGGCCGCGACCCGCGCGCCGGTGTCGTACAGCCGGCGCAGCTCGGCATCGGCGGACGCGGCCGGGGCGGCGGCGCGCGCCCGGTAGTCGGCGGCCTCCCCGTCCTTGCGCGCGGCCACCTCGCCCATCCCGGCGACCACGTCCTGCGGTACGCGCAGCGCGGCGATCCGGACGATCTCGGTCTGCCGGCCGGGCAGCGGCACCCGGGCCACCACCGCCGAGACCGGCGTTCCGCCGAGCGTCGCCGCGACCCGCTGCGGGGTCAGGTACGCCGCGAAGGACACCAGCGCGTACGTGCCGGTCGCCGGCCCTCCTGCGTCGGTCAGCCGGGCCAGCTCGTCGGCGGCGGCGCGCAGGTACGCCGGGACCGGGTCGCCGGCCGCCACGCCCACCCGGGTCACCTCGCCGACGGTCCGGTCACCGACGGGCTCGCTCCGCCCCGCCCGGGCGGCGGCTAGCAGCACCGCCACCGCGCAGAGCAGCGCCACCCAGGTCAGCACCGCGCGCCTCGACAGCCCGCGGCGCGGCGATCGGTCGGCGGGCACGGCTCATCCCCTCGTCGGGCCGTCGGCGGGTCGGCGGGGCCAGGTCAGTCGCGCAGGATCTCCAGCGCCCGCGCCAGGTCGTCCGGGTAGTCGCTGACGAAGGTGACCTCGTCGCCGGTGCGCGGGTGCGCGAAGCTCAGCGAGCGGGCGTGCAGCCACTGCCGGCTCAACCCGAGCCGGGCCGACAGGGTCGGGTCGGCGCCGTACGTGATGTCGCCGACGCAGGGGTGGCGCAGGGTCGAGAAGTGCACCCGGATCTGGTGGGTGCGCCCCGTCTCCAGGCGGACGTCGAGCAGGCTCGCCGCCGGGAACGCCTCCAGGGTGTCGTAGTGGGTGATGCTCGGCTTGCCCCCGCTGACCACCGCCCAGCGGTAGTCGTGGTGCGGGTGCCGGTCGATCGGCGCGTCGATGGTGCCGCGCAGCGGGTCCGGGTGGCCCTGCACCACGGCGTGGTAGCGCTTCTCCACCTCGCGGTACTTGAAGGCCCGCTTCAACGCGGTGTACGCCTGCTCGCTCTTGGCCACCACCATGATCCCGGTGGTGCCGACGTCCAGCCGGTGCACCACGCCCTGCCGCTCGGCGGCGCCGCTGGTGGAGATCCGGTGGCCGATCGCGGCGAGGGCGCCGATCACCGTCGGGCCGGTCCAGCCGGGGCTGGGATGGGCGGCCACCCCGACCGGCTTGTCCACCACCACGATGTCGTCGTCGGCGTGGACCACGGTCAGGCCGGGCACGGCCTGCGGGACCACGGTCGGCGGGGCGACCGGGGCGGGCAGGGTCACCTCCAGCCAGGAGCCGGCCTTCACCTTGTGCGAGTTGGCCCGGACGGTGCCGTCGACCAACGCGTCGCCGGCTTCGACCAGGGCCGCGGCGGCAGTCCGGGAGAGCCCGAAGAGCCGGGACACGGCCTGGTCCAGCCGCATGCCGTCGAGGCCCTCCGGCACGGGCAGGGAGCGGTGGTCGCCGCCGGCGGCGAAGGCCGAGGTCATGCCCGCCCCCGCTGCTCGCTGCCGGTGGCCGCGCCGTCGCCGGACTCCGGCCTGCCGGCCGGCTCGGCGGCGGCCCGGCGGCCGTCGCGCTGCCGGCCGGTCAGCTCCAGCAGCACGGCCAGGACCACGCCGCAGACCAGGGAGCTGTCGGCCAGGTTGAACACCGGCCACACCTGCCCGTACGGGTCGAACAGGCTGATCATGTCGACCACGTGCCCGACGAAGTGGCCGGGCGCGCGGAAGATCCGGTCGGTGAGGTTGCCGAGCGCCCCGCCCAGCACCAGGCCGAGGGAGACGGCCCACGGCAGCGACCGCAGCCGCGCGGCCATCCAGGCGATCCAGCCGATCACCCCGATGGTGATCAGCGGGAAGACCCAGGTGTGGCCGGAGCCGATGCTCCACGCCGCCCCGCTGTTGCGGGTCAGGGTCAGGTAGACCGTGCCACCGAGCAGCGACACCGGCCCCCGGCCGGTGAGCGCGGTCAGCGCGAGCTGCTTGGTGACCAGGTCGGCCAGGAGCGCGACCAGGGCGACGCCGAGGAGGACCCCGACCGCCCGGCGTCGGGGCGTGCCGCCGCCCGACTCAGCGGTGCCGGTTCCAGCGGGCGGTGCTGCGGTCATCTGCTCCCCATCGACGCTCTCGGCGGTGATCCCTCACCGTCTCCACTCCGCCGCCGGGGAGCGGGCCTAGCGCCGCTCCTCCAGCTGCTTGCAGGTCACGCAGAGGGTGGCCGACGGGAAGGCGGCGAGCCGCTCCACCGGGATGGGGTTGCCGCACCGCTCGCACCAGCCGTAACCACCCTCGTCGAGCCGCTCCAGGGCCCGCTCGACCTGCGTGATCCGCTCCAGAATGCTGTTGGCGAGTGAGATCTCCTGCTCGCGCTCGAACGTCTTGGTGCCGGTGTCGGCCTGGTCGTCCCCGGCCGAGTCGGTCAGCCGGTCGCGCTGCAGCTCGGTGATCTCGCTCAGCGTCTGATCGTACTCGGCGCGCAGCTCGTCGCGCCGGGCCGCCAGGGCCGCCCGGATCTTCTCGGTCTCCGCCGCGCTGCGGGTGGCCTTCGCCACCGGCTTGCGGCCGGCGGTCCTGGTATCGGCTGGCTTCGCCATCGTCAGCTCCCTCGGCCGCGGATGCGCGGCGGTCGGCGGTGCGGTGCTTGGGCAGGGGCCACCGCACTGGGTGTCCCCCGTGTACGAAAAGGGGCGCACGGCGACCATGGCCGCGCACTCCGGAGGGTGGCAAGAATACGGAACGTACAGGCGTCCGACAACGTGCCGCACCGTTGCTCCGCGATTCAGCCCCGAACAGCCACCAATCAGGGCAAAAGGAACGCTAGCAGATTATCCGTCCCGGTCCTCGCCGTACTCGCCAAACCACCGGGCCAGCCGGCCCCGGCGGCTGACTGCCCGCAGCCGCTGCTCCACCTCGTCCCGGACCTCGGCGGTGGCGACGATGAGCAGGCTGTCGCCGACCTTGAGCCGGGTGTCCGGGCCGGGCACGAAACCCGCCCCGTCGCGCAGCACCAGGGTCACCGAGGCCCCCACCGGCAGCCGCAGCTCGTCCACGTGCACCCCGCCGAGCCGGGAGCCCGGCGGCACCTCGACCTGGAGCAGGTCCGCGCGCATCCGCTCCAGCGGGGCCGTCTCGACCCGGATCTCGGCCGCCTCGGCCGGGGCGGTCACCCCGAGCCGGCGGGCCGCCGGGGCGAGCGTTCCGGCCTGCACCAGGGTGAAGATCACCACCAGCACGAAGACCGCGTCGAAGAGCCGGTCCGCCCCCGGGACCCGCTCGGAGAGCGGGATGGTGGCCAGCACGATCGGCACCGCTCCGCGCAGCCCGGCCCAGGACAGGAAGGCCTGCTCCCGCAGGCGGAACCGGAACGGCAGCGCGGAGACCGCCACCGACAGCGGGCGGGCGGCCAGCACCAGGGCCAGGCCGGCCACCACCGCCGGCAGCACCGCGGCGTCCAGCCGGCCCGGCGACACCAGCAGGCCGAGCAGCACGAACAGGCCGATCTGGGCCAGCCAGGCCAGCCCGTCGGCGAAGCCCAGGATCGCCTGGCGGTGCGGCAGCCGGGCATTGCCGAGCAGCACTCCGGCGACGTACACGGCCAGGAAACCGGAGGCGTGCAGCACCGCTCCGGCGGCGTACGCGAGCACGGTGAAACCGACCACCGCGATCGGGTAGAGCCCCGCCGAGGGCAGCGCCGCGCGGCGCAGCGCCCACCGGCCGGCGATCCCGGCCGCCACCCCGACCGCCGCGCCGGCAGCCAGCTCGTACCCGACCAGGAGGACCTCGTACCACCAGGGGTGGGCGGCGGGGCCGGCCCGGGACAGCAGCACCACCAGGATGACCACCGGGGCGTCGTTCATGCCCGACTCGGCCTCGAGGGTGGCCACCAGCCGGGGCGGCAGGCGCAGCCGGCGCAGGGTGGCGAAGACGGCCGCCGCGTCGGTGGAGGAGAGCACCGCGCCGGAGAGCAGCGCCAGCCGCCAGTCCAGGCCGAGCAGCAGGTGAACCACCAGCCCGACGACCAGGATGCTGACCACCACGCCCACCGTGGAGAGCGCGGCGGCCAGCCCGAGCACCGGCCGCAGGGTGCTCCACCGGGCGCTCAGCCCGCCCTCCGCGATGATCACGATGAGCGCGCAGAACCCGAGCACCCGGGTCAGCTCGACGTCGTCGAAGCGGATGCCCAGGCCCGCCTCGCCGATCGCCACCCCGAGCGCGAGGTAGACCAGGAGGCTGGGCACCCCGAGCCGGGTGGAGAACCGCACCGCACCCACCGCCACCAGCAGGACGGCCGCGCCGAGCAGCAGCGCGAGATCCAGCCCGGCGCTCATCCGCGGCCGGCCCGGGCGGCCCTCACTCGGCCGATCCGTCGCGCAGCCGGCGCAACACCCCGGTCAGCTCCGACGGCGGGCGCTCGATCAGGAAGAGCTTGTCGCGGCTGGCCGCGCCGGTGCGCAGCGAGACCGCCGCGGCCCGGACGCCCAGCGCGTCGGCGAGGGCGCGGCGGGCCGCCTCGGTGGCCCGGCCGTCGACCGCCGGGGCGTTCACGGCGATCACCAGGGCCGGCCCGTGCGGTCCGTCGAAGCGGCCGCCGACCCGGGCCCGCGAGGCGCCAGGCTTCACCCGTACGGCGACGGTGAGCGTCTCGTCCACTGCCATCCGCGTTCAGGCCGGACGCGCGTCGTCGAGCAGGGCGAGGTCCGGCGTGCAGTACGCGCACGGCGTGAAGCCCAGTTCGAGCGCCTCGGAGACGGGCAGCGGCTCGTCGTCGCGGCCGACGAGGTGCGGGCAGTCGGCCAGGTGGTAGCGCGGCCGACCGTCCACCACGCGTACCTCCGCGTCCAGCCGGGCGACCCGCGCGGCCTCGTCCGGCGACACCTGCTGGACCGGCGGCTCGTCCGGGAGCGGCCCCTCGCCGGCCGGCGAGGTGGGCGCCGGCGAGTCGAGGAAGGGACCGTCGACGCGCGACGGCACGTCGACGAAGCTCACGCGGGCGTCGTCGAAACCCGGCGGCACGTCGTCGGCGCGCGGACCCCGTTGGGTCGGCGGGGCGAACGGGTCGGCCGCCGGCGGCTCGGGCGGTTGCCGCCACCCGGGTCCGTCGGAGCCGACCGTCGAAGGAACGTGCTGGACCGGGATCCCCGGCTCCCCGGGCGGGGGGCCGTACCCGGTCGGCGTGCCGACCGGACCGGTCCGGGTGCGGTTGCGCGGCCCGGTGCCCCGGTCCGTCGTCGCCCGGGTGGCGGCTGCCTGGCGGGCACCCACGACGAGGGCGACGGCGGCCAGCAGGCTGGCCGCGATGGAGGTGATCAGCAGCGCACTGGACCCGCCTGCCAACCCGGCCACCAGGAGCACGGCGGCGACGAGGATGAGCAGGACGCTGGCGACTATCACGGCTCACCCCCGCCGCATCGGGTCGGTCTGCGAGCGGTCGGCGGCCGTCGCGGGGACGGCCGCCGACGCCGGGATCAGCGACCGGACTCGAGCGAGCCCGAGCGGCCGCCACCGTACGAGCCGGCGAGGCCGGCGGCGGCGAGGCCGTTGCTGCCGCCACCGGAGCGATTGCCGTCGGCGCGGTTGACCTCGGCCTCCAGGCCCTGGGCCCGGCCGTCGAGGTCCCGCAGCTGGCTCTCCAGGTACGCCTTGAGCCGGGTGCGGTACTCCCGCTCGAACTGCTTGAGCTCCTCGATGTGCTTCTGCAGCGCGGTGCGCTTGGCGTCCAGGCCGCCCATGGCCTCCTGGTGCCGCTGGCGGGCGTCCCGCTCCAGCGCGTCGGCCTTGGCGCGCGCCTCGCGGGTGACCTCCTCGGCCTTGGAGCGGGCCTCGGAGAGCAGCTGGTCGGCCTCGCGGCGGGCGTCCGACACGTGGTCGTCGGCGGTCCGCTGGGCCATCATCAGCACCCGCAGCGCCTGCTGCTCGCCGTCAGCGCCGGCGGCCGGGCCGCCCTGGGCGCGGACCTGCTCCAGCTCGGCCTGCATCGCCCGGGCCGCCTGCTCGGCGGCCGCCTTGTCGCGCTGCACCCGGTCCAGCTGGGCCTTGACGTCGTTGAGCTCGGCCGCGAGACGGGCGTCGCCGCCGGGGCCGGCGGGGGCGGGGCCGCGACCGCCGCGCTCCACCTGGGCGCGCAGCTCGTTGTTCTCCTCGATCAGACGGGCGAGCTCGCGCTCGACCTCATCCAGGAAGGCGTCGACCTCCTCCTCGTCATAGCCCCGCTTGCCGATCGGCGGCTTTTTGAAGGCGACGTTGTGGACGTCGGCCGGGGTCAGCGGCATCGAAACTCCTCGGGTCAGTTGCGGCCGCGAAAGCGCGCGCTGGTCAGGAGAAGTTCCTGATCAGCGGATCTAACACGAACTCCATCAGCACGAACAGGATAACCAGGAGCACAAGGGAGGCCAGGTCGATGCTCACGGTACCAATTCGCAGTGGTGGGATCACACGCCTCAACGTCCGCAGAGGCGGATCAGTGACGCTCCACACCGATTCCAGTCCCGCCGATGCTCCCCGTCCCGGTTGCCAGCGGCGACCGTACGCCAGAACGGCCCCAAGGACAAATCGGGCTAAAAGCACAAGCAGGAAGAGATAGGCGAGCAGATACAGCACCTGGAACAGGATCGACAACACGGCAGGCGACGTCCCTCGGTCGGGCGGGTTAGCTCAGGCTGAAAAAGCCGCCCTCAGCGATCTTGGCCTTGTCCTCCGCGGTGACCTGGACATTGGCCGGTGAGAGCAGGAACACCCGATTGGTCACGCGCTCGATCGTACCGCGCAGTCCGAACGCCAGCCCGGCGGCGAAGTCCACCAGCCGGCGGGCATCCGCCTCGTCCATCTCGGTGAGGTTGATGATCACCGGCACCCCGTCGCGGAAGTGCTCGCCGATGGTGCGCGCCTCGCGGTAGGTGGTGGGGTGCAGCGTGGTGATCTGGTAGCGCTGCTCCTCCTCCGCCACCACGGCCCGCTCGCGGGGCTGGACCTGCGGCGCCAGGGCGAGGTTGTCCCTGGTGTGGTAGGTCAGCGCCCCCGAGGTCTCCCCGGCCCCCGACCGGGTGATCGACCGGACGCTCGACCGCTCGACCCGCTCCGGCCGCTCGCCGTCGGCGCGGTCGGCCTCCGCCGCCCGGCTCGAGGCGCGCTCGGTCAGCCGGCCCCGGTCACCGACCCGGGACCGGGCCGGCGGCTCCTCCGACTCGTCGTCCTCCTCGTCGGCGAACTCCTCTGAGTAACGACTCGACCGGTAGCGCGAGTCACGGTAGCCACCCTTGTCGTAGCCACCGTCCTCGTAAGCCCGCTCGTCGTCCTCCTCGACCAGACCGAGCCAGACCCCCGCCTTGCGCAGTGCACCCATCCCGCGCCCTTCCGTCCGCCGTGCGGCACGCACCCCCGTGCCGTGTCGCTTGATCACGTGTGGACAACGATGCCCACCGGACCGGATCAGCAATCCCCCTGGCGTGCGATTCGCGGTCCGCCCGCCATGGCCCCCCACAACGGGATGCCGTTCCTGAACAACACTGATGTAATTTGCTTCTTTCGCGGTCAGGCTACCGCAGCGTGGGGCGCATTCCGAGCAACGCGCTGCCGACGCGGACATGTGTCGCGCCGTATCCGATCGCAGTTTCCAGATCCCCGCTCATTCCGGCGGACAGCATGGTCGCCGCCGGATGCCGCCGGCGGAACCATTCCGCCACCTCGGCCAGCCGGGCGAAGGCCCGCTCCGGTTCCCAGCCCAGCGGCGCCACCGCCATCAGCCCGCCCAGCCGCAGCGCACCCGCGCCGGCCACCGCCTCCGCCACCGGGCCGAGACCGCGGTCCGGGTCGACCGAGTCCGGCAGCGCTCCGCCCCGGGCCGGGTCCCCGTCGATGCTGACCTGCACCAGCACGTCCAGCGGCCGCTCCCGGTCCGGAGTCGCCGCCGCCGCGGCGTCCAGCGCCCCGGCCAGCCGCACGCTGTCGACCGACTGCACGACGTCGGCGTACCGGACCACCGAGCGGCACTTGTTGCGCTGCAACTGGCCGATGAAGTGCCAACGCGGTCGCACCCCGGCCGCCGCCACCTCGGCGGCCTTGGCGGCCGCCTCCTGGTCGCGGTTCTCCCCCACGTCGGCGACGCCCAGCGCGGCCAGGGCCACCACGTCGCCGGCCGGGTAGGTCTTGGTCACCGCGATCAGGGTGACCTCGGCACGGTCCCGGCCGGCGGCGGCACAGGCGTCGGCGATCCGGACCCGCACCCGGGCGAGCCCGGCCGCGAGTTCGGCACGCCGGTCGGGTCGTACCGTGGCTGGTGTCTCCGTCATCGGCGCCGCTCAGGAGCCGTTCTTCAGGAAGTCCGGCACGTCCACGTCGTCGAAGAGCACCCGGCGCGGCGACTGCTGCGGCGCCGGCATGGTGGCCGGCGGCGCGACCGGCGTGCCGGGCTGGGCCGGCTGATTCTGGTTCGGCTTGCGGACCGGCTCGGCCGCCTTGTACGAGGGCGTGCCCCCGTCGAAGCCGGCCGCGATCACGGTGACCCGGACCTCGTCGCCGAGCGCGTCGTCGATGACCGCGCCGAAGATGATGTTGGCCTCCGGGTGCGCCGCGTCGGTGACCAGTTGGGCCGCGTCGTTGATCTCGAACAGGCCCAGGTCGGAGCCGCCGGCGATGGAGAGCAGCACGCCCCGCGCGCCGTCCATGCTCTGCTCGAGCAGCGGGCTGGAGATGGCCGCCTCGGCCGCCTCGACCGCGCGGTTCTCGCCCCGGGCGCTGCCGATGCCCATCAACGCGCTGCCGGCACCGCTCATCACGCTCTTGACGTCGGCGAAGTCCAGGTTGATCAGACCGGGCGTGGTGATCAGATCGGTGATGCCCTGCACACCGGAGAGCAGCACCTGGTCGGCGGTCCGGAAGGCGTCCATCATGGAGATGTTGCGGTCGCCGAGCGCGAGCAGCCGGTCGTTCGGGATGACGATCAGCGTGTCGCACTGGTTGCGCAGCTCGTCGATGCCGGACTCGGCCTGCACCTGGCGGCGCTTGCCCTCGAAGGAGAACGGCCGGGTCACCACGCCGATGGTCAGCGCGCCGAGCTTGCGGGCGATGTTCGCCACCACCGGCGCGCCGCCGGTGCCGGTGCCGCCGCCCTCGCCGCAGGTCACGAAGACCATGTCGGCGCCCTTGAGCACCTCCTCGATCTCGTCGCGGTGGTCCTCGGCGGCGTTCTTGCCGACGTCCGGGTTGGCCCCGGCGCCGAGCCCCCGGGTCAGCTCCCGGCCCACGTCGAGCTTGACGTCGGCGTCGCTCATCAGGAGCGCCTGCGCGTCGGTGTTGATCGCGATGAACTCGACGCCCTTGAGCCCAACCTCGATCATCCGGTTGACGGCGTTGACGCCGCCGCCCCCGATGCCGACGACCTTGATGACCGCCAGGTAGTTGTGCGGAGGTGTCATCTCCGGTCCTTTCCCTTCGAGATTGGCATGGGCCGACCCCACACGGCTTGGCCAGACCAGCGGTCGACGCAGTTCCCAGCGAGGCGGCGGGGCGAAACCCTCACCCTCTACTAGAGGCTTGCAGTTATGTCAACCACTGATCCTCTTCGGGGCAACGTAAGCGCCTCCACGCCGAGAGCCAAGGACCCGCCCGGCGTGTCGCCGCCCATAGCGGGACGAGTCACGTCCCGCCCGCCGCCGCACCCCGCACCGACCGGCGGATCACTGGAAGGTGACCACGTCCGGCGCGCTCACGTCGATCGTGTCGGCCTTGCGACCGAGCAGCGCCGTCGCCACCCGCGACTTGTCCACGCCCCGGGTGGCGTCCCCCCAGACCACCGTCCGGTCGTGCCGCAGCCGCAGCGTGATCCGGGCCAGCCCGGCCACGTCCACCGAGACCAGCTCGGCGCGCAGCTGCGGGCTCAGCGCGGCGAGCACCGTCAGCCCCGCCCGGGTGCCCGGGTCGTCCGGCCCCGGCCGGCCGACCTGGACCAGCGGCAGCCCGTCCGGGGCCCGGGGCACGCTCCGGAAGACCACGCCGGCGCGGTCGACCACGGCGAACAGCTCCCCCTGGGGCACCGCCGCCACGGCCGTCCGCTCCACCACCCGGATCACCAGCGTGCCCGGCCAGTCGCGGGAGACCGACACGCGCTCCACCGGCGCCAGGGCGCCGACCCGCCGGGCGGTCGCCGCCAGGTCCACCTTGGCCAGGGGCTGGTTGTCCGGGACCGCCGCCGCGTCCCGCACCTCGACCGGGGTGACCAGCTTCGCGCCGACCACCCGGACCTCGCGGACGCCGAACAGGCCGGTGCCCAGCACGGTCCAGGCGACCAGCCCGGCCAGGGCGAACACCCCGGCCGCGACCGCCC
This sequence comes from Micromonospora sp. GCM10011541, assembly GCF_042650725.1. NCBI lineage: Bacteria > Bacillati > Actinomycetota > Actinomycetes > Micromonosporales > Micromonosporaceae > Micromonospora > Micromonospora sp. GCM10011541. Next base: position 173,151 of record NZ_JBHSBP010000010.1, read on the forward strand.
AGGGCAGGGCGGCCCGCATCCGGCGCTGCCGGGCCCGGGCCATGAACCGCCGGGTGGACGGCGGGACCGCGTCGCTGCCGGCGCGGACCAACTGCCAGCGCCGCACCGGTCCGCGCCGGCCGGCGCCGCCGTCCGGGCCGGGCGTCCGGCCCCGGGCCGGTCCGGGACTCATCCGGCCGCGGCGGCCGCGCCGTCCGTGTCGACGGCGGCGCCCACGGCCGTCGCACCGCCGGTCCGGGCCAGCAGCGCGTCGAGCAGCTGGTCGCCCATCAGCGAGATGGGCGGCGCGCCCATGGTCACCACGACGTCGCCCGGCCGGGCCCGCCGGGCCACCTCGGCCGGCGCCTCGTCCCAGGAGTCCACGAAGACCTTCCGGTCGGCCGGCAGCGGCACCGCCTCGACCAGCGCGGCCGAGCCCTCGCCGGGCTGCCGCAGCTCACCGGGACCGAAGACCTCCAGCAGCACCAGCTCGTCGGCGATGCCGAGCGCCCCGGCGATGTCGGCCTGCAGGTCCCGGGTGCGGTACAGCCGGTACGGCTGGAAGACCACGATCAACCGGCCCTCGCCGGCCACCTCGCGCAACGTCTGCAGGGCCAGCGTCATCGAGGTCGGGTGGTACGCGTACTCGTCGTAGACCAGCACGCCGTCCGCGACGCCCTTGCGCTCGAACCGCCGCCGGACGCCGGGGAACGCGCCCAGCGCGGCCTCCGCCGCCTCGATCGGCAGCTCCAGCAGGTACGCCGCGAGCACCGCGGAGGCGCTGTTCATCCCCATGTGCCGGCCCGGGACGGGCAGCCGGATCTCGCCCAGCGACCGGCCCTCGATCTCGGCCAGGAAGCGCACCCCCTGCGCGGAGGAGGCCATCTCGCTCAGCCGCAGGTCGGCGTCGGGGGCCTCGCCGTACGTCCAGACCCGGCGCCCCTCCGCCCGCAGCGTCGCGGCCAACCGCCGGCCACCCGCGTCGTCGGCGCAGGTGATGATGAACCCGTCCGGGTCGGTGAGCCGGGCGAACTCGGCGAACGTCGCCTCCAGGTTCGCCAGGTCGCCGTACGTGTTGAGGTGGTCCGCCTCGATGTTGGTGATGATCGAGACGTACGGCCGGTAGATCAGGAACGAGCGGTCGCTCTCGTCCGCCTCGACCACGAAGTACTCGCCGGTGCCGTGGTGCGCGCCGGAGCCCACCTCGGAGATCTCCCCGCCGATCACGAAGGACGGGTCGGCGCCGGCCTGCTGGAGCACCATGGTCACCATCGAGGTGGTGGTGGTCTTGCCGTGGGTGCCGGCGACCGCCACCGTGCGCCGGCCGGTCATCGCCGCCGCCAGGGCCTCGGAGCGGTGCAGCACCCGCAGGCCCCGCCGGCGCGCCTCGGCCATCTCCAGGTGGTCCTGCGGGATCGCCGAGGAGTAGACCACGGTGTCCACGCCGTCGAGGTTGGACGCCTCGTGGCTCATGTGGATCGTGCCGCCGAGCGCCCGCAGGCCGGCCAGGGACGGCCACTCCCGCAGCTCGCTGCCGGAGACCGGCAGCCCCCGGGTGAGGAAGAGCCGGGCCAGGCCGCTCATGCCGACCCCGCCCACCCCGATCAGGTGGATCCGGCCCAGGTCCTCCGCGGTCAGCGTGCCGGCGGGCGTGAACTGCGCGGTGTTCATTCCGAGTACCTTCCCGTCGCGGTGGCCGACGTCATCGGGCCACCGCCTCGTAGACGAAGTTCAGCAGCGCGACATCGCCGTCGCGGCGCCCGTACCCGCCCGCGGCGGCGCCCATCGCGGCGAGCCGCTGCGGGTCCCGGATCAGCGGGATGATCGTCCGCTCCAGCCAGTCCGGGGTCAGCTCGGCGTCGTCGACGAGCAGCCCGCCGCCGGCCTCCACCACGGGCAGCGCGTTGCGCTTCTGCTCCTGGTTGCTGTGCGGGTACGGCACGTAGATGGCGGGCAGCCCGATCGCGGCCACCTCGGCGCAGGTCATCGCCCCGCCTCGGGCCAGCATCAGGTCGGCGGCCGCGTAGCCCAGCTCCATCTCGGACAGGTAGGGCAGGGTCACGTACGGCACCGGCAGGTCGGTGGGAACCGACACCGGCTCGTTGCGGGCGCCGATGACGTGCAGCACCTGCACGCCGTTGCGGGCCAGTTCCTTGGCCGCCCCGGAGACCGCCAGGTTGATCGAGCGGGCGCCCTGCGAGCCGCCGGCGACGAAGAGCACCGGCAGGTCGGGGCGGAGTCCGAAGTGGGCGCGCGCGGCGTTCCGCATCGCCGCCCGGTCCAGCCCGGCGATACCCCGGCGCAGCGGCACGCCGACCACCCGGGCGTCGCGCAGCGACTCGGCCTGCGCCGGCTGGTGCGGGAAGCCCACGGCCACGTTCTTCGTGAACTTCATCCCGAGCCGGTTGGCCACGCCCGGGGGCACGTTCACCTCGTGGATGACGATCGGCAGCTCGCGCCGCCAGGCGGCGAGGTAACCGGGGACCGAGACGTACCCGCCGAAGCCGACCACGACGTCGGCCTGCACCTCGTCGATCACCTTGCCCGCCCCGCGGGCCGCCTTCCACATCCGGTCCGGGGTCCGGACCAGGCTCATGTTCACCGAGCGGGGCAGCTGGTAGGCCGGGATCTGCCGCAGGTCGTAGCCGGCCGGCGGAATCAGCTCGTTCTCCAGGCCCTTCGGGGTGCCCAGACAGGTGATCCGGACGCCCGGGTCGTGACGGCGCAGGCAGTCGGCGAAAGCCAGCAACGGGTAGATGTGTCCCCCCGTGCCCCCTCCACAGAGCACCACCGAACGCAGCGGACCCATCAGCGTCTCCTCTCGCTCGCCGTGCCGGCGCGCGTCCGGCTCGGCCGGGCGCCGCGGACCGCGGCCTGGTCGTCCTTCCGCCGCGCACGGGACCGGGGTACGGACCCACGGTCGGCCGGTGGCGACGCCGGGCGGCGGCGCCGGCCGGGAAGCGGCGGCAACGGGGCCCAGACTAGTCGGACCCAGCGGGCCGGTGGACGGGCATGCAGGGCTCGGGCCGCGTCGGGCTCCGCGCGGGCGAACGAAGCCAGCATCCCGACCGCCGCCAGGGTGACCACCAGGGCGCTGCCGCCGTCGGAGATGAACGGCAGGGGCACGCCGGTCAGCGGCAGCAGCCCGGTGACCCCGCCGATGTTGATCACCGCTTGACCGACCAGCCAGGCCGTCACCCCGGCGGCCGCGAGTCGGCGGAACGGGTCCTCCACCCGCCGGGCGATCCGCAACCCGGTGTACGCGAGCACGGCGAAGAGCACCAGCACCACGGTGCAGCCGACGACGCCCAGCTCCTCGGCGATCACCGCGAAGATGAAGTCGTTGTGCGCGGCGGGCAGCCAGCCGAACTTCACGCTGCTCTTGCCCAGCCCCACGCCGAACCAGCCGCCGTGCTCGATCGCGTTGCGGGCCTGCACGAGCTGGTAGCAGGCGTCCGCGGCGCACTGGTCCAGCGGCGGCGGATTGACGAAGTTGGTCAGCCGGGCCAGCCGATAGTTGTCGGCGTCCCGCGAGCCGGAGCCCGCGCCCAGCGACGCCACCGCGACCAGCAGGCCGATGCCGAGCAGGCCGACCGCGGAGAGGGCCGCGAAGATCTGCAACCGCACCCCGGCCGCCCAGAGCAGGCCCACGACCAGGGCCAGCAGGCAGAGCATGGTGCCCAGGTCGTTGTAGCCCACCAGCACGAAGAGCAGCCCGACCACCGGGAAGAGCGGGGTGGCCAGCTCCTTCCACCAGCCGAGCGCGGCGCCCTTGCGGGCCAGCACGTGCGCGCCCCAGAGCACCAGGGCGAACTTGGCCAGCTCGGAAGGCTGCACCTGGATCGGGCCGAGGTAGAGCCAGAGCAGCTCGGCGTGGAGCGGGCCGACCGACTTGACCCGGAACAGCGAGTTCAGCGCGAAGAGCACGTTGAGGATCAACAGCAGCACCACCGCTATCGCCAGCATGGGCCGGCCCAGCGCGCGGAACGACCGGGCGGGCAGCCGCTGGCAGGCCCAGAACGCCACGATGCCGATCACCGCGAAGATCGTCTGCTTGACCAGGGAGGCCGAGGCGTCGCCGCCCTCGGCGTAGTCCTTCACGCTGGTCGCCGAGAAGACCATGGTCAGCCCGATCACCAGCAGCAGGCCGGCGCTGGAGAGCAGCAGGTAGTAGGAGGCCAGCGGGCGGGCGAGCAGGCCGCGCAGCGCGGCCAGCCCGCCGGCCGCGTCCAGCCCGAACAGCGCGCCGGGCGGCTCTGCCGGCCGCGGCGGCACGGGCGGTCGGCGGGTCTGCGTCTCGGTCGTGCCCTCGGTGTCTCGTTCCTCCCCCACCCGCCCATCATCGCGGCTGGGTCGGCTCGCCCGTGGCGCAACCGGCCGGTCGGCGTGTCGGAACGGGAAAGGAGGGGCCACCCGGGCCCCTCCTTCGCGCCGTCGGTGTGCCGGGTCAGGTGACCGCGGCGAGGAATTCGCTGTAGAACAGGCCCAGCGCGATGGCCACGCCGATCCCGGCGATGATCCAGAACCGGACCACGATGTTGACCTCGCTCCAGCCGGCCAGCTCGAAGTGGTGCTGCAGCGGGGACATCCGGAACACCCGCTTGCCGGTGGTCCGGAACGAGATGATCTGGATCACCACCGACATCGTGATGATCACGAAGAGCAGGCCGATGATCGGCAGCAGCAGGATGGTCCGGGTGGACATCGCCATGCCGGCGATCAGGCCGCCCAGGCCGAGGGCGCCGGTGTCGCCCATGAAGATCCGGGCCGGCGAGGTGTTCCACCACAGGAAGCCCACACAGGCCCCGGCCGCCGCGCCGGCGATCAACGCGATCTCCAGCGGGTCCCGGACCGTGTAGCAGTACGCCTCGGTGTAGTTCGGGTCCGCGCACCAGTGCCGGTACTGCCAGAAAGCGATCAGCGCGTACGCGGCGAGCACCATCACCGAGGCGCCGGTGGCCAGGCCGTCCAGGCCGTCGGTGAGGTTGACCCCATTGGTCGCCGCCATCACCACCAGGATGATCACGATCACCGAGGCGACCTTGCCGATCTCCAGCGCCGGGATGTCCCGGATGAAGCTGAGCGTGGTGCTGCCCACCGTCTCGGCGTTGGTCCGGGCGCCCGTGACGTCGTACATCCGGCTCGGGAAGTAGAGCGCCACGATGCCGAAGATCGTCCCGACCAGGATCTGGCCGGCGAGCTTGCCGCGCTTGTTCAGCCCGCCGCTGTGCCGCTTGCGGACCTTGAGGAAGTCGTCGATGAAGCCGACCGCGCCGGAGAAGACCATCAGGCCGAGCAGCACCAGCGCGGTCATGGTCGGCTCCACCTGGGCGATCTGGGCGTCCGGCAGGGTGGTCAGCGCGAGGTGCCCGGCGACGTACGCGATCACCGTGGCCAGGATGAAGACCACGCCGCCCATCGTCGGCGTGCCCTTCTTGCCCTGGTGCATGGCCGGGCCCTCGGCCCGGATCGGCTGGCCGGCCTTCAGCCGGGTGAAGACCTTGATCGCGATAGGGGTGCAGAGCAGCGAGATCAGGAAGGCGACCCCGATGGCGACGATGACCGCCCTCATGAGGTGACCCCCTCCCCGGTGGCCTCGCGCAGCGCGTCGACCACCTCCCAGGTGCGGTACCGGGAGCCCTTCACCAGCACCACGTCACCCGGACGTAGCTCGCCCCGCAGCACCTCGACGGCCGCCGCCTGATCGGTGAGCAGCACCGACTCTCCTCCCCAGTCACTTACCGCTGTCGCGCCTTCCTGGATCGGCGCCGCCAGCTCGCCCACCACGAGCAGCCGGTCGACGCCCAGCTCGGCCGCGAGCCGGCCGACCTGCTGGTGCCCCTCCCGCTCGAACGTCCCCAGCTCGGCCATGTAGCCGAGCACCGCGACGGTACGCCCCTGCCCGCGCAGGCCCGCCAGCGCCCGCAGCGCGACGGCCATCGAGGCCGGGTTGGCGTTGTACGAGTCGTCGATCACGGTGACCCCGTCGGAGCGCTCGAAGACGTCCATCCGGCGGGTCGAGACCAGCCCCAGCTCGCCCAGGGCGACGGCCAGCTCGGCCAGGGGCATCCCCAGCTCGCGGGCCACCGCCGCGGCGGCGAGGGAGTTGGAGACCTGGTGCCGCCCGGTCAGCCCGAGCCGCACCGGCACGTTGCCCTCCGGCGTCACCAGGGTGTACGACGGCCGGCCCCGCCCGTCCAGCGCCACGTCCACGGCCCGCACGTCGGCGTGCGGCGCCTCGCCGTAGCGGACCACCCGAGCCCGGGTACGGGTGGCCATCGCGTCGACCAGCGGGTCGTCGGCGTTGAGCACGGCCAGGCCGTCGGCGGGCAGCGCCTCGACCAGCTCCCCCTTGGCCAGGGCGATGGTCTCCACCGAGCCGAACTCGCCGATGTGCGCGACCCCGACGTTGAGCACCACGGAGATCCGGGGGGGCACCACCTCGCACAGGTAGCGAACGTGCCCCACCCCGCGGGCGCCCTTCTCCATCACCAGGTAGCGGGTCTCCGGCCCGGCCTGCAGCGCCGTGTACGGGTGACCCAGCTCGTTGTTGAACGAGCCGGGCGGCGCCACGGTCGGACCGAGCCGCACGGTGAGCTGGGCGATCAGATCCTTCGTGGTGGTCTTGCCCGAGGAGCCGGTCAGGCCGATCACGGTGAGGCCGGGCAGCCGGTCGACCACCGCGCGGGCCAGCCGTCCCATCGCCGCGAGGGCGTCGTCGACCAGCACCATCGGCACGCCGGGAACCTCCCGGGTCCCGAGCACCGCCACCGCGCCGGCCCCGACCGCCCGGGCGGCGTAGTCGTGCCCGTCCACCTTCTCACCGGGGAACGCCACGAAGAGCCCACCCGGGGTGACCTTGCGGGAGTCGAACTCGACCGACCCGGTCACCCGGGCGTCCGGGTCGGCGGCGACCAGCCGCCCGTCGACGGCCGAGGCGACCTCGGCCAGGGTCAGCGGGATCACCGTCGACCCGCCAGGTCACCGAAGCGGGCCCGCAACGCCTCGGCGAGCTCGACCCGGTCGTCGAACGGGAGCACCTCGCCGGCGATCTCCTGGCCGCGCTCCTGCCCCTTGCCCAGCAGCGCCACCACGTCGCCCGGTTCGGCCAGCCGGACCGCCTCGGCGATGGCATCCCGCCGGCCGGGCGCCTCGATGATCCGGGCGGCGGTGCTCGCCGCGTACGCCCCGGCGAGCACCTCGGCCCGGATCGCGGCCGGGTCCTCGGTGCGCGGGTTGTCGTCGGTCACCAGCACCACGTCGGCTCCCTCCGCCGCGGCGGCGCCCATCACCGGCCGCTTCCCCCGGTCCCGGTCGCCACCCGCGCCGATCACGCAGATCAACCGGCCGGCGGTCAGGCCGCGCAGCGCGACCAGGACGGCCTCGATCGCGTTCGCCTTGTGCGCGTAGTCCACCACCCCGCGCACCGGCGCGTCGCCGCTGACCAGCTCCAGCCGCCCCGGCACGCCGCCGCAGGCGGAGACCCCCGCGACCGCGGTGGCCGGGTCCACCCCGGCGGCGACCAGGGTGGCGACGGCCAGCAACGCGTTCGCCACGTTGTGCCGGCCTGGCAGCGCCACCACGGCGGGCAGGGCCAGCCCGTCCGGGCCGTGCACGGTGAAGCGCTGGGTGTACCCCTCGTCGTCGATCCCGTCGGCCCACCAGGTGGCGGCCGGGTCGCCGGCCGCCGAGTAGCTGACGGTGGCCGGCTTGAACAGCGGTCGCAGCGCCGGGTCGTCGTGGTTGAGCACCTCGACCGCACAGCGCCCGTCGAAGAGCTTCGCCTTCGCCGCGAAGTAGTCCGCCGAGTCGGCGTGGAAGTCCAGGTGGTCGGAGCCGAAGTTGGTGTAGCCGCCGACGGTGAAGCGGACCCCGCCGACCCGGCCCATGGCCAGGGCGTGGCTGGACACCTCCATGACCACCGCGTCCACCCCGCGCTCCCCGGCGACGGCGAGCATGGCGTGCAGGTCGGTCGCCTCCGGGGTGGTCCGCACGCTGTCGATCACCAGGTCGCCCAGCCGGGTCTCCACGGTGCCGATCAGGCCGGTGGTGCGGCCCGCGGCGCGCAGCCCCGACTCGATCAGGTAGCTGGTGGAGGTCTTGCCGGCGGTGCCGGTCACCCCGATCACGGTCAGTCCCGCGGTCGGGTCGCCGTAGACGGTGGCGGCGACGTCGCCGAGCACCGCCCGGGGGTCGTCGACCACCAGCGTCGGCAGGCCCGCCCCGGCGGCCAGCTCGGCGCCGGCCAGGTCGGTCAGCAGGGCCACCGCCCCGGCCTCGGCCGCCCCGGCGGCGAACTCCGCGCCGTGCCGGCGGGCGCCCGGCAACGCCGCGTAGAGGTCCCCGGGACGGACCTCCTGGCTGGCGTGGGTCACCCCGGTCACGGCCACCTCGGCGGCGCCCGCCGGCGGCGCGACGGCGAGCCGGGCGGCGAGATCGCCGAGCCGGACGGGATTCACGGTACGGGGACGTGGATTGCCGGGCACGGCGTCAGACCCTACCCGGTCGTCCGGGTTCCGACCGCACAGCCGCCCCGGTGGTTCGTCGCCACTCACCGATCATGTCCCGTCCGCCCCGCTCAGTGCGGAAAGACTTCGAACTTGGGGGACTTGCTGGTCGCCGACGGCGGCACCCGGTAGTGCCGCAGCGTGTAGCCCATCATCTCCCGGAAGGCCGGCGCGGCGACCGCGCCGCCCTCGCCGCCGGGGCTCCAGACGAAGACCGCCACCACGTACCGGGGGTGCTCGGCCGGGGCCATCCCGATGAACGAGCCGACCTCGCCGGGCTGCTGCTCACCGTCGACGTAGCGCAGGCCGGTGCCGGTCTTGCCGGCCACCCGGTAGCCGGGGACGGCGGCGGCCAGACCGGTCGCCGTTCCCTCGGGACCGTCGACCGTGGTGACCGCCTCCAGCATGGTACGCAGCGTGGCGGCGTTCTGCGGGCTGAGCACCGACCGGGTCACCGGCGTCGGGCCCGGCGTCCGCTTCCCGTCCGGTCCGATCACCTCCTTGATCAGGTGCGGCTGGACGTACGTGCCGTCGTTGGCCACGGCGGCGTACGCGGCGGCCATCTGCAGGGGGGTGGCGTCCACGCTGTGCCCGATCGGCACCGACCCGTACGCCGAGCCGCTCCACTGGTCGGCCGGGAGCAGTCGCCCGGAGGCCTCCCCCGGCATGCCCTCGCCGGTGGGCTGCCCCAGCCCGAACCGCTTCTGGTAGTCGATGAGGCGGTCCCGGCCCAGCTCGCCGGCGATCTTGATGGTCCCGACGTTGGACGAGTACGCCAGCATGCCGGGGATGCTCATCTTCTGCCCGTTCGCCGGGTGCGTGTCCCGGAAGGTGACGCCGCCCTTGACGATCGTGTTGGGGACGGGGAACGCCGTGTCCGGGGTGATCACGCCCTCCTGGAGGGCCGCGCCGTAGGTGATCGCCTTGTGGATGGAGCCCGGGTCGACCACGAAGCTGGTCGCCGCGTCCTCCCGGTCCGTCGGCTTGCTGCCCTCCGGGTCCGCCGCGTCGTAGGTGGGGTTGCTCGCCTGGGCCAGCACCTCGCCGGTGGGCACGTCGATGATCACCGCGGCACCGACGCTGCCCCTGGTCTGCGCCAATCGGGCGGTGAGGATCCGCTGCGCCTGGAACTGGAGGTCCCGGTCGATGGTCAGCTCCAGCGAGCTGCCCGGTTTGGGCTGGGTGGTCTGGCTGTAGCCGCCGGGAATCGGGGCGGCCAGGTCGCCCTGCCCGACCTCGTAGGTCTTCTTGCCGGCCTGTCCCTGGAGCAGGTCGTCGTACTTCGCCTCCAGCCCCTCCAGGCCGACCATGTCCTGGCTGACGAAGCCGATCAGGTTGGCGCCCAGGTCGCCGCCGGGCACCTCGCGCCGCTCGTCCCGGTGCACGCCGATGCCGGCCAGGTCCAGCGCCATGATCTGCTTCGCCTTGCCGATCTCGACGCCGCGGGCCAGGTACTCGAACCGGGACTTGGTGGTCCCGCCGGGCAGGGTGCGCTGCTTCATCTTGTCGGCCAGCTCGGAGACCGGCTTGCCGAGCAGCGGGGAGAGCAGCTTCGCGGTGGCGAACCGATCCTTGATCAGCGTCGGGTCGGCGAAGACGTACCGGGCCTCGACGCTGTGCGCCAGCGGGGCGCCGGTCCGGTCGTAGATCGCGCCGCGCGGGGCGGGCAGGTCGACCACGGCGAGCCGGTCGGTGACGCCGCCGTCGGCGTACGCCGGGGTGTCCACGGTCTGCAGGAAGACCAGCCGGATGCCGATCGCGGCGAAGAGCGTCAGGGTGAGCAGCGTGCCGAGCCGCAGCCGGCGGCGCGGGTCGGCGAGCTTCGGCGGGCGGCGCGGCTTGCGCGACGGCCGCCGGGCGGCGGGCCGGTCCGGCCGGCGCGGGCCCGGCCGGCGCCGCGGAGCCGGCGCCTCGTCGTCGTCGAACCGCGGGGAGCGCGGCGAAACGGTCCGCACCACGCCGGCCCGGCCACCCGCGGCGGTCTCCCGCCGGCCGGTGCGGCCGGCGGCCGCGCGGCCGCCGTCGAGCACCTGCAACGCGGGGCGGAACGGGTCGCCGGAGCGGCTGCTGCGCGGGGTACGCCGCTGCTCCGCGCCCCCGGTGGGTGCGGAGCGGGCGGCCCCGCCGCCCTCGCGGAGGGTGCGTCCCCGAGGGGTGTACGCGCGGGCGTCGGAGATTCCGCCGACGCCCGGCTCGCCGGAGCGCGGGTCGGCCCCCCGACCGCCCCGGGACGAGCCGCGCCGGGAGCCCGTAGGGTCCCGGCGCGGTTCCTCCGATCTCGGGGGCACCTGACTACCCCCCGTTGCCCTGCTGGCTGGTGATGGCCGGCGCGCCCTCCGCCGGGTGCGGCACGCCGATCATCTTCCCGTCCGGCAGCCGGATGTACGCGGGCTCGCCGGACTCGACCAGGCCGAGCTTGCGGGCGTTGGCGGTCAGGTTGCCCGGCGCCTTCTGCTCGGCGATCTCCTTCTCCATCTGCTGCTGGTCGACGTCGAGCTTGGCCTGCTGCTGCTCCAGCTTCTCCAGCTTGAAGGCGTTCTCGTTGATCTTCGTGTTGACCAGCAGGATGCCGAGCACCCCGCCGACCACCAGCACCAGGATCAGCCCGACGAACGGGGCCCGCGGCACGGAGACCGGCGGCGGCGGGGCGACCCGCAGCCGCGGCGACGCCGTGGTGGCCTTCGTCCGCTCGGCCGGCCGCAGCGCGGCGCTGCCCTGGGTGGGGAACTCGCGCGCCCCCCGGGCGCGGGTCTCCTCCCGGCGGTCGAGCCGCTCGGCCTCCGCCGTCGCGGTCGCCCCTCGCGTGGTGCGCTGCGCCGCGGTCCGGCCCCCCGACCGCGGTGCGCGCTGCCCGATGCCGGTGTCCCGGCCGTCGCGCCTGTTGACGTTCATGTCCCCTCCCCCTCTTCGTCCGTCCCACTGCCGTCCCCGGGGGCCGACCGGGGGTCCCTCGCGGACCCCGGTGACCCCGTCCCCGGTTGGTGCATCGCCTTGACCCGGCGGCGGTACCGTTCGCGGTCGGTACGCCCCTGCCGGGCCGCCTCCGGGTCGAGCCGTTCCGCGGCCCGCAGCCGCACCGAGGCGGCGCGCGGGTTCGCGGCCACCTCGGCCTCCCCGGCGAGCTCGGCGCCCCGGCTGAGCAGCCGGAACGTCGGACCCGACCCGGGCAGTTCGACCGGGAGGTCGATCGGGCCCTTGCTGCGGACCCGGTCGGCGAGCGCCTGCTTGGTGAGCCGGTCCTCCAGCGAGTGGTAGGACAGGACCACCATGCGGCCGCCCACGGTGAGCTTGTCGAGAGCGGCCGGCAGCGCCGTCTCCAGCGCTGCCAGCTCCCTGTTTACCTCGATCCGTAAAGCCTGAAACGTTCTCTTTGCCGGGTGTCCCCCGGTTCGTCGGGCTGGTGCCGGAATGCTCTCTCTGACCAGCTCGGCCAGCCGCGCCGACGAGGTGATCCGGGCGCGCTCCCGCTCCCGGATGATCGCCGAGGCGATCCGCCCGGCGAACTTCTCCTCGCCGTACACCCGCAGCACCCGGGCCAGCTCCGGGTGGCCGTAGGTGTTGACCACCTCCTCGGCGGTCACCCCCCGGGTCTGGTCCATCCGCATGTCCAGCGGCGCGTCCTGCGCGTACGCGAACCCGCGGTCGGGCGCGTCCAGTTGCAGGGACGAGACGCCGAGGTCGAACAGGATCCCGTCGATCGCCGGGTAGCCGAGCCGGTCGAGCACCTCGGGCAGCTCGTCGTAGACGGCGTGCTCGAGGTGGATCCGGTCGGCGAACCGGGCCAGCCGGACCCGCGCGTGGGCGAGGGCCTCGGTGTCCCGGTCCAGGCCGATCAGCACCGTGTTCGGGTGCGCCTGAAGGACCGCCTCGGCGTGCCCGGCCAGGCCGAGCGTCGCGTCGACGTAGACGGTGCGCGCGTTCCGACCCAGCGCGGGGGCCAGCAACTCGAGACACCGCTCGAGCAGCACCGGCACGTGCGTGCCACGTAGCTCCCCCATGTCGACCCCCACTGGTTGAAACCCGCTTCCGTCCGTGTCGCGTCCTGCCGTCGCCACGACGCCTCGCCATACCGCCAGATCCCCATCCGCTCCCGCCCGCCGGAGGCCGCGGCCCCCCGATACGGATCGTGCGCCTGGCACCGGGGAAGGGGTGCCAGGAACTCGAAAGCGGCTGGAGATCTCGCAGTACGCCGGGCGTCGCCACGCCCTACAGACCGCCGGGCAGCACCCCCTCCTCGATGTCGGCGAAGTCGTCTTCGCTCTCCGCGAGGTAGGCCTCCCAGGCCGCCCTGTCCCAGATCTCCACCCGGGTGCTCGCGCCGATCACGACCAGATCGCGGTCGAGGGCGGCGTACGAGCGCAGATGCCCGGGAATGGTGACCCGGCCCTGCTTGTCCGGGACCTCGTCGTGCGCGCTGGCGAAGAAGACCCGGCTGTAGGCCCGGGCCGCCTTGTGCGTCATCGGCTGCGCGCGCAACTGCTCCGCGATCCGCTGGAACTCGGGCATCGGGAAGACGTAGAGGCAGCGCTCCTGCCCTTTGGTGATCACGACACCCCCCGCCAGCTCATCCCGGAACTTCGCCGGAAGGATCAACCGGCCTTTGTCGTCCAGGCGCGGAGTGTGGGTGCCGAGGAACATCGGCCCAACCCCCTCGCCCTGAGCGGCGTTCGCGGCGCCGCTGACCCCCCGGGCCGGTGCGGCCCTCCCGGCCTCACCATTGCGCCCCACTCTACTCCACTTCCCTCCACCCGCAACCAGAAACGCCCGCGTGGCGCGGCGTTTCCGAGCGCAAAAGCGCACGTCAAAGGGGGTGGGGCGGAGTGGAGGGCCGCGGCGCCCCGCCGGCCGCGTCCGCTACCCGACATTGATCGACTCCATCCGGCCGAGCGTCGACCGGCCGTCCCGCCGGGTCACCCCGGCCGAACGGATCGCGGTCCGCGGCGATCTGGTGGCGCCGCGGGTCCGGTAACCTCGCTCGGGTGACGGACGCGAAGATGCCCCTGCGGGCAAAGGTGGCCAGCTCGGTGTCGCGGACCGCCGCGGCGCTGTCGCGGGCGGCCGGCCGTGGCGACGGCTCGGTGATCGGTGGCTGGATCGGCCTCAAGATCGACCCCGACCTGCTCGTGCACCTGTCGGCGGGGCGGGCGATCGCCCTGGTGTCCGGCACCAACGGCAAGACCACCACCACCCGGCTCGCCACCGCCGCCGTCGGAGTGCTCGGCCGGGTCGCCACCAACTCCTTCGGCGCCAACATGCCCACCGGCCACACCTCGGCCCTGGCCAAGGCCGGCAGCACCCCGTACGCGGTGCTCGAGGTGGACGAGCACTACCTGGCCCAGGTGTTGGAGGCCACCGAGCCGCACGTGGTGGCGCTGCTCAACCTCTCCCGCGACCAGCTCGACCGGGCCAAGGAGGTCGCCATGATGGCGCAGCTCTGGCGCGCCGCGCTGGTCCAGCACCCCGACGTGCGGGTGGTCGCCAACGCCGACGACCCGATGGTCGTCTGGGCCGCCACCCCGCCCGCCGACCCCGCCCGCGGCCACATCCCGCCGCACGTCACCTGGTTCAGCGCCGGCCAGCGCTGGCACGACGACTCGTGGGTGTGCCCGGAGTGCGGCTCGACCATCGAGCGCTCGGGCGAGCAGTGGCGGTGCACCGGCTGCCCGCTGCGCCGCCCCGAGCCGCAGTGGACCGTCGAGGACGACGGCGTGCTCGACCCGACCGGCGCCTGGCACAAGGTGCAGCTCCAGCTCCCCGGCAAGGTCAACCTGGGCAACGCCGCGACCGCGCTCGCGGTGGCCGCCGAGTTCGGCGTACGCCCGGTGGACGCGGTGTCCCGGCTCGGCACGGTCAGCTCGGTCGCCGGCCGCTACGCCCAGGTGGATCGGGACGGGCGCAACATCCGGCTGCTGCTGGCCAAGAACCCGGCCAGCTGGCTGGAGGCGTTCGACATGGCCGACGAGGCGCCCACCCTGCTCTCCATCAACGCCCGCGACCCCGACGGGCTGGACACCTCCTGGCTCTTCGACGTCGACTTCGCCCCGCTGCGCGGCCGGCAGGTGCTGATCACCGGCGACCGGGCGTACGACCTGGCCGTCCGGCTGGACGTCAACGGCGTGCCGTTCCAGCACGTGCGGACGTTCGACGACGCGATCCGGGCGGTGCCACCGGGCCGCCTGGAGGTCATCGCCAACTACACCGCCTTCCAGGACATCCGAGCGGAGCTGGACCGTGTCAACTGAGAGCCTGCGCATCGTCTGGATCTACCCCGACCTGCTCTCCACCTACGGCGACCGGGGCAACATGCTGATCCTGGCCCGCCGGGCCCAGCTGCGCGGCATGCCGGTCGAGGTGCTGGAGGTCCGCTCCGACCAGCGGCTGCCCGCCACCGCCGACATCTACCTGATCGGCGGCGGCGAGGACGGCCCGCAGGCGCTCGGTGCCCAGCGGCTGCTCGCCGACGGCGGGCTGCACCGGGCGGTGGCCCAGGGTTCGGTGGTCTTCGGCGTCTGCGCCGGCTACCAGCTTCTCGGCAGCTCGTTCTTCGCCAAGGGCACCAAGTGCGCGGGACTGGAGCTGCTCGACCTCTCCTCCGACCGCGGCCCCACCCGGGCCGTCGGCGAGCTGGCCGGCGAGGTCGACCCGCGGCTCGGCATTCCGGCGCTGTCCGGCTTCGAGAACCACGGCGGACGCACCCACCTCGGGCCGGGCGTCTCGCCGCTGGCAAGGGTCACCACCGGGGTGGGCAACGACGGCGCCACCGAGGGCGCCTGGCGGGGCAAGCTGCTCGGCACGTATTCGCACGGGCCCGCCCTGGCCCGCAACCCGGCGCTGGCCGACCTGCTGCTGCGCTGGGCCACCGGTGTCCACCAGCTCCCCGCGCTGGACGACACCTGGGCCGAGCGGCTCCGCTCGGAACGCCGCGCCGCGGTGGCGGCCGCCGCCCGGGCGTGATCCCCACCGTCCGGCGGCTGCTCCGCCAGCCGTCGGCACGGCGGTTCGCCCTGCTGCTGCTCCTGCTCGCCGGCTTCGGCGTCCTGCTGCTCCTGATGCCCCGGCCGGACCCGGCCCAGCTCCCCCGGCTGGCCGACGCCCTCGACGGGTACGCCCCGGTCGCCGCGATCGCCGGCGGGGCGCTGCTGCTGGTGGCGCTCGTGCCGCGGACCTTCGTCACGCTCGCCGCCGGGGCGATCTTCGGCCCCCTGGAGGGCGCCGCGTACGCCCTCGGCGCCGCGCTGCTGGCCGCGGCGGTCGGCTTCACCGTCGGCCGCCTGCTCGGCCGGGAGTTCGTCGCGGAACGGGTCCGCGGCCGACTGGCCCGCCTCGACGGCTGGTTCGCCCGGCAGAACGTGCTCGGAGTGGTCACCGTCCGGCTGCTGCCGATCGCCGGCTTCGGCCTGACCAGCTACGGGTACGGCACGACCAGCGCCCGGGTGCTGCCGTTCCTGGCCGGCAGCGTGATCGCCTCCGCCCCGACCGCCTTCGGTTACGCCGCCCTCGGCGCGGCGGTCAGCTCGCCGGGCCACGTCAACTGGTACGCCGCCGCGCCGGCCAGCCTCGGGCTGATCGCCAGCGTGGTGCTGATCCACCGCTGGTGGCGCGCCGAACGGCGGCGCCGGCCGAGCCCGGCCTGATGCGGCCGGTTCCCCGGCCGCAGCCCCGGCGGACCCGCCACGTGACGCCTCCGTTGTCGGGGCAGCCGGTCGCGCCGGTGCCGGCCGATCCCTGAGCGGGACTGCCCGCGAGCGACATACCTGAGAGTCATAAATATGCCCCAGCGTCATATCGCTCGGGACCGCATCCGCCGCCCGCCGAACGGCACGAAAGCCGCCGGAACGCCGAGCACCCGTCTCGACCGCCCTGACCCCGGCCACGCCGGAGGCACGCCCCGAGGTGGGCGCGCCTCCGGGTCGGCGAGCGTCAGGCGACGACCGAGACCATCCGCCCCTTCACCACGATGACCTTGCGCGGCTCCTTGCCGGCCAGCGGACCGGCGACCGCCGCCAGCGCCGCCGCGCGCACCTCGTCCTCGGGCGCGTCGGCGGGGACCTCGATCCGGCCGCGGACCTTGCCGTTGATCTGCACCGGGTAGGTCACCGTCTCGGCGACCAGCATCGCCGGGTCGGCGGTCGGGAAGTCCGCGTACGCCAGCGAGCCGTCGTGGCCCAGCCGCCGCCACAGCTCCTCGGCGATGTGCGGAGCGAACGGCGCCAGCATCAGCACCAGCGGCTCGGCCACCTCCCGCGGCGTGGCGGACAGCCGGGTCAGCGCGTTGGTCAGCTCGATCAGCTTGGCGATCGCGGTATTGAACCGGATCCCCTCCATGTCGCCGCGGACCCCGTCGATCACCTGGTGCAGCAGCCGGCGGGTGGCCTCGTCGGCCGGCACGTCGGTGACCCGCGGGTCACCGGTCTGCTCGTCGACGATCGCCCGCCAGACCCGCTGCAGGAACCGGTACGAGCCGACGACCGCGCGGGTGTCCCAGGGGCGGGACACCTCCAGCGGGCCCATCGACATCTCGTACACCCGGAAGGTGTCCGCGCCGTACGCCGCGCACATCTCGTCCGGGGTGACCACGTTCTTCAGCGACTTGCCCATCTTGCCGTACTCGCGGCGCACCTCGGTCTCGCCGTGGAAGAAGCGGCCGTCGACCTCGACGACCTCCTCCGCCGGCACCACGGCCTCGCGGGCGTCCCGGAACGCGTACGCCTGGATCATGCCCTGGTTGAACAGCTTGCGGAACGGCTCGAACGACGAGACGTGGCCCAGGTCGTACAGCACCTTGTGCCAGAACCGGGCGTACAGCAGGTGCAGCACGGCGTGCTCGGCGCCGCCGACGTACAGGTCGGTGCCGCCGCAGTCGCCCGCGCCGCGCGGCCCCATCCAGTACGCCTCGTTCGCCGGGTCGACGAAGCGCGCGGTGTTCGTCGGGTCCAGGTAGCGCAGCTCGTACCAGCAGGAGCCGGCCCACTGCGGCATCACATTGGTCTCCCGGGTGTAGCGCTTCGGCCCGTCACCCAGGTCCAGCTCCACCTCCACCCAGTCGCGCCGCCGGGACAGCGGGGTCTCCGGGTTGCTGTCGGCGTCCTCCGGGTCGAACGTCTTCGGCGAGAAGTCGTCCACCTCGGGCAGCTCGACCGGCAGCATCGACTCGGGCAGCGCGATGGCGGCCCCGGTCTCGTCGTACACGATCGGGAACGGCTCGCCCCAGTAGCGCTGCCGGGAGAACAGCCAGTCGCGCAGCCGGTAGGTCACCGCGCCGGCGCCGTACCCGTTCGCCTCCAGCCAGGCGATGATCGTCGCCTTGGCGTCGGCGACTCCCAGGCCGTTCAGGTCCAGGCCGCGGTCCGGCGCGGCGCTGTTGATCGCCGGGCCGTCCCCGGTGTACGCCTTGCCGTCGAAGCCGTCGGCCGGCTGCACGGTCCGCACGATCGGCAGGTCGAAGACCTCCGCGAAGGCCCAGTCCCGCTCGTCCTGCCCGGGCACCGCCATGATCGCGCCGGTGCCGTAGCCGGCCAGCACGTAGTCCGCGATGAAGATCGGGATCTGCCCGCCGGTGACCGGGTTGGTCGCGTACGCGCCGACGAAGACGCCGGTCTTCTCCTTGGTGTCGGCCTGCCGCTCCACGTCCGTCTTGGCCGCGGCGGCCTTCCGGTACGCCTCGACGGCCGCCCGCGGGCTGGCGTGCCCGCCGGTCCAGGCGTCCTTCGTCCCCGCCGGCCAGGCCGCCGGCACCAGCACGTCGACCAGCTCGTGCTCGGGGGCCAGCACCATGTAGGTGGCGCCGAAGACGGTGTCCGGCCGGGTCGTGAACACCCGGATCGGCTCCAGGGTGGTGGGGAAGTCGATGTGCGCGCCGGTGGACCGGCCGATCCAGTTGCGCTGCTGCAGCTTGATCGGCTCCGGCCAGTCCAGGGTGTCCAGGTCGTCCAGCAGCCGGTCACCGTACGCGGTGATCCGCATCATCCACTGCTTCAGGTTGCGCTTGAAGACCGGGAAGTTGCCCCGCTCGGAGCGACCGTCGGCGGTGACCTCCTCGTTGGCCAGCACGGTGCCCAGCCCCGGGCACCAGTTCACCGGCGCCTCCGAGACGTACGCCAGCCGGTGGTCGTCGACGATCGCCCGCCGCTCGGCCACGGTCAGCTCCGCCCAGGGGCGGCCGTCCGGGGTGGGCCGGTTGCCTCCCTCGAACTCGGCGATCAGCTCGGCGATCGGGCGGGCCTTACCGGCCTCCGCGTCGTACCAGGAGTTGAAGATCTGCAGGAAGATCCACTGGGTCCAGCGGTAGAAGTCGGTGTCGATGGTGGCCACCGTGCGCCGCTCGTCGTGGGCCAGCCCCAGCCGGCGCAGCTGCTCCTTGTACCGCTCGATGTTCGCCACCGTGGTGGTGCGCGGGTGGGTGCCGGTCTGCACCGCGTACTGCTCGGCGGGCAGGCCGAACGCGTCGAAGCCCATCGCGTGCAGCACGTTCCGCCCGGCCATCCGCTGGTAGCGGGCGAAGCAGTCGGTGCCGATGTAGCCCAGCGGGTGGCCGACGTGCAGGCCGGCGCCGGAGGGGTACGGGAACATGTCCAGCACGTACAGCTTCTCCGCGCCCGCCCGCGGGTGGTCGGGGTCGGCCAGCGGCCCGGCCGGGTTCGGCGCGTGGAAGGTGCCCTCCCGCGCCCAGCTGTCCTGCCAGCGGTGCTCGATCTCGCCGGCCAGGGCGGCGGTGTACCGGAACGGGGGAATGTCGGTCGCCGGTGCGGCTGCCTCGCTCATGGCGTCTCCTCGGCGCTTCATGTCGGATATGGGGAGGTCTGCTCAGGGCACAAAAAAGCCCCTCACGCAGGAGGGGCCGCCGTGCCGTCGCGCGTTCAGCGCATCAGCACGGCCCGGTAAGAAGCAGGAAGACTCCGGCCATGACCGGCAGTGTACCCCGCGCGGGGACGGCCCCGCCGCCCGCCGGCACGCGTGGGGCACGTCCGGCCCGCCGCCGCGTTCTCCCCCGGTCCCGTCGCCCGCCGCCGCGCGGTGCCCGGCGGCACTCCGGTCATCGAGCCGCAAACGGCCACGCGTCCCCCGTCCGGCGAATATTCCGGGCGTAACCGACCGACCGGCTGCGAGGGTCGGCGATCACGACAAACATGGTTAGCCTGAGAGGCCAGTGAGATTTCTGCGGCAAACGAGGCTCGCACGACGCGAACCCAACGGCGGGTCCAGGTGCTCTATACAGAGCTGCCGTCCGGCGACGAGGAGGAGGCCCGTGACACAACAGACCTGGGACGAGGTGGGCGGTCTGCTGCCGCACGACGAGTTCCGCGCCGCCAGCGAGGCCATCGTGGCCAACATCGAGCAGGTCATCGAGGGCAAGACGGCCACCGTCCGGCTCGCCCTGGCCGTGCTGCTCGCCGAGGGCCACCTGCTCATCGAGGACGTCCCCGGCGTCGGCAAGACCAAGCTGGCGAAGGCCCTCGCCCGCTCGATCGACTGCTCGGTGCGCCGGATCCAGTTCACCCCCGACCTGCTGCCCAGCGACGTCACCGGGGTGAGCGTCTACAACCAGGAGACGCACGACTTCGAGTTCCGCCCCGGCGCGGTCTTCGCCAACCTGGTGGTCGGCGACGAGATCAACCGGGCCTCGCCGAAGACCCAGTCCGCCCTGCTGGAGTGCATGGAGGAGCGGCAGGTCACGGTCGACGGGGTGACCTACCAGTTGCAGACCCCGTTCATGGTGATCGCCACGCAGAACCCGATCGAGATGGAGGGGACGTACCCGCTGCCGGAGGCGCAGCGCGACCGGTTCACCGCCCGGATCGCGATGGGCTACCCGGACGTCGGCGCCGAGCTGGCCATGCTGGACGGTCACGGGGCCACCGACCCGCTGAACGAGCTGCGCCCGGTCTCCGACGCGGCCATCGTGCGCCGGCTCATCGCGACCGTCCGGCAGGTGCACGTCGCCGACGCCGTCAAGCAGTACGCGATCGACCTGGTGACCGCCACCCGCGAGGCCCCGGACCTGCGCCTCGGCGCCTCCCCCCGGGCCACGCTCCAGCTGCTGCGCACCGCCCGCGCGGTGGCCGCGCTGGAGGGGCGTGACTACGTCCTGCCCGACGACCTCCAGGCGCTCGCGGTGCCGGTGCTGGCGCACCGGATCATCCCGACCGCCGACGCGCAGCTGGCCCGCCGCACCACCGACGCGATCGTCGCCGAGCTGGTGCACCGGCTGCCGTTGCCGCACGACCGCAAGCGCTCCCCGTACGACACCCGGCCGGCCAGCGGCAACGGCCACGGGCCGTTCGAGCCGCGGAGGCCGTGAGGTGCGCGACGGCCTGCGCGGACTGACCACCCGGGGCCGCTCGTTCCTGGCGGCCGCGCTGGCCGCCGCGGTCTCCGCCGGCATCCTCGGCGAGAAGGACCTGCTGCGGGTGGCCATCCTGCTCGCCGTCCTGCCGCTGCTCGCGGCGGCGTACGTCGGGCGCAGCCGGTACAAGCTGGCCTGCAACCGGTCGCTGGAGCCGCACCGGGTGCCGGTCGGGGCCAGCTCCCGGGTGGTGCTGCGGTTGCAGAACCTGTCCCGGCTGCCCACCGGCACCCTGCTGCTGGAGGACCGGCTGCCGTACGCCCTGGGCAGCCGGCCCCGGGTGGTGCTGGAGCGGCTCGGCGCGCACCAGGCCAGCTCGGTGGCGTACACGGTCCGCGCCGACGTGCGGGGCCGGTACGAGGTGGGCCCGCTGGTGGTCCGGCTCACCGACCCGTTCGGGTTGTGCGAGCTCACCCGCGCCTTTCCCAGCACCGACCACCTCACCGTCATCCCGCAGGTCACCCCGCTGCCCACGGTCCGCCTGCCCGGCGAGTACGCCGGCAGCGGCGACAGCCGGGCCCGCTCGGTGGCGGTGCACGGCGAGGACGACGCGGCCACCCGGGAGTACCGGGTGGGCGACGACCTGCGCCGGGTGCACTGGAAGTCCACCGCGCGCACCGGTGAGCTGATGGTGCGCCGCGAGGAGCAGCCCTGGGAGAGCCGGGCCACGGTGGTGCTGGACACCCGCGCCTTCGGCCACCGGGGCGACGGGCCGACGGCCAGCTTCGAGTGGGCGGTCTCCGCCGCGGCCAGCATCGCGGTGCACCTGCGCCAGGCCGGGTACAAGCTGCGCCTGGTCACCGGCTCCGGCGCCGACGTGGACGCCACCGAGGGGGCCGGCGACGGGCTGCTCCTCGACCACCTCGCCGAGGTCCGGCTGGACAAGCGGGTCGAGATCACCACGTTGGTCCAGCAGGTCCGGCAGCGGGCCGACGGCGGCCTGATCATCGGCCTGTTCGGTGCGCTGAGCACGGCCGAGGCGGAGCTCCTCGGCGGGCTGCGGGGCAGCGGCGCCACCTGCGTCGGTTTCGTCCTGGACAGCTCCACCTGGCTCAACCTGCCGGCGAAGGCCCGGGCCGAGGCGGAGCACGCGCACGGCGCCGCGGCGCTCGCCCTGCTGCAGAGCGGGTGGCGGGTGATCGGCGTGGACCACGGCAGCCGGCTGCCGGTGCTGTGGCCGCAGGCGGCCCGCGGCTCGCAGGGCTTCGCGCTGCGGGCGGCGCTGGCCGAGACGGTGGCCGGAGGCGTGCGATGACCGGAAGGACGACCTCGTGACCGCGACCCGGAACCTCGGCTTCGTCGCCGCCGCGGCGACCCTGCTGGCCGCGGCGCCGCTGTCGGCCATCTTCCAGCGCTGGACGTGGCTGGTCCAGGCGGCCATCGTGGTGGCGGTGGTGGCCGGGGCGGCCGCGCTGAGCCGGCTGGTCCGGGCCCCGCTGTGGGGCCAGGTGCTGGCCATGCTCGCCGGCCTGCTGCTCGCCCTCACCTGGATCTTCCCGGGCGGCACCGAGCTGCTCGCGTTCCTGCCCACCCCGGGCACCTTCGCCCACTTCGGCGAGCTGTTCGGCGCGTCGGTGCAGGACATGCGCTCGTACGGCGTGAAGGTGCCCGACGTCGACTCGCTGCTGTTCCTCACGGTGCTCGGCATCGGCGGGGTCGCGGTCGTGGTCGACGTGCTGGCGGTGGGGCTGCGCCGGCCGGCGCTGGCCGGCCTGCCGATGCTGGCGATCTACTCGGTGCCGGTGGCGGTCTACGTGGACAGCGTCCCCGCCACCCCGTTCGTGGTGGGCGCCTGCGGATACCTGTGGCTGCTGGTCACCGACAACGTCGACCGGGTACGCCGCTTCGGCCGCCGGTTCACCGGCGAGGGCCGGGACGTCGACGTGTGGGAGGCGTCGCCGCTGGCCGCCGCCGGCCGCCGGCTGGCCGTGGTCGGCGTCGCGCTGGCCGTGGCGCTGCCGCTGGCCGTGCCGGGGATGACCGGCGGCCTGATGGACGCGGTCGGCTCCGGGACGGGCAACGGCACCGGCCGGCCGGGGCAGGGCGGCAGCCCGGGCCGGATCGACCTGTTCGCCGCGCTGAGCGGCCAGCTCAACCAGTCCGAGGTGGCCGACCTGGTCAAGGTCACCACCACCGAGCCGGCGCCGTTCTACCTGCGCTTCGGGGTGGCCGACGAGCTGCGCCCGGACGGCTTCCGGGTGCGGGTCCCGACCGGCCGGCCGGCCAACCGGACCCTGCCCGACCCGACGGAGCGGGCCGGCCGGGGCGTCAAGCAGGAGCGCTACCGGGCGACCGTCGAGGTGACCAAGAACCTCAACATGCCCCTGCTGCCGGTGTACGCGGAGCCGGTGAAGGCCGAGGACCTCAGCGGCAGCTGGCTCTACGACCCGAACCTCCAGATCCTCTTCTCCAACCGGGAGAACTCGCGGGGCAAGCGCTACTCGTTCGACTACGTCCGCTCGACGTACAGCCCGGCGGCGCTGCGCGCGGCGCCGTCGCTCTCCGCCGACGACCCGGTGCTGCGCCAGCAGACCGTGGCCCCGGTGGTACGCGAGGTCGACAAGCTGGTCGACCAGCTCGTCGAGGGCAAGCAGAACGACTACGACAAGGTGCGGGCCATCTACGGCTACTTCTCGGTCGAGAACGGCTTCACCTACTCGCTGTCCACCAAGGGCGGCACGAGCGGCGACGACATCACCAACTTCCTCGCCACCAAGGTCGGCTTCTGCCAGCAGTACGCCGCCGCGATGGCGTGGCTGGTCCGCCGGGCCGGCATCCCGGCCCGGGTGGCGTTCGGCTTCACCAACGGCAGCAACTCGGGCGGCGCCACGTACGTGCTGACCAACCGGAACCTGCACGCCTGGACGGAGGTCTTCTTCGGCGGGATCGGCTGGGTGCCGTTCGACGCCACCCCGGCGGCGAGCGTCCAGGGCTCGATCCGGTCGGCCTGGGCCCCGGACACCGACTCCCCGGAGGAAGCCGCCCCGGTGCCGGGCGGCACGGCCGCCCCGGGCACGGTCGACCCGTCGGCCGGGCCGGACGGGCCGGACCGGGCCGACAAGGAGACGGACGCGGGCCTGTCCCTGGACGGCGGCGGCCCGACCCGGCAGGCCCCGGCCTGGCCGTGGTGGACGGCGGGCGCGTTCGTCCTGCTGGCGCTGCTCGCCGTGCCGGCGCTGCTGCGCAGGGCGTTGCGCCGGCGGCGGCGCGCCCGGGCGCACGGACCGACGGCCACCGTGCTGGACGCCGGCCCCGGCAGCCCGGGCGGGGCGCGCGAGGTGATGGTCGGGGTGGATGCCGACCGGGCCCGCGCGGACGCCCACGCCGCCTGGGACGAGCTGCTGGACACGCTGGTGGACTTCCGGGTTCCGGTGGACCGGACGGAGACCCCCCGGGCGACCGCCGACCGGCTGGTCCGGGACACGCTCACCGAGGACGCGTCGGCGGCGACCGCGGCCCGGCTGCTCGGCCGCGCCGAGGAGCGGGCCCGGTACGCCCGCGATCCGCTCACCGGGGAGGCGCTGCACCCGGCGCTGCGCACCGTACGCGGGGCGCTCGCCGCGCGGGCGGACCGACGGACCCGCCTGCTGGCGGCCGTGCTGCCGCCGTCGGTGCTGCTGCGCTGGCGGCGCGCCATCGCGGACACCTCCGCCCGCCTCGTCGCGACGGGCGGCCAGGTGCGGCACCGCCTGCTGCGGTGGAGTCCACGTCGCCTGCTGGCCGGCCGCCTGGCCCGCTGACCGGGTCCCGTCCGCCGGCGCTCCCCCGTCGGCGGACGGGACACCGCCGGTGGCGTACCGCGGAGTCGGGAGTGGACAGGCGCCCGCGCGAAGAAGGAAGGCCACACGTCTGGGTGCGGCCGGGACGCGGGAAGAGGAAACAAGCGGACGGGCGGTCACGTCGGCCCGCGGGGGTCCGAGGGTCAGCCGGCCACTGGACGCTCAGCTGGTGGATCAGGGCGCGACGGTGCGACCACGCTCGCCGGAGAAACCGACGACACGCCGTCGCGGCACCCCTTCAGGGGTGGGACGTGGTCAGCGGTGCCCCTCCGGGCGCTGCCGCCAGCGGTCCTCCATCCGGTCGAGGAACGAGCCCCGCCGGCCGGTACGACCACCACGGGGACGACGACGACTGGTCGTGCCGCCCACCACGTGCAGGTCGGGCGACTGAGCCCGGCGGTGCGACTGCACTGCGTAGCCCAACGCGGCCAACATCACGACGAAGCCCGCCACTGACACCAGCGCGGTGGTGATCACGACGCCGTAGACCAACAGGGCCAGGCCAGCAATGACCACGCCGGCAGCGACGAGCACGCGACGCCGCGCGTGGAAACGCGGGTCGCTGGCGCGCACGGCCGAGGCGAATTTGGGGTCCTCGGCAAGCGACCGCTCGATCTGCTCGAACAGCCGCTGCTCGTGCTCCGAGAGCGGCACGGCACTCCTCCCCGGTCACGTTGGTCGGCCCGCTCGGGCCGACAGACCGTGGCAGCCAACCGGCTGCTTACCCGCAAGTCTACGAGGGGGCTCGCGCGTCGGAAAGCGGGACGACCTACGGCCGGGTCGGATTTTCGTCTCGACCCGGATGACGCTTGCCGAGAAGACTGGCCGGACCTATGACGGATCGCCCGAATCGGGCAGCCGCGGCATCGGCCGCCGCTTCCGCCTCCCGCCAGCCGCGCTCGGGCGCCCCCAGGGTGAGCTGGCGCGGCGTCTCCCCGGCGGCGGCCAGCCCCTCCACCCGTACGCCGACCAAGCGGATCGGCTCACCGGGGTCGAGGGCGGTCCAGAGCGCCCAGGCCGTGTCGAACATCTCCCGGGCGGTGTCGGTCGGCACGCCCAGGGTGCGGGACCGGTTGACCGTGCGGAAGTCGGCCAGCCGGACCTTGAGCGACACCGTGCGCCCCACCTGACCGGCGCCGCGCAGCCGGGCGCCCACCTTCTCGGCCAGGGCGAGCAGCGCCCGGCGGATCTCCGTCGGCTCGACGACGTCGGCGTCGAAGGTCACCTCCGCGCCGATCGACTTTTCCACGTGCTCGGGGCTGACCCGGCGCTGGTCCCGCCCCCAGGCCAGCTCGTGCAGGTGAGTCGCGGCGGCCTCGCCGACCGCCCGGCGGAGCAGGCCGAGGGGCGCCTCGGCGAGGTCGCCGACGGTGGCCAGGCCGAGTCGACGCAGCGCCTCGGCCGAACGCTCCCCCACCCCCCACAGCGCCGACACCGGCAGCGGGTGCAGGAAGTCGAGCACTTGGGCCGCCGGCACCACGAGCAGGCCGTCCGGCTTGGCCCGGGTCGAGCCGAGCTTGGCCACGAACTTGCTCGACGCCACCCCCACCGAGCAGCTCAGCCGCTGATCCTCGGCGACCCGGCGGCGGATCAACCGGGCGATCTCCGCCGGGGAGCCGAAGAGCCGGCGGGCGCCGGCCACGTCGAGGAAGGCCTCGTCCAGCGAGAGCGGCTCGACCAGCGGGGTGACGTCCCGGAAGATCCGCATCACCGCCCGGGAGGCCGCCGTGTACTGCGTGAAGTCGGGCGGCAGGTAGACGGCGTGCGGGCAGAGCGCCCGGGCCCGCGCGGTGGGCATGGCGCTGCGGACGCCGTACCGGCGGGCCTCGTAGCTGGCGGAGCTGACCACGCCGCGCGGCCCGATCCCGCCGACCACGACGGGCCGGCCGCGCAGCTCGGGGCGGCGGCGCACCTCGACCGAGGCGAAGAACGCGTCCATGTCGACGTGCAGCATCGAGCAGCCGGTGTCGTCGGCGTCCGGCCCGAAGCGCGGATCGCCGCCCCGGGGCAACGACTGGCTGCGGCCCATCCCCGCAGGCTAGCCGCCCGGTCCGACAACGCAGCGGCCCGACCACCCGACGACCGGCCGGGCCCGACCACCGGGCGGTCAGCCCCGGACGACCAGCAGCGGGATGGTCATCTCGGCCGCGGTGTCCGCGCCGTGGTACGCCACCAGGCGCGACTCCATCGGCTTCTCCGACCGGGTGGCGACCACCGCGTACGTGTCGCGGCAGACCACCACCACGTCGCCGATCCGGCGCAGGTGCTCCTCCGGCACCGGCCCGAACCAGCCGGTGGCCACCGCCTCGTCGCGGGTCGTCACCCGGGCGGCGTCACCCAGCACCGCCGACCAGGCGGCCAGCACGTCGGCGACCGCGCCCGGCTCGACGTGCAGGTAGCGGACCCGGGGCTCGCCGGCGATCACCTGCACCCCCGCCCGCAGCCGGGCGTCGGTGTCGAAGTCGACCCGCCGGCCCGGCGGCACGTTGAGCTGGCCGTGGTCGGCGGTGACGAGCAGCGCGGCGTCCCGCGGCAGCCCGTCGACCAGCCGGACCAGCAGCCGGTCCACGTCGGCGGCGGCGAGCCGCCAGGGCGCCGAGTCGACTCCGGTGAGGTGGCCGTGCCGGTCCAGGTCGGGGTGGTAGCCGGAGACCAGGGTCGGGCCGGCGCCGGCCGCGAGGGCGGTGAGCATCTGCCGGGCGAGTGCGTCGACGTCGGAGGCGCCCCGGTAGTCGCCGCCCCGGTTGGCGGCGAGGGTGAGGCCGCTGCCGCCGTACTCGGGGCGGCTGACCACGGTGACCGCGACGCCGGCGGCGCAGGCCCGCTCGTACTGGGTGGGCACGGGCTGCCAGGTCAACGGGTCCGGGTCGCCGGCCCACTCGATGTGGCTGAGCACCCGGTCGGTGTCGGGGACCCGGACCTTGAAGCCGAGCACGCCGTGGGCGCCGGAGGCGGCGCCGGTGCCCAGGCTGACCAGGTTGGTCGGGGTGGTGGAGGGAAAGCCGGCGGTGAGCGGGGCGCCGACGGTGGCGGCGAGGCCGGCCAGGGTCGGCGCGTACCGGGCGGCGGTCGGGATCTGGTACCAGCCGAGCCCGTCCACCAGCAGCACGGCGATCCGGCGTACCCCGGCCAGCCGGGGACCCAGGCCGAGCAGGTCGACCGCGCCGGGGACGCCGAGCACCGCCAGGGCGCTGGGCAGCACGTCGGCGAGGCTACCGCCGCCGTAGCGCGGCGCGACCGGGTCGAGCGGACCTGGTCGCCCAGCCACGGCCGGCGACGGGCCGGTCATGCCGGGCGGCGGGCGAAGAGGTGCAGCTGGGCGGCGAGGTCCCGGTACGGCGACCGGGCCGCCAGGGCCCGCTCCAGCTCCACCAGGGCGGCCGGCTGGCCGTCCGCCACCGCGGCGGGGAGCAGGTCGGCGAGGACGCGTACCCCGTGGATCTCCTCGACCGTGAGCCCGCCGGCGGTCAGCAGCGCGGCGGCGCCGTCCACGTCGTAGCGGCGGCGCAGGGTGTCCCGTGGCCCCGCGGTGCCGTCCGGGTCGGCGGCGAGCGCGGCGGCCACGTCGAGGTGACCGTTCATCGCCCGGCCGAGCACGGCGGCGGCCCGGCCGGCCACCAGCACGCTGGCCGCGCCACCATGGCGCAGCGCGCCGACCAACGCCGACACCACCGACGCCGGCTCGTCGACCACCTCGAGGACGGAGTGGCAGAGCACCAGGTCGACGCTGGCCGGCTCGACCAGCCCGGCGAGCGCGTCGCCGTCGCCCTGCAGCGCGCGTACCCGGTCGGCGACCCCGGCCTCGGCGGCCCGGCGGGTCAGCGCGGCGAGCGCGTCGGGGCTGGCGTCGACCACGGTCACCCAGTGGCCGGCCTCGGCGAGCGGGACGGCGAAGCCGCCGGTCCCGCCGCCGACGTCGAGCACGGTGAGCCGCTCGCCGGCCCGGCGCCCCAGCTCGGCCCGGAGCACCGACCAGATGACGGCGGTACGCGGGGTCAGCGTTCGAGTCTGCTCCACCCGGTCGAGCCTAGTCACCCGCGCCACCGGACTCCCGGAGGCGGTGGCGGCACGCTCCGGGTCAGGACTCGCCGCCGTCGGCGGGGTCCTCCTCCGCGCGGGAGCGGTGGGCGTTGGCCACCGGCCCGTCGGTCACCTGGTACTCGCGGGCCTCGACGTCGGAGGCCGGCGACCAGCCGGCGGCCAGCCGGGTGCGCCGGGCGTTCGCCACTCCACCGATGTGTGTGCTGTTCAGGGTCATCGTTCTTCCCCCATGGCCGGGCGGGCCACTCTGCCCGCGCGTGCCGAAGTCTCCCGCCTCCCGGGCCCGGACACCGTAATGTGGATCACTCCGCTCAGCGGAAATCCCGGGATGCCGGAGCCACCGGAGGCTCGATCGCGTCCAGCCGGTCCGCGGTGAGGCTGGTAACCCCCTCGTGCCGCTGCAACCGGCCCCGCACCACCAGCGCCGCGCTGGTGCGGGCGATTCGACGGTAGCGCTGCCAGAGGCCCGGGGAGCAAGTGACATTGAGCATTCCGGTCTCGTCCTCCAGATTGAGGAAGGTGACCCCGCCCGCGGTCGCCGGGCGCTGCCGGTGGGTGACGATCCCACCGACCCGGATCCGCTGGCCGGGCTCGACCCGGCCGAGCCGGGCGATCGGCACCGCGCCGAGCGCGTCCAGCCGGTCGCGGATGAACCGGGCCGGGTGGCTCTCCGGCGACAGGCCGGTGGCCCAGACGTCGGCGACGAGGCGGTCCACCGCCTCCATTCCGGGCAGGGTGGGCGGGGCCGCGCCGGTCACCGTGCCGGGCAGCCGGCCCGGCCGGTCCTGGGCCGCCGCGCCGGCGGCCCAGAGCGCCTGCCGCCGGGTCAGCCCGAAACAGGCGAAGGCGTCCGCGGTGGCCAGCGCCTCCAGCTGCGCGGCGGTGAGACCGACCCGACGGGCCAGGTCTGGCATGTCCCGGTACGGCCCGCCGGCCGCCCGCTCCGCCTCGATCCGCTCGGCCACGTCGTCACCGAGGGTGCGTACGCTGCCCAGCCCGAGCCGGACCGCCGGGCCG
This sequence comes from Micromonospora sp. GCM10011541, assembly GCF_042650725.1. NCBI lineage: Bacteria > Bacillati > Actinomycetota > Actinomycetes > Micromonosporales > Micromonosporaceae > Micromonospora > Micromonospora sp. GCM10011541. The sequence continues at coordinate 202,817 of NZ_JBHSBP010000010.1, forward strand.
CCCAACCCCCAGGCGTGCGGCGGCTCCCCCGGCTGGCTGCCCCACCGGGTCTCCGGCGCCGACTCCAGCACGGCCTTCGCCCCGCTGGCGTTGATGTCCGGGCGGCGTACCTCGACGCCGTGCCGGCGGGCGTCGTCGACCAGCGTCTGCGGCGAGTAGAAGCCCATCGGCTGGGCGTTGAGCAGGGCGGCCAGGAACGGGGCCGGGTGGTAGCGCTTGAGCCAGGAGCTGGCGTAGACCAGGTAGGCGAAGCTCATCGCGTGGCTCTCCGGGAAGCCGTAGCTGGCGAACGCGGTGAGCTTGCGGTAGACGTCGTCGGCCAGCTCGCCGGTGATGCCCCGCTCGGCCATCCCGGCGTACAGCCGGTCGGCGATCTGCGCCATCCGCTCCACCGAGCGCTTGGCCCCCATCGCCCGGCGCAACTGGTCGGCGCCGGCCGCGTCGAAGCCGGCCAGGTCGATGGCGAGCTGCATCAACTGCTCCTGGAACAGCGGCACGCCCAGGGTCTTCTCCAGCGCGTTGCGCATCAGCGGGTGCGCGTACGTCACCGGCTCCTGGCCGTTCTTGCGCCGGATGTACGGGTGCACCGAGCCGCCCTGGATCGGGCCGGGACGGATCAGCGCCACCTCGACCACCAGGTCGTAGAAGCAGCGCGGCTTGAGCCGGGGCAGGGTGGCCATCTGGGCGCGGCTCTCCACCTGGAACACCCCGACCGAGTCGGCCCGGCAGAGCATGTCGTAGACCTCGGGGTCGTCGAGGGTCATGTCGCCCAGGTCGAGGGTCGTCCCGATCATGTCGTAGCCGTAGTGCAGCGCGGAGAGCATGCCGAGGCCGAGCAGGTCGAACTTGACCAGCCCGACCGCCGCGCAGTCGTCCTTGTCCCACTGGAGCACACTGCGCCCGGGCATCCGGCCCCACTCCACCGGGCAGACCTCGATCACCGGCCGGTCGCAGATCACCATGCCGCCGGAGTGGATGCCCAGGTGCCGGGGGAAGGTCTGCAACTCGTTGGCGTACGCGACCACCTGCTCGGGGATGTCCTCGACGTCCACCGAGGCGACCGAGCCCCAGCGGTCGATCTGCTTGCTCCAGGCGTCCTGCTGGCCGGGCGAGAAGCCGAACGCCTTGGCCACGTCCCGCACCGCCGACCGCGGCCGGTACGAGATGACGTTGGCCACCTGGGCGGTGTGCTCCCGGCCGTACCGGGCGTAGACGTGCTGGATCACCTCCTCCCGGCGGTCGGACTCGATGTCCACGTCGATGTCGGGTGGGCCGTCCCGCTCGGGGGCGAGGAAACGCTCGAAGAGCAGCCGGTGCCGGACGGCGTCCACGTTGGTGATCCGCAGCGCGTAGCAGACCGCCGAGTTCGCCGCCGAGCCCCGGCCCTGGCAGTAGATGTCCTGCGCGCGGCAGAACGCGACGATGTCGTAGACCACCAGGAAGTAGCCGGGGAAGCCGAGGTCGTCGATCATCCGCAGCTCGTGCTCCAGCTGCGCGTACGCCTCGGGGTGCGCCTCGCGCGGGCCGTACCGCTCCCGGGCTCCCTGCTCGGTCAGGTGGCGCAGCCAGCTCATCTCGGTGTGCCCCGGCGGCACCGGGTACGCCGGCAGCCGCGGCGCGACCAGTTGCAGGTCGAAGGCGAGTTCCGCGCCGAACTCGGCGGCCCGTTCCACCGCCCCCGGGTACGCGCCGAACCGGGCCGCCATCTCCGCGCCGCTGCGCAGATGGGCGGTGGCGGCGGCGGGCAGCCAGCCGTCTATCTCGTCGAGGCTGCGCCGGGCCCGCACCGCGGCCACGGTGGTGGCCAGCCGCCGCCGGCCCGGGGTGGCGTAGTGCACGTTGTTGGTGGCCACCGTGGGCAGCCCGGCGGCGGCGGCCAGCTCGGCGAGGGCGTCGTTGCGGTCGGCGTCGACCGGGTGGCCGTGGTCGGTCAGCTCCACCGCCACCGTCTCCGCGCCGAAGAGCGCGGTGAGCCGGTCCAGCTCCCGGGCCGCCGCGTCCACGCCCTCGGTGAGCAGCGCGCCCGGCACGTGCCCCTTGCGGCAGCCGGTGAGCACCAGCACGTGGTCGCGCAGCTCGGCGGCGACCTCCTCCAGCTCGCCGTAGACCGGGCGGCCCTTCTCCCCGCCGCGCAGCTGGGCGCGGGAGATGGTGGCGGCCAGCCGGGCGTACCCCTCGTGGCCGTGGGCGAGCACCAGCAGGTGCCGGCCGAGCGGGTCGGGTTCGCCGTTCTGCGGGCCGGGCAGCCCGAGGGAGAGTTCGGCGCCGAAGATGGTGGGCAGGTGCAGCGCGCGGGCCGCCTCGGCGAAGCGAACCACCCCGTAGAAGCCGTCGTGGTCGGTGACGGCGAGCGCGGTGAGCCCCAGCCGGGCGGCCTCCTCGGCCAACTCCTCCGGGTGGCTGGCCCCGTCGAGGAAGCTGAAGTTGCTGTGCGCGTGCAGCTCGGCGTAGGGCACCGCGCCGTCCGGCCGGGGCAGCTCGGGCGCCTCGTAGTGCTGCCGCTTGCGGCTCCAGGCCGGGGAGTCCCCGCCGTCGGCGTCCACGGCGAGGGGATCCACCACGTGCAGGTGCCGCTCGTCCCGCGACCGCCCACCGGACCACCTGCCCGACCGCCTCTCCCCCGACCGCCCGTCGCCGGGCCGCCCGGAGAGCACGCGCTCCAGCTCCGACCAGGGCAGGTTGGGATTGTGGAAGCTCATCCGGCCGCTCCGAGTGAGGCAGCGGTGATCCGCGCCGCCGGCCGGCGCCCACCGGCCGCCCCCGCGATCCTCGCCGCCCCCGCGGCCCTCGCGGCCCTCGTCGCTCCCACTGTCGCCGCTGCCGTGGCCGTCGCCGCCGCCGACAGGGTCGGTGAGCGATATACCTGAGAGTCATAAATATGCCTGACAGTCATACCGCTCACCGGGACATCCGTCGGGGGCACGGCGCGGACCGCCGGAACGCGCACGCCGGCCCGCAGGCACGGCGCGGACCACCGACCCGCTCGCCGGGAGCAGGCCCGCTCAGTCATAGATCGCCTCCACCAGCCACTGGCCGGCCTCGACCGCCAGCAGCAGGGCGGCGCCGTCGGCGAGGCAGACCTGGAACCGGGCCCGCCGCCGCGCCTCGGCCGGCGCCCACCAGCGCTCGTCCACCGGCCACGGACCGGCCCAGCCGACGATCTCCGCCGGGCGGGCGGTACCGACGGCCAGCCGGGCCGGCGCGGCGCTCACCTGGAGCCGGGCGCTGACCACGACCGGCTCACCGGCGGCGTCGTGCACGGCCGCGGCGAGCGGGGTGGGCAGCACCACGGCCGGCGCGGGTGGCGGAAGCCGCCCGGGCCAGGGCGGCGGGCCGGACCGCGCCGACCCACCCGACCGCGCCGTCCCATCCCGCCGCACCGCGCCCGAGCCCGCCGACTGGCCGGGGCGAGCCGGCTCACCCGGCCGGGCCGGTCCCGGGGCCCCGTCCGGCCCGGCCGGCGCCTGCGGCAGCGGTGGCGGGCCGGGGCGGGCCGGGAGCCGTTCGTCGCCCCACGGCACGAGCTGCACCTGGTCGGCGGGGGACCGGCCACCGCCGAGCACGGCGGTGACCACCGCCTCGGGGCCGAGGATGCCCTGCACCCGGCTCAACGCGCGGTGCGCCCGCTCCCGCTCCTCGCCGGTCTCCCCCCACAACCCGGATTGCAGGCCGGCCTGGGCGAGCACCCCGTCCGGCACCAGCCGCAGCCGGATGATCCCGGCGGTCGGCCGGGTCGGGCGGGCACCGCCCCGGCCGGTGCTGCCGGAGAGCCAGCCGTCCAACTGCCAGCGCACCCGGTCGGCGATGGCCGCGGCGGTCAGCAGGCCGTCGTGCCGCCAGACCCGGTGCAGCTCCTGACCGTGCGCGGTGACCGCCTCGATGCCGAGCCGGGTGCAGGCCAGCCCGTACGCGGCGAGCCGCTCGTGCAGTTGCTCGGCCAGCATCCGGGCGGCGAACGCCGCGGCGTCGACCCGGTCGATGGGCTCGTCGTGGTCGGCAGTGACGGTCAGGTCGGCCGGGGGCTGCCGGACGGCGAGCGGCCGGTGGTCCTGTCCGGCGGCGAGCCGGTGGACCAGCGCCCCGTCGAAGCCGAACCGGGCCAGCACGTCGCCGGCGGGCAGCGCGGCGAAGCCCCCGAGGGTACGCACCCCCAGCCGGCGCAGCAGGTCGGCCAGGGCGGGCCGGCCGAGCGCCTCGACCGGCAGGTCGGCCAGGAACTCCGGCGTCCCGCCGGGCGGCACGATCCGCCCGTCCCGGGCGGCCAGCCCGGCGGCGAAGACCCCGTCGGCGATGCCGACCTGGCTCTCCACCGCGCAGGACTGGGCGACGTGCTCGACGATCCGCTCGGCCGCCGCCTCCTCACCGCCGAGATAACGGCTCGGACCCCGGGCCGCCAGCGCGCAGGCCCCGGGACGGACCACCTCGACACCGGCGGCCACCTCCTCGACGGCGGCGACCACCGGCTCGAACGCTCGGACGTCCCGGTCGGGGTCGTACTCGACGACGGTGAGCTGCGGGCAGCGCGCCTGCGCCTCGCGCCTGCGCAGCCCGCGGCGCACCCCCTCGGCGCGGGCCCGCTCTGAGCAGGCGACCACCCGGTTGGCGTGCAGCACCGCGACCGGGTCGGTGGCGGGCACCCCGTCGACGATCTCCGCGGCGAGGACCGGCCAGTCCGGGCACCAGAGCAGCAGCGTCCGCACCGGCGCGGCGGTCATGCCGGACCGACCAGGGTGAGCGCGCCGCGGCGGGACGAGCCGGCGAGGGCGGCGACGGCCGGGCGGGCGACCGCGGGGCGGGACGGGGCTGCGGCCGGGCGGCCCGATCCGGTCGCGCGGGGGATCACCCGGGTCAGCTCGTCGCCGGGCAGCCAGACCTTGATCTCCTTCGGGCGGGCGGCCGCCCCGCGCCCGCGTGCCGAGACGGTCACCTCCCGGCGCCGCAGCCGCCCCCGGCCCGGCCCGAGCCCCTCCCAGACGCCCCGGACCACCTGCAACGTGACGTCCGCGCCGTCCCAGCGGCCGAACGGGACGAGCACGCTGCCGCGCTGCCGGGCGCGGGCGGCCAACCGGTTGGCGACCGAGGCGGAGACCGTGGCGGGCACGGCGGTGACCACCACGTCCACCCCGTCGATGAGCGCGGCGATGACGGTGGGCCACTCCGGTCCCGGGTTCGGCACCAGGGCCAGCCGGTCCAGGGCGATCCCGGCCTCGGCCGCCGCGCCGGCCCCGAAGGTGGGGACCCCGACCACGGCGCACCACGAGCCGGCCCGGGACGCCTCGGCGAGCAGCGCCAGGATCAGTGACGTGGCACCGCTGCGCCGGGGCTGCCCGGCGCCGATGGCGATGGTGCTGCCGCGGCGCAGCCCGCGATTGGGCAGCAGCCCGGTCAGCTCCGGCCGGACCGGCAGCACCCGGTGGCCGCCGGCCGGGTCGGGTGCGCTCGCCGGACGCACCAGATCGGCCAGTGCGGCGGAACCGACCACCATGCGGCCCGCCATCGGACCAACCCCCCGTCGTGTCGCCACGGGGACGGCTCCCCGTGCTGTGCCGTGTCGCTGGATCAGAGAGGTCCGACGGGCGTCGTCGGACCGGTGGCGCGCCCGGCCGGCGGGCTTCCCACCGCCGGGCCGGACGCGCCGGGTCAGGCGGCTAGCCCGTCGAGCGCCGGTTGGTGCGCCACGCCGAGCGCGGTCTCCACCACCGTCACGAACTGCTCGGCGGCGCGGAGCAGGTCGTCGGCCTCCCGGGCGGTGACCACCCGGGGGATGCCGGCCTCGGCGGCGGCCCGCTTGCCGGCGCCGGCGGCGAAGTAGCGGGCCCACTCGTCGAGCTCGGGGGCGACGCCGGAGAGCAGGACCCAGACGCTGGTGATCCGGTTGCGGCGGGTGGGCGCGGGACGGGCCCGGGCGGCGAGCAGGGCGGCGGCGGCGCGCAGCGCCGCGAGGTGGGCGGCGGCGTACCGGAGACCGTCGGGACGGGTCCGGGCGGCCTCGGCCAGCCCGTGGCGGGCCACCGCGAGCAGTTGGGCCGGGGTGCGGTGCGGCAGCACGTGCGCCGGCACCGTCGGTGCCTGAGCCGGACTGGTCGGCATGGTGTCTCCTCCGCGTGACCGGGGCGGGCGCATCGCGTGACGGATCGGATCCGCCGAGCGGGGCGCCCGGAGCGGGTGGTGCGGAGGAAGACGCACCGTGGTGGGGGCCGGCCGGGTGTGACGCTTCCCCACACCACACCCGGCCGGTAGTACCGGCGGGTCCGTCGCCCGCCGCCCGGGGGTCGTGGGCGGCGGGCGACGATCCTGCCTGACGGGACCGGACTCGCGACTGCCCGGAACCCGGTGCGGTCCGCGGAACCGCACCTGCCGGGATCCGGCGCCGCGAAACACCTCTCCCGGGCGTTGGAACGGGCGTACGACTGAATCGAACACTCGTTCTAACTGCCCTGACAGTACACCCCCCCTCCGACGAAAATGCAACGTGTGACGCGCCGGGGCTCGCGAGGCCGGGTCGGATTCTCAGGCCGCGCACAGTGACGGCAAAGGCGGCGCGGACGTGGTCATCGCAGGGTTGACCCCATGACCGTCGTAAGCCGTACCGAAAGGATCGTCCGGTGACCGCCGCCGTCGCCGACCGGCGAGCCACGCGTCGCGCCCTCCCGGCGGTCCCCGGCTGGTGGGCCGACGTCGCCGGCAGCGCCGCCGTGCTCAGCCTGCTGGTCGTCACCGCACTCTGGACCGCGGACCGGGGGGTGCAGGAGCTGCTCGGCGGCCTCGCCACCGGCCTCACCTCGCTCGGCCGGCTCACCGGCCTGCTCAGCGCCGACCTGATGCTCATCCAGGTGGTGCTGATGGCCCGGGTCACCGTGGTCGGCCCCGACCTGCTCTGGGCCGACGTGTACGCGACCGCGGCCGTCGCCCGCGGCGCGGACGCGCTCGACTGGCTGGCCACCCTCGACGGGTACGCCGGCCTGCTGGTGGACGCCGCCGGTCGGCTCCGGGCCACCCCGAACTGGCCCGGAACCCGACCGGCGGCTCAGACCCGCGCCGGATAGTCGGGCAGGTCGAGATCGGTGGCCAGCGAACCGGTGCCGCGGAGGAGCATCGACTGGACCGGCCCGGTGGCCAGCAGCCGGTTGCGCAGCCCCAGCCCCCACCCGGTGGCGGGGGCGAGGAACCGGCCCGGGCTGGCGCCCCGCTGCCAGCGCATCGCGTAGCCGCGCAGCCGGCTCTCGTACGCGGGGAAGGCGACCCGGTGGTCGCCGCCGGCCAGGGCCAGCTCGCCGGCCAGCACGTACGCGCCGACCACGCCGGTGCCGACGCCCATCCCGCCGAGCGTCACGCCCCAGGCCGCGTCGCCGAGCAGCACCGTCCGGCCGGTGTGCCAGCGGGGCACGCTCACCCGGCTGATCGAGTCGAAGTACAGCTCCGGCGCGTCCCGCAGGTGGGCCAGCAGGTGCGGCACGTGCCAACCCAGCCCGGCGAAGGCGTCCGCGACGAGCTTCTTCTGCTGGTCGAGGTCGCGCCAGTCGAAGTCGAGCCGGGGTGCGGCGAAGACGACGAGGGCGCCGGCCCGGGCCGGGTCGCGCTGGTCAGCGGCGACGCCGGCCATCCGCCCGGGGACGTTGTACTGCCGGGAGACGGTGTCCACCCCCAGCTCGTTGGGCAGGTCCCAGCCGGCCAGGTGGTAGCCGAGGTGCCGGACGTACGCCGACTCGGGGCCGAGGACGAGCCGCCGTACGCCCGAGTGCAGCCCGTCCGCGCCGACCACCAGGTCGACGGTGCGCGACGCGGCGCGGGCGAAGTCGACGCGTACCCCGTCGGCGGTCTCGACGAGGCCGGTGATCACGTCCCCGAACAGGTACTCCACCCGGTCGGCGCCGTGCTCGTACAGGATCCGGGAGAGGTCCCGGCGGTAGACCTCCAGGTCGCCCCCGGCGAACTCGGCCGGCAGCCGGAAGATCTCCCGGTCGTGCTCGTCCACGCAGCTGATCGCCCCGGCGTGGGTCTGCCCGGCGCGCAGCTCGTCGAGCACCCCCATGGCGGCCAGCACGCCGAGGTGGGTGGGGCCGCGGAAGTCGACCGCGAAGCCGCTGGTGCGCAGCGCCGGGGCCAGCTCGACCACGGTGACCTCGGCGCCGTAGCGGGCCAGCCACCAGGCCAGCGCCGGCCCGGCGACCCCGGCCCCGGAGACCAGGACGCGCCGGCCGCGCAGCGGAAGGGTGTGAGACATCGGCTTCCCCCGTAACAAGCTAAACTGTGTCCGTCGGATACAGAGTATCGTAGACACAGTTTCGGTTCCGGACAAGACCGATCGAGGGAGGCCCATGGACCGGGCGGGTGCCGGTGGCACGGCGGACAAGCGGAAGCTCTACGAGTTGCTGTGGGGGACGCCGAGCCCGCCGCGACGTGGGCCCCGGCCCACGCTGACCCTGCCGGCGATCGCCCGGGCCGGCATCGCCATCGCCGACGCCGACGGGCTCGACGGCCTGACCATGCAGCGGGTCGCCGAGTCGCTGGACGTGACCAAGATGGCGCTGTACCGGTACGTCCCCGGCAAGGCCGAACTGGTCGCCCTCATGATCGAGACGGCGGTGGGCGAACCCCCCGCGGCGCCGGCGGGCGCCGGCTGGCGCGACCAGCTCGACGACTGGGCCCGGCAGCTGTTCGACCGCTTCCGGCGGCATCCCTGGGCCCTGACGGCCACCGTCGGCGCGCGCGTCATGGGCCCGAACGAGCTCGGCTGGCTGGAGCGGGCCCTCGCCGCCCTCACCGGCACCGGGCTGAACGGCGGCGAGATGCTGGACGTCGCGGTGCTCCTGCTCGGGCACGCCCGCAACCTGGCCCAGCAGGTCTCGGCGCTGGACACCGGCACGCCGGAGCAGGCGCTGGAATCCGGCCTGGCGGACCTGCTCCGCGGCCGGGAGGAGCGCTTCCCGGCGCTGGTCGCCGCGGTGGAGTCGGCGGCCGCGCACGCCGCCCAGGACCAGGCCCTCGACTTCGGCCTGGCCCGCATCCTCGACGGCGTCGACCTCCTGATCGAAACCCGCCACCCCTGACCCCGCCCCCTCCCCTCCCGCCCTGCCTCGGGAGTGGGACAGGCGGCGTGGCCGGGTGAAGCGGGAGGTGGTGGACCGGGAAGAATGACCGCATGCAGCCACACCCGAACGTGCAGACGGTGCAGCGGGCGCTCGACGCGGCGGGCGCGCGGGACGGATCCGGCGGCGCCAGCCAGGTCCGCCTGCTGCCCGAGGCGGTGCACACCGCCGCGGCGGCGGCCGAGGCGCTCGGCGTCGGCGTGGGCGCCATCGCCAACTCGCTGATCTTCGACGCGGACGACGCGCCCCTGCTGGTGCTCACCTCCGGCGCGCACCGGGTGGACACCGCCGGCCTGGCCGCGTCCATCGGGGTCACCCGGCTGCGCCGGGCCACCCCCGAGTTCGTCAAGGAGCACACCGGTCAGGTCATCGGCGGCGTCGCCCCGGTCGGCCACCCGCGACCGCTGCGCACCCTCGTCGACACCGACCTTGCCGGCTACGACGAGGTGTGGGCGGCCGGCGGAGTGCCCCGGGCGGTCTTCCCCACCACGTACGCGGAGCTGCTGCGGATCACCGCCGGGACGCCGACCGAGGTGGCGTGAGCACTCCCGAACTGGTCACGCTGCACGTGTGGCGGATCCCCCGGGCCGCCGTGCCCCGGGCGCTGGCCCGGATGGCGCTGCACCGGCGCCGGCTGCGCCGCACCCCCGGCGTACGGTTCGGCAAGCTGCTCGGCACCGGGACCGGCACCGGTTTCGGTCCCGGCGACGCCGACCTGACCCGGTGGGCCGCACTGGTGGTCTGGGACTCCCCCGCCGCGGCGGCCGGCTTCGACGACTCGCCGGTGGGCCGCTCGTGGGCCCGGATCGCCCGCGGCTCGGCCCGCCTCGAGCTGCGCCCGCTGACCAGCCGTGGTGAGTGGTCCGGCGTCCGCCCCTTCGGCGACCCGCCGGGCGGCCGGGTCGACGGGCCGGTGCTGGCGCTGACCCGGGCCCGGCTGCGGACCCGCCGGGCGGTCACCTTCTGGCGGGCGATCCCCCCGGTCGCCGCCGCCCTGCACGCCGCGCCCGGGCTGCTCGCCCGGTTCGGCGTCGGCGAGGCCCCGCTGGGCTGGCAGGGCACGGTGAGCGTGTGGCGTGATCCGGCGGAGCTGGTGGCGTTCGCGTACCGTCACCCGGAGCACCGCGCCGCGATCACGCGCACCCCCACGGAGGGCTGGTACGCGGAGGAACTCTTCGCGCGGTTCGCGGTGCGCGACGTGATCGGCGACCGGACGGTGCTCGGGTGGGTCGCCGAGGGCGGCCCGGAAAAGGCGAGAGGACACGCATGAGGTTGGTGCGGTGGACGCCGGACGATCTGGTCCGGCGGCTGGACGACGTGGTGGCCGTCTACGGCGAGGCGATGGGCTACCGCGCCGACCTGCTGGAGGCCCGCCGCGGCTACATCGCCACCCACGTCCGCCGCCCCGGCTTCCGGGCCGTCGCCAGCCTGACCACCGAGGGCCACCTGGCCGGCTTCGGGTACGGCTACCTCGGCGCCGCCGGCCAGTGGTGGCACGACCAGGTGCACCGGGCGCTGGACGCCGACGCCCGGCGCCGGTGGCTGACCCACTGCTTCGAGGTGGTGGAGCTGCACGTCCGGCCGCCCGCGCAGGGGCACGGCCTGGGCGCCGGCCAGCTGCGCGCCCTGCTCAGCATGGCGGAGGGGACGACCACCCTGCTCTCCACGCCGGAGGCCGACGAGCAGAAGTCCCGGGCGTGGCGGCTGTACCGCCGGTTCGGCTTCGTCGACATCCTGCGCCACTTCCACTTCCCCGGCGACGAGCGGCCGTTCGGCGTGCTCGGCCGGGACCTGCCGCTGCCCACGCCGGGCCCCGACGCCGCGCCCGGCCCGGCCGCGCCGTGATCCGGCGGGGGTTGCCCTGGGCGCTGCTGACCGTCCTGGTCCTCGCCCAGATCTGCTACCCGCTCACCGGCGGCGCCACCCGGGCCGCGCTGACCGTGGCCACCGTCGTGCTCGGCTACCTGCTCTCGGTCGGCCACGCGCTGCTCAGCCGGGGTGCGCGGACGGCGGGGGCGCTGGTCGCGGTGGCCACCGGCGGCGGGTTCGCGATCGAGGCGGTCGGGGTGGCCACCGGCGTCCCGTTCGGCAGCTACGACTACTCGGGGGAGCTGGGACCGAAGCTGGCCGGGGTGCCGCTGATCATCCCGCTCGCCTGGACCTGGATGGCCTGGCCGGCCTGGCTGGCCGCGGTCCGGCTCACCTCGTCCCGACCCGGGCGGATCGGGCTGGCCGCGGTCGGGCTGGCCGCCTGGGACCTCTTCCTCGACCCGCAGCTGGTCGCCGAGGGGTACTGGGTCTGGCGGGACGCCACCCCGGCGCTGCCCGGGCTGCCCGGCATCCCGGTCAGCAACTACCTCGGCTGGCTGCTCTTCGCGGTGCTGCTGACCTGCGCGCTGCGCCCCCTCGCCGGGGCCGCCGCCGATCGCGTGGACGGGCGGGACGCGCCGATGTTCGGGCTCTACCTGTGGACGTACTTCTCCAGCGTGCTGGCGCACGCGGTCTTCCTGCGGCTGCCCGCCTCGGCGGCCTGGGGCGCGGCCGGCATGGCGGTGACCGCGGCGCCCCTGGCGGTGACGCTGCTGCGCGCCCGGCGCGTCGGCGCCGAGCGGCGGGAGCGGCATCCGGCGCCGCGCCCCGGTGTCGACGCGCCGGCATGACCGCCGTCCTCGCGCTCGTCGTCGCGGTCGCCGCGCTCACCGCGCACACCTGGGTCAACGCCACCCGCTGGCTGCGCCGCCCCGACGCCGGTCCGGTCGAGGTGACCGAACCGGTGGCGGTGCTGCTGCCGCTGCGCGACGAGGCCGACCGGGTGGAACCGTGCCTGCGCGCGCTGCTGGCCCAGCGGGGCGTGCCCGGGCTGCGGATCGTGGTGCTCGACGACGGGTCCACCGACGGCACGGCCGACGTGGTGCGCGCGGTGGCCGGCGACGACCCGCGACTCACCCTGCTCACCGGGGTCGCCCCGCCGCCGGGCTGGCTGGGCAAGCCGCACGCCTGCTGGCAGCTCGCCACCCGCACCGATCCGGGCGCCACCGTGCTGGCCTTCGTCGACGCCGACGTGGTGCTCACCCCGTACGCCGTGGCGGCGGCGGTGACCGAACTGCGGGCGGCCCGGGCGGCGCTGCTGTCGCCGTACCCCCGGATCCTGGTCCGCGGCGTGGCCGACCGGCTGGTGCAGCCGCTGCTGCAGTGGCTGTGGCTGACCTTCCTGCCGCTGCGGGCGATGGAACGCTCGCCGCGGCCGTCCCTGGCGGCGGCCGGCGGGCAGTTCCTGGTCGTCGACCGGGCCGGCTACCTGCGGGCCGGCGGGCACGCGGCGGTCGCCGACAAGGTCCTGGAGGACATCGAGCTGGCCCGGGCGGTGAAGCGTTCCGGCGGTCGGATCGCCCTCGCCGACGGCGCGGAGCTGGCCGCCTGCCGGATGTACGAGAGCTGGCCGCAGCTGCGCGACGGCTACACCAAGTCGCTCTGGGCCGCCTTCGGCCACCCCGTCGCGGCGGCCGCGGTGGTGACCGTGCTGCTCCTGCTCTACACGGCTCCCCCGCTGGTCGCGGTCGGGCTCGCCCCGACGGCGCCACTGGTGTCAATGGTTGCGCTCATCGCATACCTGCTGGGCGTCGCCGGGCGGGTGGTCAGCGCCCGGGCCACCGGCGGGCGGGCCTGGCCCGACGCGCTGGCACACCCCGTGTCGGTCGTGGTCCTCGGTTGGCTGACCCTGCGGTCGTACCATCTGCGGAAGCGGCGGCGGCTGACCTGGCGGGGCCGCCCGGTCAGCTAGGAGGCACGGCATGGCGCGGATCGTGGTCATCGGCGCCGGCGTCGGTGGGCTGGCCACCGCCGCCCGGCTGGCCGTCACCGGGCACGAGGTCACCGTCTTCGAGCGGGCCGACACCGTCGGCGGCAAGCTCGGCCGGTACGCCCACGACACCCCGGCCGGGTCGTTCCACTTCGACACCGGGCCGAGCCTGCTCACCCTGCCCCAGGTCTTCCATGATCTGTTCGAGGCGACCGGGGCCAAGCTCGACGAATACCTCGACCTGACGCCGCTGGACCCGATCGTCCGGCACGTCTTCCCCGGTGACGGGCCCACCCTGGACTCCTGCGCCGACCCGGCCCAATTCGCCGCCCGGATCGGCGCGGCCCTCGGCGACCGGGCCGCCGCCGACTGGCAGCGACTCTGGCGACGCGCCGCCCGGGTCTGGGAGGCGTCGCACCGGGACGTCCTGCGCCGCGCCATCGACTCCCCCCGCGACCTGGCCGCGCTGGCCTGGCGGCTGGGCGACCTGGCCGCCATCGGGCCCGGCCGCACCCTGCGCGGACTGGGCCGCAAGCACCTGTCCGACCCCCGGCTGCGGATGCTGCTCGACCGGTACGCCACCTACACCGGCGCCGACCCGCGCCGGGCCCCGGCCGCCCTGGTCGCCGTCCCCTACGCCGAGCTGACCTTCGGCGGCTGGTACCTGCGGGGCGGGCTGGGCACCCTCGCGGACGCGCTGCTCTCCCGCTGCCTGGACCTCGGCGTGGTGGTGCAGACCGGCGCCACGGTCACCCGGATCGACGCCGCGGGCGGCCGGGTCCACGGCGTACGCCTCGCCGGCGTCGCCGCGCCCGTCCCCGCCGACGTGGTGGTGGCCAACGTCGACGCGCTCACCGTCTACCGGGACCTGCTGCCCAGCCCCCGCCGGCTGGCCGGGCTGACCGACCGCAGCCTGGCCGGCTTCGTGCTGCTGCTCGGGGTACGCGGCGACTCCGGGCTGGCTCACCACACCGTCTTCTTCCCCCGCGACCACGACGCCGAGTTCGACGCGGTCTTCGGCGACCCGGGGCGCGGGATCCGGGCCCGGCCGGCGGTCGACCCGACGGTCTTCGTCACCGTCGCCGACGACCCGATGGTCCGCCCGGACGGGCACGAGGCGTGGTTCGTGCTGGTCAACGCCGCCCGGCACGGCACCGCCCCGGGCGCGGTCGACTGGCGACGCCCGGGGCTCGCCGAGGCGTACGCCGACCGGATCCTCGACGTGCTCGCCGAGCGGGGCGTGGACGTACGGGACCGGCTGGTGTTCCGGGAGATCCGCACCCCGGGCGACCTGGACGAGGCGACCGGCGCGCCGGGCGGGACGATCTACGGCACCGCGGGCGGGCTGCTCCGCCCGGCCAACCGGGGTCCGGCGCACGGGCTCTGGCTGGTCGGCGGCTCCAGCCACCCCGGCGGCGGCCTGCCCATGGTCACCATGTCCGCCCAGATCGTCGCCGAGGAGATCGGCCCGGCCTGGTAGCCGGGTGGGCCGGTCAGTCGGCGTCGATCAGGGCGCGGCGGACGGCGGAGAGCAGCTGCCCCAGGCCGAAGCCGGCCAGCAGCACCCACACCGTGGTGGCCATCGTGATCGTGCCGGCGATGAGATCCACGTCGATCAACCCGGTCAGCCCGGAGACCAGCAGCCCGACCAGGGCCACGCAGACCCGGGTGGGGCGCTCCCCCACCGTCACCGCGCCGATCTCCCGCATGCCGGCGGAGACCGCCCGGGCCCGGACGTACTCGTGCAGCCAGGAGAGGCCGCCGGCGGCGGCGACCAGCGCGCCCGGCGCGCCGATCAGCCAGAACGCGGTCAGCCAGGCGGCCTCGCCCAGCCGGTCGGCGACCGAGTCGTAGACGTAGCCGAGCCGCGTGGTCCGGCTGGTCGCCACCGCCACCGCGCCGTCGACGCTGTCCGCCACCGCGGCGAGCAGCACGAACAGCGCCCCGAGCAGCGGCCCGTCCCCCGACCGCCCGACCAACAGCGGCACGCAGAAGCAGAGCAGCACGCCGACCACCGTGACCGGGGTCGGGCCGACCCGCAGCCGGCCCAGCACGTACCCGACGTGGTAGGCGAAGCGCAGCCAGGCGCGGACCACCGGCGCCGCCACCCGCGGGTCGAACCCGCCGTGCAGCCGCGCCCACGCCGTCGCGTACTGGTCCCAGTTCAGCTGTGTGCCCACCCCGGGATCAACCGTAAAAGCACCCTGCCGGTGTCGGCGGACGGGTGCTCACACCCGCGCGCCGGCCCGGAGGTGCTGCCAGACCTCCCGGGTGGCGGTGGACCGGTTGAGGGTGATGAAGTGGATCCCCGGCACGCCCTCGTCGAGCAGCTTCGCGCACATCTCGCTGGCCTGCTCGATGCCGAGCCGGCGGACCGCCTCCGGGTCGTCGGCGACCCGCTCGAACCGCTCCGCCAGCGCGGGCGGGAACGGCGCACCGGAGAGCTGCACCGACCGCTCGATGGTGCCGATCTGGGTCACCGGCATCACCCCGGCCAGGATCGGGGTGTCGCAGCCGGCCACGGCGACCCGGTCCCGCAGCCGCAGGTAGTCGTCGGCTTCGAAGAACATCTGGGTGACGGCGAACGCCGCCCCCGCCCGGCACTTACGCACGAAGTGCGCGGTGTCGCTGGCCACGTCGGGTGAGCGCGGATGCTTGTACGGGAAGGCGGCCACGCCGACGCTGAAGTCACCGGCGTCGCGGACCAGCCGGACCAGGTCCTCGGCGTACCGCACGCCCTGCGGGTGGGGCACCCACTCGCCGCCCGGGTTGCCGGGCGGGTCGCCCCGCACGGCGAGCACGTTGCGCACCCCGACACCGGCCAACCGGCCGATGACATGCCGCAACTCGGCGACGGAATGGTTGACCGCGGTCAGGTGCGCCATCGGCAGCAGGGTGGTCTCGGTGGCGATCCGCTCGGTCACCGCGACCGTGGTGTCCCGGGTCGACCCGCCGGCGCCGTAGGTGATCGAGACGAACGAGGGGCGCAACGACTCCAGCTCGCGGATCGCCTGCCAGAGCAGCCGCTCCCCCTGCTCCGTCTTGGGCGGGAAGAACTCGAAGGAGAAGGTCGGCTGGCCGACACGGATCAGCTCCCCGATCGCCGGCTGGGGATTCGGGAGGACCGAGGGGAGACCGAGCGCCACGTACCGACTCTAGCGGTCGGCACTCGAGGCACCCATGAACTTCCCAGCGGGCGGACGGCGGCCGCCGGGAGCGTCGTACCCCGGGGGTAGACACGGATCAGCGCGGTGGGGTCGGCCGGTGGCCGATCCCCGGGGGCCGCGCGGGGGTCAGCACGATCCGCGACGCGGAGGGTCCGGTCCAGTCGGTCCGGGTGCCCGCGCCGCCCGACTGGCGCCGACGTTCACCGGAGGACCGATGACCCCGTTCCCGCCGCCCGGCCCGCGCCTGCTCGGGCCGCTCCTGGCCGAGCTGCGGCTGGCCCGTCGCTGGAGTCAGCAGCGGATCGCCGCCGAGCTCTGCGCCGCCTCCGGCGTGCCCACCCTGACCCGGCACGAGGTCAGCCGCTGGGAACGGCAGCTACGGCTCCCCGGCGACTTCTGGCTGGGCTGGCTCGCCGTCGTCCTCGACGTGCCGGGCGAGCTGCTCACCGAGGCCGCGGCGCGCAGCCGTACCCCCGGCGGCACGGCGGCGACCGCCCGGGGCGGCTCCCGGTCACGGGCCGCGCTGCTGGCCCTCGCGCAGCGCTGGCTGGCCGATCCGTCCGCCGCCGCGCTCGGCGGCCCGGCGCTCGGCCGGCTGGCCGGCCCCACCCCTGCCGGACCGACCGACGGGCCCGGCGTGGTCGGCCCCGATCCGGCGGGGGCGGGGCCGGAGACGGCAGGGGCGGGGCCGGAGACGGCAGGGGCGGGCCCGGCGGCGCCCGGGCCGGGCCTGCGCGCCGGCCCGGGCGGGAGCGGGCCGGACGTCGCCGAAATGGCCGAGCTGCGCCGGTGGGACGACCTCCTCGGCGGGGCGGACCTGGCCGCTCACGCGGCCCGCCGACTCCGCCGGACGGCCCGGGCGCTCTCCGGCGCCGGCCCGGGAACGCGCGGCCGGCTGCTGCCGGCCCTGGCCGAGGCGGCCCAGCTCGCCGGCTGGCTCGCCGCCGACGCGGGCGACCTGACCGGTGGCCTGGACGCCTACCGGCTGGCGCTGCGGGCCGCGCTCGCCGCCGGTGACCCGGCCCTCGCCGGGCACGTGCTCGGGTCGGCCAGCCACCTGCTCGCCGGCGCCGGGGACCCGGAGGGCGCGCTGGCCCTGGCCCGTACCGGGTACGCCGGGGCGCGCGGCGCCGCCTCGCCGGGGCTGCGGGCCCTGCTGCTGCACCGGGTGGCGCTGGCCGCCGCGCTCGGCGGGCGGCAGCGGGCCGCCCGGCAGGCGCTGACCGCGGCCGGACGGCTGGCCGGGCCGGACCCGGGCCGGGAGCCGCCCTGGCTGTACTGGCTCGACGACGCGGAGCTGGCGGCGATGACCGGGCGCACCCTCGTCGCGCTGGGCCGCCCCGGGCCCGCCGCGGCGTTGCTGCGCCCCGCCGTGCACGGTCGGGGGCGCCCGCGCCGCGCGGCGGTCTACGGGGCCTGGCTGGCCCGGGGCCACCTCCAGCTCGGCGAGGTGGAGCAGGCCTGCGCGGTGGCCGGCGACGCCCTGCTCGACGCGGTCCGGTCGGGCTCGCCCCGGGCCGTCGGCCAGCTCACCGACGTACGCCGGCGGCTCGCGTCGTACCGCGACGAGCCGGCGGTACGGGGTTACGCCGCGCTCCTCGCGGCGGCCCGGCCGTACCTGCCGGTCGGGGCGGCGGCCACACCCGGACCGGCCCGCGCCCGGCCGCCCCGGTCGGCGCCCAGCGCGGCGCGCCGACATGGCGGCACGACGCGACCGGCGGGGACCGGCTAGCGTCGTGGCGTGACCCACGCTGCTCCCGTTTCCCCCGTCGACCGCGCCGGCCTGCGCCAGCGGATCGACAAGGCCCTGACCGAGTTCCTCGCCGGCCAGCGCATCTGGATGACCGGTGTCGACGACGCCCTCGCCCCGGTCGCCGAGGCGATCGAGGCGTTCGTGCTGGGCGGCGGGAAGCGGCTGCGGCCGGCCTTCGCCTACTGGGGCTACCGGGGTGCCGGCGGCGTCGACTCCGACCAGGTGGTGACCACCCTCGCCGCGCTGGAGTTCGTGCAGGCCAGCGCCCTGATCCACGACGACCTGATGGACCGCTCGGACACCCGGCGCGGCGAGCCGGCGGTGCACCGGCGGTTCGCCGCCCGGCACCGCTCCGCCGGCTGGGGCGGCGACCCGGACGGGTTCGGCGACGCCGCCGCGATCCTCCTCGGCGACCTCTGCCTGGTCTGGTCGGACGAGCTGCTGCACTCCGCCGGCCTCGATCCGCGCACGGTGGCCCGGGCGCGGCCGGTCTTCGACGAGATGCGCACCGAGGTCACCGTCGGGCAGTACCTCGACGTGCTGACCCAGGCGACCGGGGACACCTCGCTGGAGCGGGCCGGCAAGGTCGCCCGTTACAAGTCGGCGAAGTACACGGTCGAGCGGCCGCTGCTGCTCGGGGCCGCGCTGGCCGACGCGTCGGCGGAGGTGCGGGCGGCGTACTCGGCGTACGGGCTGCCGCTGGGCGAGGCGTTCCAGCTCCGCGACGACGTGCTGGGGGTCTTCGGGGATCCGGCGCAGACCGGCAAGCCGGCCGGCGACGACCTGCGCGAGGGGAAGCGGACCTACCTGGTGGCGGCGTCCCTGGAGGCGCTCGACGACACCGGCCGGGAGCTGCTGCTGGGCGGCCTCGGCGACCCCGGGCTCGACGGCGCCGGGGTGGCCCGGCTGCGCAAGCTGATCACCGACAGCGGCGCGCTGGCCCGGACCGAACAGCGGATCGGCGCGCTGACCGAGAGCGCCCTGGCCGCCCTCACCACGGTCGACCTGGACACCGAGGCCCGCCAGGCCCTGGTCGACCTCGCCATCGCCGCCACCCGCCGCACCGACTGACCCCGCCCACCACCCCCGCGCCACCCCGGCCCACGCCGCCCGCGGTGATCATGAAGTTGCTGTCACGACACGGTGTCGCCGGCAACTTCATGATCAACCGGCCGGGACGCGGGCCGACGCGGGCCGGGGTGGGTCAGAAGCCGAGGGCTTGGGCGCGGCGCTTGACCTCGCGGGCCAGGTCGCCGCCGAGGGCGACGGCCGGGGTGCCCGGGAGGCTGGGGTCCTCCTCGTAGAGCCAGCGCAGCGCCGCCTCGTCGTCGTAGCCGGCGTCGGCGAGCAGGTTGAGCACGCCGGGCAGGTGCTTGAGCACGGTGCGGTTGGCCACCAGGTCGGCGGGGATCCGGCGGACCCCGTCGCGGCGCACCGCGAGCAGCTCGCGGTCCCGGATCATCTGGTGGACCTTGCTGATCGACAGGTCGAGCCGTTCGGCGACGTCCGGCAGGGTCAGCCAGGCGGCCGGGTCGGTCGGTCCGGGCAGGTCCGCGCCGGTGGCGGCCTGGTCGGCGGGTACGGAATCGGTCACCCGACCACCCTGCCACGTGCCCGGTACGGACCGGGCAACGGCACCCCCGTCGACGCGGCGGCCAGGCGTCCGGCGGGCGGGGCGAGCGCGGCGGGACAGGGCAGGTCGGAACCCGGCTGTAGCATCCTGTTCAACCTTCACCCTCCCGACACATAGACTGCCTGCCGATGGACACACAGGTCGCCGACACGTTGCTGGGCTCGCTGATCGACGGGCGCTACCGCATTCGCGGTCGCGTGGCCCGTGGTGGCATGGCGACCGTGTACACCGCCACCGACGAGCGCCTCGAGCGCACCGTGGCGGTCAAGATCATTCATCCGACCCAGGCCCCCGAGGCGCGGGCCCGGATGGCGGGCTTCGTGGCACGGTTCACCGACGAGGCGAAGACCATCGCCCGGTTGACCCACCCGAACGTGGTCGCGGTCTACGACCAGGGCACCCACGGCGGCCTCCCCTACCTGGTCATGGAGTACGTCCGCGGGCGCACCCTGCGCGACGTCCTCGCCGAGCGGCGCCGGCTCAACCCGGACGAGGCGCTCGCGATCGCCGAGCAGATGCTCGCCGCGATCGCCGCCGCCCACCGGGCCGGCCTGGTGCACCGCGACGTCAAGCCGGAGAACGTCCTGGTCGCGGAGGCGCCCACCGGCGGCCCGGCCAACCTGGTGGACAGCGTCGTCAAGGTGGCCGACTTCGGGCTGGCCCGGGCGGTCGAGGCGAGCGCCGAGGAGGACAACGGCAACCAGCTGATGGCCACCGTGGCGTACGTCGCCCCGGAGCTGGTCACCGAGGGTCGGGCGGACACCCGCACCGACGTCTACTCGGCCGGGATCGTGCTGTTCGAGATGCTCACCGGCCGGGTCCCGTACGACGGCGACCGGCCGGTGGACGTGGCCTGGCAGCACGTCGACCGGGACGTGCCGGCCCCCTCGACGCTGGTACCCGGGCTGCCCCGGGCGCTCGACGACCTGGTCGCCCGGGCCACCCGGCGCGATCCGGGGGCGCGCCCGGCCGACGCCGGCGCGCTGCTGGCCGAGGTGCAGGTGGCCCGGGACGACCTGGGCAACGCGAACTCGCACACCACCGTGCTGCGGCAGCTCGGCGACGGCACCACGCCGATGTCCCAGCCGACCATGGCGGTGGCCGCCGTCCGCCCCGCGGAGCGGCCCGCCTGGGCCCGGCTGCCCGAGGGCGGTGGGCAGCGCCCGCACCGACGCCGGGCCGCGCCGGAGGGCGCCGAGCTGGGCGCCCGGCTGAGCGGGCTGCGTACCCGCGTGATGGGCTCGCCCCGCGGCCGGCTGGCGGTCGCCGCGGCGGCCGTGGTGCTCGGCCTGGTGGCCGCGGTCGGCGGCTGGTGGTTCGGGGTGGGGCGGTACACGGTCGCTCCGCAGTTGGTGAGCCTGAGCAAGGCCGACGCGGAGGCACGGGCCGCCCGCGCCGGCTTCACCCTCGCCTACGCCGGGCCGCGGTACGACGAGAAGGCGCCCAAGGACAGCGTGCTGGGCCAGGACCCGGTCTCGGCGGCCCGGATCGTCAAGGGCGGCACGATCACGCTCACCTTGTCGCTCGGGCCGGAGCGGCTGCCGGTGCCCGACGTGGTGGGCAAGGACTTCGAGCTGGCCCAGGCCGAGCTGACCGACGTGAAGCTGGTGGTGGCCAAGGGCGCCGCCCGGTACGACGACAGCCTGCCCGCCGGGGTGGTGGTGGCCACCGACCCGAAGGTGGGCACGGTGGTCAAGCCGGGCAGCAAGGTGACCGTCGTGCTGAGCAAGGGCAGGGCGCCGGTTTCGGTACCGAACCTGGTCGGCAAGAACATCAACGAGGCCCGGGCGACGCTGGCGCAGCTCGGGTTGACCCTGGTGGAGACGTACAAGGACTCGGACAAGCCGAAGGACGAGGTCCTCGGTCAGAGCCCGGCGGACGGCACGGGTGTGGAGAAGGGCGCCCAGGTCAAGCTGGAGATCAGCAAGGGCCCGCCGGCGGTTGTCGTCCCCCGGGTGATCGACCTGCCCTGTCAGCAGGCGAAGCAGGTGCTGGAGAGCCAGGGCTTCCCGACCAACATCCAACTCAACCCGAACGGGGTGGCCCGCTTCCAGAACCCGGGTGAGAATTCGCAGGTGCCCCCGGGCACCCCGGTCACGATCACCTGCCTGTGAACGCGCACCGCCCGATCGGCTCGCACACCCCCACCTCTGGTGGCCTGGCGAAGGCGGCCCTGCCGTACGTCGAGGCGACCGGCTCCGGGGTGGTGCAGGTCTACGTCTCCAACTCGCGCGGCTGGGCGCTGCCCGCGGGTGACCCGGTCCAGGACGCGCTGTTCCGGGACGGCTGCGCCGAGCGCGGCGTGCCGGTGTACATCCACGCGTCGCTGCTGGTGAACCTCGGCTCCCCCACCCCGGCGACGGTGGAGAGGTCGGCGCAGACCCTGGCGCACGCGCTGCGCCGGGGCGTGGCGATCGGCGCCCGGGGCGTGGTCTTCCACGCGGGCAGCGCGGTGGACGCGGGGCACGCGGAGGCGGCGATGCGGCAGGTCCGGGAGGCGCTGCTGCCGCTGTTGGACGAGGCGGCGGCCACGGGCGGCCCGATGCTGCTGGTGGAGCCGAGCGCGGGCGGGGGCCGGTCGCTGGCCTCCCGGGTGGAACAGCTCGGCCCCTACCTGGACGCGGTGGACCGGCACCCCGGGCTGGGGGTCTGCTTCGACACCTGCCACGCCTGGGCGGCGGGCCACGACCTGGCGGCCGAAGGCGGCATGACGGCGACGCTGGACGCCCTGGTGGCGACGGTCGGGCCGGGCCGGCTGAGGCTGGTGCACGCCAATGACTCGAAGGACCTCTGCGGCTCGACCCGGGACCGGCACGAGAACATCGGCAAGGGCACCATCGGCGAGCCGGCGTTCGCCGAGCTGATGCGCCACCCGGCCACCGCGGGCGTGCCGATCGTGGTGGAGACCCCCACGGAGAAGCACGTCGGCCACGCCGCCGACATCGCCACCCTCAACCGCCTCCACTGACCCCCACCCCGGCCCCGGCCAGGTAGGTGTCGATCAAGAGGTCTGCGTCATCCGGGCCACGGATTTCGACGCAAACCTCTTGATCGACACCGGAGAGCGACCGGCGTCAGCCGCGCAGGACGCGGGTGAGGACCTGGGCCGCGCGGTCGACCGCGGCGTCGGCCACGTCGAAGTGGGTGACCAGGCGGGCGGTACGCGGGCCGAGCACCGAGATCAGCACGCCCTCGGCGCGGGCGGCGGCCGCGAGGGCCTTCGCGTCGAGCGGGTGCTTGGTGAGGTCCAGCGGGACGAGGTTGGTCCGCACGGCGGTGGCGAGCACGCCGAACGGGGCGACCGCCTCGGCGAGTCGGGCCGCCTTGGCGTGGTCCTCGGCGAGCCGGTCGACGTGGTGGGCCAGGGCGTACCGGCCGGCGGCGGCGAGGACGCCGACCTGCCGCATCCCGCCGCCCATCCGCTTGCGGACGAACCGGGCCCGGGCGATCTTCTCGGCGCTGCCGACGACCAGCGAGCCGACCGGCGCGCCCAGGCCCTTGGAGAGGCAGACCGACAGGGTGTCGAAGAGCGCGCCGTACTCGGCCAGCGGCACGCCGTCGGCGACGTGCGCGTGCCAGATCCGGGCGCCGTCGCAGTGCAGGGCGAGGCCGTTGTCGTCGGCGACCCGGCGCAGCTCGCGCAGGGTGGCCAGTGGGATGACCCCGCCGCCGCCGCGGTTGTGGGTCTGCTCGACCGCGATGGCCCGGGTGGGGACGGCGAAGTAGCCGTCGGGCCGGATCATGCCGGCGACCACGTCCGGGTCGAGCTCCGCGCCGACCGCCGGCCAGGTCCGCGACGAGATGCCGCCGTACGCGGCCGCCGCCCCGATCTCGTACGTGACGACGTGCGCGTCGGCGTCGCAGAGCAGCTCGTCCCCGGGCGGCACGACGAGCTGGAGGGCGATCTGGTTGGCCATCGACCCGGACGGCGCGAACAGCGCCGCCTCGTGCCCGAAGAGCGCGGCGACCTCGGCCTCCAGCGCGGCGACGGTCGGGTCCTCGCCGTAGACGTCGTCGCCGACCTCGGCGGTCGCCATCGCCTCGCGCATCCCGGCGGTGGGCCGGGTCACCGTGTCGGAACGCAGATCAATCAGGTCGTCAGCCACGCAGCATCTCCGCCACCAGGAAGGCCAGCTCCAGCGACTGCTGGGTGTTCAGTCGCGGGTCGCAGGCGGTTTCGTACCGGTCGGGCAGGTCGAGGTCCTCGATGCCCTGGGCGCCGCCGAGGCACTCGGTGACGTCCTCGCCGGTCAGCTCGACGTGCAGGCCGCCCGGGTGGGTCTCCAGGCCGCGGTGCACCTCGAAGTAGCCGAGCACCTCGTCGACGATCCGGTCGAAGTGCCGGGTCTTGTAGCCGTTCGAGGACTCGTGGGTGTTGCCGTGCATCGGGTCGCACTGCCAGACCACCTTGGCGCCGGCCGCGGTGACCTTGGCGACGATCGGCGGCAGGGCGTCCCGGACCCGGTGGTTGCCCATCCGGCTGATCAGGGTCAGCCGGCCGGGGACGTTGTCCGGGTTGAGCTTCTCGCAGAGCTCGATCGCCTCGTCCGGGGTGGTGGTCGGGCCGAGCTTCACGCCGATCGGGTTGGCGATCCGGGAGATGAAGTCGATGTGCGCCCCGTCGATCTGCCGGGTCCGCTCGCCGATCCAGAGGAAGTGCCCGGAGAGGCCGTACGCCCGCTCGCCGGAGACCCGGGTGAGCGCCCGGTCGTACTCCAGCGCGAGGGCCTCGTGCGAGCAGTAGAGGGTGACCGTGCGCAGCGCCTCGTCGTCGGTCATCCCGCAGGCCCGGATGAAGGCCAGCGCCCGGTCGATCTCCCGGGCGATCGCCTCGTAGCGCTCGCCGGCCGGGGAGTTCTTGACGAAGCCCTTGTTCCAGTCGTGCACGGCGTGCAGGTCGGCGAGCCCGCCGGCCAGGTACGCCCGGAGCATGTTCATCGCGGCGGCCGAGTTGGCGTACGCCCGGATCATGCGCTGCGGGTCGGCGACCCGCGCCTCCGGCGTGGTCTCCAGCGAGTTGATCATGTCGCCGCGGTAGGCCGGCAGGCCGCGGGCGTCGGTCGGCAGCGAGCGGGGCTTGGTGTACTGGCCGGCGACCCGGGCCACCTTGACCACCGGCAGCGACGCGCCGTACGTCAGCACGATCGCCATCTGGAGCAGCGTGCGGGCGTTGGCCAGCAGGTGGCTCTCGGTGTTGTCGGCGAAGGTCTCGGCGCAGTCGCCGCCCTGGAGCAGGAACGCCTTGCCCTCGCAGACCAGCGCGAGGCGCTGCCGGAGCTGGTCGACCTCGTAGGGCGCGACGACCGACGGCACGGTGTCGAGCACCTTGCAGACCTCGGCGACCTTGGCCTCGTCCGGCCAGGGCGGGGTCTGCGCCCGGGGAAGCTCCCGCCAGCGGTCCAGGCCGAGGGCCGCGTCCTCCGCGGAGTCGACGGTCGGACGACTGGTCTGCAGGCCCGGGCTGCCCACCGCGGGGTGACTCAGCTGATGCCACTCATGGCGCATGACAGAAGCGTACGGCGAACGCCGGGGCGGCCCGCCGCCGAGGGGGACAGTTCCGGCAGGTGAGAGATGCCCGACACCGGCAGGTCAGGCGCCGGTGACCGGTCAGGGGGTGACGGCCGGCTCGGGGGTGTTGCCGCCCGGGACCTCGGCGGAGATGCACCAGTCGGCGCCGCTGCGGGTGACGGTGAACAGCAGCGGCCGGGTGGCCTTGCGGCTGCCGACGGCGACCGTGACCGCGGTGCTGACCTCCTGCCCGTGCGGGCTGGACCGGACGTCGGTGATGGTGGCCTGCGGGACGGTGAAGTGGTCGGCGAAGTCGCCGTTCGGGCCGGTGGCGGCGGCGTCGAAGGGCTTCTGCAGGGGGGCGCAGAGCTGGCTGCGGCCGGCGTCGACGTCCTTGGCCGCCATCGCGTCGAGGTACGCCTGCACCCGTTCACGGGACTTGGCGGCGGCCTCCTCGGCCGGCGCGCGCTGCGTCCCGGCCGCCGGGGCCCCGGCCTCGTCGTCCCCGCCGAAGCCGCAGCCGGCGAGGGTGAGCGGCAGGAGCGCGAGCAGAGCGACGGCGCTCGCCACCCTCGGGTGCGTCAGGCCCATCGGTCCCCTTCCATCGGCCCGGACATCGGGACATGCCGAGCGGCGATCCTGTCACATCGACACCCTTGCATGTCGCACCCGCCGTGGCCGAAACTTTTAATTAACTTTCCTATTAAGTGGAGGACCCCATGGTTCGACGACGCAGGGCCCTGACCGCCGCCGCACTGGGCGGCATCCCCATCCTGGCCTCGCTGGCGCTGGTCAGCCAGGCCGGCGCGCACGGCAGCATGCAGTCACCGGTCAGCCGGACGTACGCCTGCTTCCTGGAGGGACCGGAGTCGCCGGACTCCGCCGCATGCCGGGCGGCCGTGGCGGCCGGCGGCACCCAGGCACTCTACGACTGGAACGAGGTGAACATCGCCGACGCGGCCGGGCGGCACCGGCAGATCATCCCGGACGGCCGCCTGTGCAGTGCCAACCGGGACAAGTACCGCGGCTTCGACCTGACCCGCGCGGACTGGCCCGCGACCGCGCTCCCCTCCGGCGGGACCTGGACCTTCGCCTACCGGGCCACCGCCCCACACCGCGGCACCTTCGAGCTGTACGTCACCCGCGACGGCTACGACCCCACCCGCCCGTTGCGCTGGGCCGACCTGGAGCTGTTCCACACCGCCACCGACCCGGCGCTGACCGACGGCGCGTACCGGATGACCGCGCGGCTGCCGCAGCGCGCCGGGCGGCACCTGGTCTACTCGATCTGGCAGCGCTCGGACAGCCCGGAGGCGTTCTACACCTGCTCGGACGTCACCTTCGGCCAGGTCACCCCGACCACCGCCCCGCCCACCACCACTCCCCCGCCGACCATTTCCCCCTCGCCCACCACGCCGCCGCCCACCACGACCGCGCCGCCGACGGGCACGCCCACGGCGGGGGCGCCGGCCTGGCAGGCCAACACGGCGTACGCCCTGGGCGCGCGGGTCAGCTACGCCGGCCGGACCTGGCAGTGCCGGCAGGCGCACACCTCGCTCGTCGGCTGGGAACCGCCGAACGTGCCGGCCCTCTGGCTCGCCACCTGAGCACCGCGAGGGGGCCGAGCACGCGGGCGGGGAGGGACCGTGCCGGTCCCTCCCCGCCGTGTGGGTGATGCGTCGGCACTCGGCTCAGCCGAGACCGCCCTTGATGGCGCCGATCAGCTCGCCGTTGCCGGTGTCACCGGAGAGCTCCCAGAAGAAGGCGCCACCGAGGCCCTGGTTCTTCGCGTAGGTCATCTTGCCGCCGATGGTGGACGGCGTGTCGTAGCCCCACCAGTTGCTGCCGCACTTGGCGTAGGCGGTGCCGCCGACGGTGCCGGTGGCCGGGCAGGTGTTCTTGAGCACCTTGTAGTCCTCGATGCCCTGCTCGTACGTGCCCGGCGCGGGACCGGTGGCGGTGCCACCCGGGGCCGCCTGGCTCACCCCGGTCCAGCCCCGGCCGTAGAAGCCGATGCCGAGCAGCAGCTTGTTCGCCGGTACGCCCTTGGACTTGAGCTTCTGGATCGCGGCGTCGGCGTTGAAGCCCTGCTGCGGGATGCCGGCGTACGAGGTCAGCGGCGAGTGCGGGGCGGTGGGGCCCTGCGGGTTGAAGGCGCCGAAGTAGTCGTACGTCATCGGCATGAGCCAGTTCAGGTTCGGCGCGGCGCCGGCGTAGTCGGTGGCGTCGATCTTGCCGCCGGTGCTGCCGTCGGCGGTGATCGCAGCGGTGACCAGCGCCGACGAGCCGAACCGGCTACGCAGGGCGCTGACCACGTTCTTGAACGCGTTCGGTCCGCTGGCGTCGCACTGCAGGCCGCAGGCGTTCGGGTACTCCCAGTCGACGTCGATGCCGTCGAAGACGTCCGCCCAGCGCGGGTCCTCGACCAGGTTGTAGCAGGAGTCGGCGAACGCGGCCGGGTTCTGCGCGGCCTGGGTGAAACCGGCCGACCAGGTCCAGCCGCCGAAGGACCAGATCACCTTCAGGTGCGGGTACATCTTCTTCAGCTTGCGGAGCTGGTTGAAGCTGCCGCGCAGCGGCTGGTCCCAGGTGTCGGCGACGCCGTCGACACTGTCCGCCGCGGTGTACGCCTTGTCGTAGTCGGCGTAGCTGTCACCGATGCTGCACCGGCCGCCGGAGGTGTTGCCGAAGGCGTACAGGATGTGGGTCAGCTTGGCGGCGGACCCGCTGGTGTGGATGTTCTTGACGTGGTAGTTGCGGGCGTAGACGCCCCACTCGGCGAAGTAGCCGACCACCTTCTTGTCCCCGGTGGGCGGCGGCGCGGTGGGCGAGGTGGTCGGTGAGGTCGTCGGCGACACCGTGGGTGAGGCGGTCGGGGACGCCGTCGGCGAGGGCGGGGTGGTGGGGGTGCCGCCACCCGAGCACGACGTGCCGTTGACGGTGCAGTTCAGCGGCCCGGCGTACGGGCCGGTGCCGTTGTAGCCCCAGCTGAAGCTGGCCCCCGGGGCGAGCGGGCCGGCCCAGCTCTTCTTCACCGCGACGTAGTGGTTGCCGCTGCTGGTGACGTCGGCGTCCCAGAAGCTGCTGATCGTGGTGCCCGAGGGCAGGTCGAATTCGATGCGCCAGGTGTCGACGCTGGCGCTGGTGCCGTTGGTGACGGTCACCTTCCCCTCGTGACCGGTCCCCCAGTCCTGCACCTTGGCGAACGTGGCGGTCACGCTGCCGGCGGCGGCGGCGGTGGCCATCGGCACCGCCGCGACCGCCAGCGCGACCACGGCACCGGCCCAGAGGGACCGGCGGAGCGATCTCTTCATGTGGCGTCTCCCTAAACAGTTAGGAAACTTTCCAGATTGGATGCTGAGACGCTACTCACGCGTCATCACTTCGTCAAGATGTGCATACATCGATTTACCCGGCCGTGGTCGGGCCGGGCCCGGGGGACGCGTAGCCTCGCGGCATGACCGTTTTCGACGTCCAGATCGACGCCCTCACCGGCGGCCCCGCCGACCTCGCGCAGTACCGGGGCCGTGCCCTGCTGGTGGTCAACGTGGCCTCCCGGTGCGGGCTGACCCCCCAGTACGCCGGCCTGCAGGCCCTCGCCGACGAGTACGCCGACCGAGGGCTGACGGTGCTCGGGGTGCCGTGCAACCAGTTCGCCGGTCAGGAACCCGGCACGGCCGACGAGATCGGCGAGTTCTGCCAGGTCAACTACGGCGTGACGTTCCCGCTGACGGAGAAGGTCGACGTCAACGGCCCGGGCCGGCACCCGCTCTACGCCGAGCTGGTGTCCACCCCCGACGCCGAGGGGCACACCGGCGACATCCGGTGGAACTTCGAGAAGTTCCTGGTCGCCCCGGACGGCACGGTGGCGGCCCGGTTCGCCCCGACGGTGACCCCGGACGCTCCCGAGCTGCGCGCCGCCGTCGAGAAGATCCTCCCGGCCTGACGTGGGCGACCTTGCCCGACCGGGCGGTCAGGCGGCCAGGACGGCCCGGAGGGTGGCCAGCTCGGCGACGAACTCGTTCGGCTCGCCCGCCTCGGCCCAGAGTTCGGCCAGTTCCGAGTCGTCGGCCACCACCCGGTCGAGGGCCTGGACGGCCAGCGGCCGGAACCGTTCCGGCAGGTCGGTCCGCCCGCCTCCGGCGAGGAATTCCGGCGCGTACGGCGAGTCGACGGGCGCGGCGCCCGGCAGGTGGGCGGCGATGACGGCGGCCGCGGCCACCGCCTCGACGGCGAGGTCGGAGTCCAGGTAGCCGGGCTCGTCGAGCACCGCCCGCAGGGCCTGCTCCACCAGCGCCGGACGCCGCTCCGGCGCGGCGTCGTCCAGCTCGCCGCACCAGTCCGCCGCCGTGTCGTTGTCGAACGGTCCCGCCGCCCAGGTGCCCATCGATCCTCCGCTCCCGCTCTTCAAATGGAGGGTCGAAGGCTAACCGCCGGGTCCGACAGCCGGGCTCGCGTCCGGGACGGGACCGGACCGTCCCGGACGGAGCTCGGTCAGCCGGCCGCGCCGCGGAAGACCGGGTAGTAGCCGCCGGCCTGCCCGGCGGCCGTCGGGTGGTAGGAGATGCCGAGGTTGGTGTAGTTCAACGCGTGCAGCCACTTCTCCCCGTAGCTGCAGAGCTGGTGGCCGACGAAGATCGACCGGACGTCGGCGAACTTGAAGCCCGCCGCGAGGGCGGCGCTGCGGGTGATGTCGTCGACCAGGTTGATGCCCTCGTTGATCTTCGCGCGGGAGGTGTCGCTCAGCCCCACACAGAGGGTGTTGAGCTGATAGAAGACCGGGTAGCCGACGACCACCACCCGAGCGGAGGCGGCCCGGCTCTTGATTCCGTTGTAGACGGTGGCCAGCAGGCCGGCCAGGTCGGCGCGCGCCTTGTCCTCGGCGGCCTGGACGGCGGCCACGCACTCGGTGGTGCCGTAGAGCACGCAGGTGGTCATGATGTTGGCGAAGCCGACGTCGTTGCCGCCGACCGTGACGCTGACCAGCGTGGTGGTCGAGCCGAGGGCGGCGAGCTGACTGTTGACCACGTCCGTGGTGCGCGCGCCCGAGCAGGCCACCGAGCAGTACGAGGCCGGCTGGACGTTGGTGTTGTAGAGGGCCGGATAGGCGTTGGTGCTGCGCTGGCAGGAGCCGCTCTCGGCGGTGTAGCTGCCGGCGCCCACGCCGGAGGCGTACGAGTCGCCGAGGGCGACGTACCGGTCGGTGGCGGCGGCCTGGGCCGGGACGGCCAGGGCGAGCGTGGCGCCGAGGGACGTCGCCAGGCTGAGGGCGAGGGTGACGAGACGGGATCTCCGCACGGGGCACTCCTGGGGGTGGGAAGTGGTGGTGCGAGATAGATATCAATAGATAGACATACGACGGAAGCCCAGAGATTCGCGAGGGAAGCGCATAGAGATCAATTGATATAAATCATTGCCAGCCCCATGCTGTGACGTGAAGGATTTCGCCGTCACACCTCTCGGCGGGCTCCCCGGCCCGCCGGACACTCCCCCTGCCCGACCGTCAGTCCCGCGGCTCGGCCGGCAGTGTCAGCCGCATCGCCGGATCGCGGGTCGGTTGGAAGCCGAGCGACCGGTAGAGGGGCTGTGCGGGCTCGGAGCTGCGCAGGTCGACCGCCGCCGCTCGATCGTGCCGACCGCGCAGGCAGCCAGCGATCCCGGCGCCTCCGGCGCCTCGACCACGAACGCGGCCATCGGCTCGTCCGGATCGCTCAGCCGGTCCCGCGCACGGTACCGAGCCCGCCGGGCAGTCGCCGGCACGGTCCACTGTGGTGACGGACAGGGTGTCCGTCGTCCAGAAGGGACGACTTGCACCCGAGACCCGTGGCCGGGACCCTGGGGGCCCGGCCACACCGGCCTGACCGCTCCCCGGAGGCGACATGCACCTGCTCCGTACCGCGCCGCGCCGGCTGCTGGCCGGCGCGGGGACCCTGCTGCTCGGCGCCGCGCTCACCGCGCCCGCCAGCGCCGCCACCCGGCAGGAGACCGTCGGGTACGTGCGCCTTGCGCACCTCTCCCCCGACACCCCGGCCGTGGACGTCTACCTCTCCGCGCCGGGCGCGGCCGAGCCGCGGGTCTTCCCCGGCGTCGGGTACGGAGTGGTGTCGGCGTACCTGCCGCTGCCGGCCGGGCGGTACGCGGTGGCGATGCGCGGGGCAGGCGCCCCGGCCGACCAGCCGCCGGTGCTCACCACCGAGGTCGCGGTGGCGCCCGGCGCGGCGTACACGGTGGCCGGCGTCGGCCGGCACGCCGACCTGGGGCTGCGGGTGCTCACCGACGACCTGAGCGCCCCCGCCGGCGGCCAGGCCAAGCTGCGGGTGGTGCAGGCCTCGGTACGCGCGCCGGTGCTGGACGTCGCCGCCGCCGACGGGCCGACCATCGCCGACGCGGTCCGCTTCGCCACCACCACGGACTACCGTGAGGTCCAGCCGGGCCGCTGGCGCCTGCGGCTGGACGGCGGCACCGGTCCGAGCACGGACGCCGAGGTCAGCCTCCACGGTGGAGCCGTCTACTCGCTGCTGGTCCTGGACGCGAAGAGCGGCGGCCTCACCACCGAACTGCGGCAGGACGCCCGCGGCGGCACGGTGGTCCCGGCCGGAGGCGTCGACACCGGCGCGGGCGGGCTGGCCGGCCCGGCCGTCGGGACGTACGGGATGATCGCCGGCGGCCTGCTCGCGGGCGCCGTGCTGGTCGGGGTGGCGCTGCGTCGCCGGCGCGCCGCCTGGTGACCACCGGGCCGGGGCCCGCGATCCGACGGCACCGCGCCCGCCGGGCGCCGCCGGCCGCGCTCGGCGCGGCCGGCCTGGCGCTCTGCCTGGCCGCCGGCACCGGCGTCGGCCTCGCGGGCACCACCGGCACCGGCGGCACCGCGAGCCCGCCACCGGCCGTCGCCTGGCGGCCCAGCTGCGCCGCCGACTGCTCCACCCCGGTCACCGCACGCCCGCCGGACGCCCCCGTCCGGGTACGCGTGCCCCGGATCGGCGTCGACTCCCCACTGGCCGTGCTCGGGCTGGACCGGGCCGGCGCGCTCGTCCCGCCGGCCGACTTCGCCCGGGCCGGCTGGTACGGGGGCGGGCCGGCCCCCGGCGACCCCGGACCGGCGGTGCTCGCCGGCCACCTCGACTCGCGCGCCGGCCCGGCCGTCTTCGCCCGCCTCGGGGAACTGCGCCCCGGCGACCGGGTCGAGGTGCGCCGGGGCGACCGGTGGCTGCCGTTCCGGGTCACCGGCTCGCTGCGCGTCGCCAAGGACCGCTTCCCCACCACCCGCGTGTACGGTCCCACCCCCGGTCCGGAGTTGCGCCTGGTCACCTGCGGCGGCGACTTCGACCGCCGGCGCGCCCACTACCGCGACAACGTGGTGGTCTTCGCGGTCGCCGAGTCCCCGGCCGACCCGTTGCCCAGCTCCGCAGCCGGCTGACCCGATGCTCGGGGACGCCGCCGCGCGTGCCGACGGGCTAGGCTCCTGGAAATGCGGCTGGTGACGGGCGACGACATCACGGCGGCCGAGAAGCGCCTGGACGGGCGGGTGGTCCGGACCCCACTGCTGGCGGCCCCCTCGCTCGGCGCGGAGCTGGGCCTGCGGATCTCCGTGAAGGCGGAGAACCTCCAGCACACCGGCAGCTTCAAGGCGCGGGGCGCGATGAACGCGCTGCTCGCCCGCGCCGAACGCGAGGGCATGCCGGCCGGGCTGGTGGCCTTCTCCGCCGGCAACCACGCGATCGCGGTGGCCTTCGTCGGCCGCGCCTTCGGGCTGCCCACCGTGGTCTGCATGCCGCCGGGCGCGGTGCCCAGCAAGGTGGACACCGTCCGCCGGCTCGGCGCCGAGGTGGTCCTCACCCACGACCTGCTGGACACCGCGCAGGGCCTCGCGGCCGAACGCGGGTACCACCTGCTGCCGCCCTTCGACGACCCCGACGTGATCGCCGGCCAGGCCACCATCGGCCGGGAGCTGCTGGCCGACGGCCCGGTCCCGGCCCTGGTGCTGGTGCCGGTCGGCGGTGGAGGCCTGATCAGCGGCATCGCGGCGGCGGTGAAGGAGGCCTCCCCCGCCACCCGGATCGTCGGCGTGGAGCCGGACGGCGCGAACGCGATGTCGTACGCCCTGCGCACCGGCACGCCCACCCCGCCGGTACGACCGGCCTCGGTCGCCGACGGTCTGGCCGCCCCGTTCGCCGGACGGCACACCCTGGCCCACGTCCGGGCGTTGGTCGACGACGTGGTGGAGGTGCCGGAGGAGTCGATCCTCCCCGCCTGGTCGGACCTGGTGGACGCGACGAAGCTGCTGGTGGAGCCGGCCGCCGCGGTGACCCTGGCGGCGCTGCGCGCGGGTCTGGTCACGGTGGCCCCCGACGACCGGGTCGTCCTGGTCCTCAGCGGCGGCAACGTGGACCGGTCCCGCCTCGCCGCCCTCGGCTGACCGCCCTCCCGCCCCGGCCGGCCGGTGGCCGGGTCAGATCGGGCGGCGGCCGGCGAAGCCGCACTCCACCCGGTGGTACCAGCGCACGTCGGAGTCGCCCTCCAGCCAGCACCAGAGCACCTGGCGGCCGTCCCGCTCGCCGGGGAAGTCCAGCAGCACCGGGGCGATCCCCTTGACCTGGATCTCGTGGGTGTGGAACTCGTCCACGATGGCGTGCAGCCGGGCTTCGAGGGCCTTGACCTCGGCCAGCCCGCCGAGCACGCTGGCCCCGTGGTCGGCCAGGTCGCCCCGCAGCTCGGCCAGGTCGGCCCGGTGCCGGATCAGCTGGTCGACGCGCGGCCGCAGGGTGGCCACCAGATGGCGTGCCTGGGCGAGAGTGAACACCGCGCCAGTATGCGGCACGGTGCGGCCGCCGCTCGCCCCCGCCGTCGGACGCCGCGGTAGACGCGTGCACTCCGGCTCCCCGGCGTGGGGGTGTCCGACACCTGCGGATGCCCCCACCTCCCCGACCTGGGGTCGATCACCGGCCCGAGCCGGGCGGGGCGGATGGCTCACTCGGCCTGGGCGGCCAGTTCGCGGGCCCGGTCGCGGGCGGCTTCCAGCGCCGCCAGCATGGCCGCGCGGACGCCGTGGTTCTCCAGCTCGCGGATCGCCGAGATGGTGGTGCCGGCCGGTGAGGTGACCGCCTCGCGGAGCTTGACCGGGTGTTCGCCGGAGTCGCGCAGCATCACCGCCGAGCCGATCGCGGTCTGCACGATCAGCTCGTGCGCCACCTGCCGCGGCAGGCCGAGCAGGATGCCGGCGTCGATCATGGCCTCGACCAGGAGGTAGAAGTAGGCCGGGCCGGAGCCGGAGAGGGCGGTCACCGCGTCCTGCTGCGACTCGGGCACCCGCAGGGTCGAGCCGAGCGGGGAGAACATCTCCTCGGCGAGCGCCAGGTGCTCACCGGTGGCGTGGGCGCCGGCCGAGATGGCGCTCATCGCCTCGTCGACCAGGGCCGGGGTGTTGGTCATCACCCGGACCACCGGGGTGCCCTCGGGCAGCCGGGGGCTGAAGAAGGTGGTGGGCAGGCCGGCGCAGAGCGAGATCACCAGCTTGTCGGCGGGGACCTTGGGGCCGATCTCGTCGAGCAGCGTTGCGGCGTCCTGCGGCTTGACCGAGATGGCCAGCACCGCCGCCTCGTCCACCGCGGTGAGGTTGTCCACCACCCGGACGCCGTACCGGGCGGTCAGCTCCTCGGCGCGGCTCGACCGGCGGGCCGTGGCGAGCAGTCGCTCCACCGGCCAGCCCGAGCGGAGCAGGCCGGAGAGCATCAGCTCGCCGATCTTGCCCGCGCCGATCACCGCGACCGTGTGCACCCCGGGTGCCATCGCGCCGTACCCCTCTCGGTGGAGCCGCGGCGCGGCGGTCCCCCGCGGGACCGCCGCACCGTCTGCCGTCGATCAGCTGCCGAAGAAGACCTCGGCCTCGGCGTACCGCTCCAGCGGCACGGTCTTCAGCTCGCGGGTGGCCTCGGCCAGCGGAACCCGGACGATGTCCGTGCTCTGCATCGCGACCATCTTGCCCCAGTCGCCCTCGTGCACCGCGTCGATGGCCTGGAGCCCGAGCCGGGTGGCGAGCACCCGGTCGAACGCGCTCGGGGTGCCGCCGCGCTGGATGTGGCCGAGCACGACCGTGCGGGCCTCCTTGCCGGTCTTCGCCTCCAGCTGCTCGGCGAGCCACTGGCCGATGCCGCCGAGGCGGACGTGGCCGAACGAGTCGAGCTCCTGGTTGTGCAGGACCATCTGGCCTTCCAGCGGCTGCGCGCCCTCGGCGACCACGACGATCGGGGCGTACTGGTGCTGGAAGCGCTTCTCGACGTAGCCGGCGACCTGCTCCACGTCGAACTGCCGCTCCGGCAGCAGGATCACGTTGGCGCCGCCGGCGAGGCCGGCGTGCAGGGCGATCCAGCCGGCGTGCCGGCCCATCACCTCGACGACCAGGGTGCGGTGGTGACTCTCCGCCGTGGTGTGCAGCCGGTCGATCGCCTCCATGGCGATGTTGACCGCGGTGTCGAAGCCGAAGGTGTAGTCGGTGGCGCCGAGGTCGTTGTCGATGGTCTTCGGCACGCCGACGACGTTGACGCCCAGCTCGTGCAGCTTGGTGGCGACGCCGAGGGTGTCCTCGCCGCCGATCGCGATCAGCGCGTCCACGCCCTGCGCGGCCAGGTTCTCCTTGATCCGCTCCACCCCGTTCTCGATCTTGAACGGGTTGGTGCGGGACGAGCCGAGGATGGTGCCGCCGCGCGGCAGGATGCCGCGGACCTCCGCGATGCCGAGCGGCCTGGACAGCCCCTCCAGCGGGCCCTTCCAGCCGTCCTGGAAGCCCACGAACTCGTGACCGTAGGTGGCGACGCCCTTGCGGACCACCGCCCGAATGACCGCGTTGAGACCTGGGCAGTCGCCGCCGCCGGTGAGCACGCCGATACGCATGATCTGCTCATCCTCCTGGAGCATCAGGGTGAAGCCCGGATAAGCCCCAGGATATGCGTCAGATCAGACCATCGGCGCCGTTGCCGGCCCGGGGCGGGCCGTCAGTGCGCACTGTAGTCCGCGTGGGGGTCCGCCGACACCGCGCCCCGGCCGGTCCCGAGCGCCGGTCCGGCTACCCGTCAGTAGCTGACCTCGTGGTTCTCCCCCGCCTTCGGCGGCCGCCCGGTCACCGCCGCCCTGGCGAAGCCGAGCAGGTTCACCACCGTGCCGCCCGGCGAGTCCCAGTACTCGACCGAGCTCACGTGCACCTTGAGCAGCGTGATCCCCGGGGTGTCCAGCCCGTCCGGGAACCAGGTCTTCAGCAGCGGGTTCCACAGCCGCTCGGCGCGGGCCCGGTCCCAACCCTCCTGCGCGGTGCCCGCCACCGAGACCCAGGCGTGCCGGCGCTGGTCGGAGAACCCGACATTGACCTGCGGGTTCACCCGGATCTGGCGAACCTTGGCGGAGTCGGCGTAGGCGAAGAACCACAGATCACCGTCGAACTCGGCGGCCTGCAGGCCCATCGGCCGGCTGACCAGCCGGCCGTCCACGGCGGTCGTGGTGAGCAGGCAGATCCGGGCGTCCCTGATCAGCTCGGTGACCCGCCCCCGGGCGTCCGCGGCGGTGGTCGGCTCCTTGCGCATGGCGGCACTCCCTCGCATCGGATCGATGTCGAACGGTGCCCGGGACAGAACCGGTCAAACCTGCGGGACCCGACCTTCCGGGCAGATTACCGGCGGCTCATCGCCCGCCACCGGGCCAGGTTGTGCCGGGCGTCGACCAGGGCGTCGTGCCGGTCCGCCTCGGCGTCCGGCAGCTTCGGGCGGCCCCGGTCGTCCCAGAGCTGGCGCAGCTCCTTGGTGAACCGGGGGATCTCCCGGGGCAGCGCCGGCATGGCGCCCCAGAGCTGGGCCAGCACCACGTGGTCGTACGCGGCGTACCAGGCCCAGAGCTCCAGCTGCTCTCCCGGCCGGTCCCGGATCGGCTCCATCAGGAAGTCGTACAGGTCGTCGCGGATGCGTTCCCGCGAGCGCCAGGCCCGGTCCGCCGGCGAGGGGAGCTTGTCGAGGACGTTGCGGCGCACCCACGGCACGGCCCGGGAGTCGTCGAACTCGGTGGAGACCGCGTAGAACTCGCGGCCGTACTCGTCGACGACGCCGATCGACACGAGGTCGACGATCCGGCCGTCCTCGATGAATTCGCAGTCGTAGAAGTAGCGGTAGACCATCCCCGCCATCCTCGCCCACGACGGCCGGACGCCGGTCGGCGGGGCACGGGACGAGCCGGCCGGCGCCCCCGCACCGCAGCTCGGCAGGGTCACGGAAGTGTTTCCAGGGGTGTACAGCAAGCGACCGGACCGTCATGATCTGATGTGTACCGCTACCGGACGCCGAACCGGTTCAGAACCTCGTACCGGGGGCTGTCAGGTTCACCCGGCTGCGATTTGGTCCTTGACCGGGGAGGGGTTGGGCCGTGGAGGTTCGCCTGCCGGAGCCGGGTGACGCGCTCACCGGCGTGGAGATGTTCGCCGGACTCGAGCCGGAGGTGCGGCAACGCGTGATCGCCGCGGCGGTCCCGCGCACCTACCGCAAGGGTCAGCTGCTGTTCGTGGAGAACGATCCCGGCGAGTCGCTGATCGTGCTGCGCCGGGGGGCGGTGGCCGTCTTCCGCACCGCGCCCACCGGTGAGCGGGCGGTGCTGTCGGTGATCCGTCCACCCGATGTGCTCGGCGAGGTCTCCCTGTTGGACGCCTCCACCCGGTCCGCCTCCGCCGAGGCCATCGAGGACTCCGCCGCCCTCGCGCTGTCCCGACCGGCCTTCATGGAGCTCGTGCACTCCAACCCGCGGATCCTCGACGCGGTGATGCGCTCGCTCGGCGGGCTGATCCGCCGGCTCACCGAACAGAACGCCGATCACGTCTTCCTCGACCTGCCCGGCCGGGTGGCCAAGACGCTGGTCCGGCTGGCCGGGGAGAGCCAGGCCCCGATGATCACGATCGAGCTCAACCAGAGCCAGCTCGCCGAGATGGCCGGCGGTTCCCGGCAGAGCGTCAACCAGGCGATCGGCTCGTTCGCCAGCCGGGGCTGGCTGCGTACCGAGGGACGCCGGATCGTGGTGACCGACGTGGCCGCGCTGCGCCGCCGCGCCGGCATGAACGACCGCTGACGCGCCGCGCCGGTGTCGGACGTGGCCGAGGGCCGGGGTGGCGTCGCCGCCCCGGCCCTCGTCGGCACCGGCCTCAGACGCCGGCGCTGCCCGGCCCCGCCCAGGCGGTGGTGCTGCCGGGGCCGGCCCAGTCGGTGGTGTCCTTGCCGCCACCGGACCCCTCGCTGACGACCCCCTCCGCCTGCAGCGCGGCGAGCGTGGCGGCATCCACGTCGACCGACTCGCCCGCCGAGTGGTTGACCCCGTCGGGGTCGGTCCAGTCGCTCTCCAGCTTCACGTACACCATGGCGTATCCCCCTTGATCGCGGTCGGCATTCGGCCGCCTGAATGTAGCTCTTGACGCCGTCCGGAGAACTGTCCGCAAGCCAACAGCCCGGTACCTGACACCGCCGCCGGCGGCGATACTCAC
Organism: Micromonospora sp. GCM10011541; assembly: GCF_042650725.1. Taxonomy (NCBI): domain Bacteria; kingdom Bacillati; phylum Actinomycetota; class Actinomycetes; order Micromonosporales; family Micromonosporaceae; genus Micromonospora; species Micromonospora sp. GCM10011541. Next base: position 241,267 of record NZ_JBHSBP010000010.1, read on the forward strand.
GGTGGACGCCGCGGGGGGCGCGGCGCCCGGCCGCGGGGCGGCCGGCAGATTCGCCAGTGGAGGGTGTCATCTCCGCGCAGTGTGACCGATGTGGACGTACCGCCGCCGACGGCGACCGCTTCTGCGGTGGCTGCGGCGCGGAGCTGGGCGCCGTCTGCCCGCACTGCCTGCGCCCGCTCGCCACCGACGTGACGTTCTGCACCTCGTGCGGGGCGCCCCGGACCGGGGCGCAGCGCCCGGCCGCGGCGCCCCAGGAGGACCGCCGCCGGGTCAGCGTGCTCTTCGTCGACCTGATCGACTTCACGCCGTACGTCGAGCGAACCGACCCGGAGCAGGTCCGCGGCATGCAGACCGGCTTCTTCTCGGCCGCCAAGCGGGTGGTCGGGCAGTACGGCGGCGTGGTCGAGAAGTACATCGGCGACGCGGTGATGGCGCTCTTCGGCGCCCCGGTGGCCACCGAGACCGACGCGCTGCGCTGCGTCCGCGCCGGGCTGGAGCTGCAGCGGGTGCTGACCCGGTTCGCCCCGACCGGCGCCGACGAGCTGCGGTTCCGGGTGGGCGTGGCGACCGGCGAGGCGCTGGTCGACGTGGCCGCCGCCCGGGACGGTGGGCAGGCCATCGTGGCCGGTGACGTGGTCAACACCGCGTCCCGGATGCAGTCGGTGGCGCCGCCCGGCGGGGTGCTGGTCTGCGGCGCCACCCACGCGCTGACCAAGGACGCCATCCGCTACTCCGAGCAGCCGCCGGTCACCCTGCGCGGGCGCTCCTCGCCGACCGAGGTCTGGCTGGCGCTGTCCCCGGTCCGCCGCCAGCCGACCGACCGGGAGCCGGACACCACCCCGCTGATCGACCGTGAGCACGAGCTGGGGCTGCTGGTCAACGCCCTGCACCGGTCGCTCCGGGACCAGATGCCGCAGGTGGTGACCGTCTTCGGGCGGGCCGGCATCGGCAAGAGCCGGCTCGTCCGCGAGCTGTACCGGCACGCCGGGCGGCTGGTCGACGAGCCGCTGACCTGGCGTACCGGGCGGTGCCCGCCGTTCGGCGAGAACGTCACGTTCGCCGCGCTGGCCGACGTGGTCAAGACCGAGGCGGGCATCCTGGACACCGACCCCGCACCGACCGCGGCGCAGCGGCTGGCCGCCGCGGTGACCGAGCTGGTCGGTCCCGGGGAGCGGGACCGGATCGTCGACGCCCTGCGCCCGCTGGTCGGGCTGACCGGCACCGCGCTGCCCGCGGAGGAGGCCGAGTCGGCGTGGCGGCGGTTCCTGCTGGCGCTGGCGGCCCGCCGACCCACCGTGCTGGTCTTCGAGGACCTGCACTGGGCCGACGACGCGATGCTGCGCTTCGTCGAGCTGCTCGGCGCGGCCGCCCGCGACGTCCCGCTGCTGCTGCTCTGCACGGCCCGGCCGGAGCTGGTCGACCGCGACCCGAGCTGGGCGGGGACGATCACCGGCTCGGTCACCATCACCCTGCCGCCGCTGCGGGACACCGGCATCGCCTCCCTCTACGCGCACATGTTCGGCCAGGCGGCCTTCTCCGCCGACATGCTCAGTCCGCTGGTCGAGGTAGCCGGCGGCAACCCGCTCTACGCCCACGAGTACGTCCGGATGCTGATCGAGCAGGGCGCGCTGCGCCAGTCGGGGCGCGGCTGGTCGCTGGAGAAGCACCTGGACCTGCCGATGCCGGAGAGCGTCCACGCGGTGATCGCCAACCGGGTGGACCTGCTCGACGCCAAGGACCGGGCGGTGCTGCTGGCCGCCTCGGTGGTGGGAGTGCAGTTCTGGCCGGGCGCGGTGGCCGCCGCCCTGGGCCTGGCGGTGGAGTCGGTGGAGCGGGCGCTGCGCCGGTTGGAGCAGCGCGACTTCGTGCACGAGCAGGCGGCGTCGACGATGGCCGGGCAGCCGGAGTTCCGGTTCCGGCACGTGCTGGTCCGGGACGTCTGCTACCAGCGGCTGCCGCGTACCGAGCGGGTGGCCCGGCACGAGCGGACGGCGGACTGGCTGGACGCGCTGTCGCAGAGCCGGGACACCGACCTGGCGGAGGTCCTCGCGCACCACCGGTGGGCGGCGCACGAGATCGCCCGGACGCTGGGCATGGACACCCACCGGTATGCCGGCCCGGCCCGCGCGGCGCTGCACCGGGCCGCCCGCCGGGCGTACGCGCTGCACGGCCTGGACGCGGCCGCCGGCCACGCGGGCCGCGCGCTCGGCCTGGCCGACGACGGCGACCCGGTGGGCCGGCTGCAACTGGAACTGCTGAGCACCGAGATCTCCTTCTACCGGGACGGCAACACCTTCCTCTCCGGCGGCGGGCCGGAGCAGTTGCACACCCTCGCCGACCGGCTGCTCGCGCACGGCGACGACGCCTGCGCCGCCCGGGCCTGGACGCTGCTCGGCCAGGCGGCCTGGCTGCGCGCCGACCGGGCTACGGCGGTGGCCTGCCTGGACCGGGCGGTGGGGCTCTTCGAGCCGCTGCCGGACAGCGCCCAGAAGGCGGACGCGCACGCCGAGCTGGGCCGGCTGCACATGCTGAACTACGAGCGGGACGCGGCCGTCGCGGCGGCGGAGACGGCGGCGGAGATCGGCGAGCGGCTGGGGCTGGCGGAGATCCGCACCAACGCCCGGATCACCGCGGCCACCGCCCGCTACCAGGCCGGCGACCGGCTGGGCCTGGACGAGCTGCACGCGATCGTGGAGTTCAGCCGGGCCCAGCAGCTGCTGGCCCTGCCCCGGGCGATGCAGAACCTCGCGTACGCGGTCCGCGAGGAGGGCGACTGGCTGCGCTCGGACGCCCTGCTGTCGGCCGCGCCGGCGCGTACGGCCAGCGGGCAGACGCTGACCACCAGCTACTCCGGCGAGGCGATGCGGGCGTACTTCGACGGGGACTTCCCCCGCCTGCTCGCCGCCGCCGACGCGTTCGTGGACACGCCGACCGGTGGCTGGGACATGCAGGTCCGCGGGCTGCGCTCCTGCCTGCTGGTGCTGCGCGGCCGGCCGGTGCCGCCGGCGCCCCGGCCCGCGCCGCCGCAGCGGAACGGCACGGCCGGGCACGATGAGCTGTCGCGGCACCGGGACGACGTGGCCGCCGCGCTGGACACGGCCCGCCGCAGCGGCTTCCACCGCCCGCACTGGACGATGCTCGGCATGGCGGCGCTCTGCCGGGCCCTGCAGGGGCGGGCCGACGAGGCGGCGGCGCTGGTCGACGAGCTGGCCGACTCCTGGTCGGCAGTGCCGGCGCTGGCCAGCGGCGAGTGGATCGCCGCGGCGGCGTACGCGGCGGCGCTGGCCGGCCGGGACGCGGCGGTGCGGGTCCGGGCGATGCTGGACCGGCTGGGACACCGCACGCCGTGGTCGGAGGCGGCGCTGCGGACGGTCACCGGGGCCCTCGCGGCGGCCGACGGCGATCACCGGCGCGCCGGCGAGCTGCACCTGGCCGGCGCCGAGATCTACGCGCGGATCCCGGACGTCACCGACCGGATGCTCGCGCTCGCGCTGGCCGCCGCCGAGCTGGACCGGGCCGGCGAGCCGGCGGCGGCCGGGCCGCCGCTGGCCGAGGTGCGGGCCTTCGCGCGGCGCAACGAGGCGCCCGGCCTGCTCGCCCTGGCCCGGCAGCCGGTCGCCGACACCGGGCCCGCGGTGGCCTGCTGAGGCCCGGTCAGACGGGGACGGGTTGGCTCGGCACGGCCGGGCGGCTCTTCGCCTTCTGCGCGTACATGTCGACGTACTCGCGGCCGGAGAGCTCCATCAGCTCGTACATGATCTCGTCGGTGACCGCGCGCTCGACGAACCGGTCGCCGGCCATCCCGGCGTACCGGGAGAAGTCCAGCGGCGCGCCGAAGCGGATCCGCACCCGCTTGACGTTGGGGATCAGCTGGCCCGGGGGCTGGATCTCGTCGGCGTTGAGCATCGCCAACGGGACCACCGGGGCGCCGCTCTCCAACGCCAGCCGGGCCACCCCGGTCTTGCCCCGGTAGAGCCGGCCGTCCGGCGACCGGGTGCCCTCGGGGTAGATGCCGGCGATGCCGCCGGACCGCAGCACCTTGAGCTGCGTGTCCAGCGCCGCGCGGGCGGCCCGGCCGCCGGAGCGGTCGACCGGGATGGTGCCGGAGCCGACGAAGAACATCTTGGTCAGCCAACCCTTGATGCCCTTACCGAGGAAGTATTCCGCTTTGGCGATGAATGTGACTTTTCGCTTGACGATGAGCGGGGTGAAGATCGAGTCCGAGAAGGAGAGGTGGTTGCTGGCCAGGATGACCGGGCCGGTCTCCGGGACGTTCTCGAGCCCCTCCACCTGCGGGCGGAAGATCAGCCTCAGCAGCGGCCCGAGAATGATGTACTTCATCAGCCAGTACAGCACCGGTGTCCTTCCAGCGGGGGTGGCGACACCCGTCGCCGGGAGCCTGGCCGGGTCGCCGGCACCCGCCCGGGACCACGCCCGAGGCGCCGTCGGCGAGCGGGACTGTCGGGCATGAGCCTACGAACCAGGAGCGGCACGCCACAACGCACTCCCGGAACCGGGTCCTGACGTGTCACGATTCAGGGCACGGCGTAGGGCGCGCCGCGGCGAGGAGCACCGTCGGGTGCGACGAGGAGGGTGTCCGGTGTCAGCGGGTGGGCCCCGTCGGGGACGGCGGGACAACGGGCTCGACGCGAGCGAGTACGCCGTCGCGGGTGACGTGGATCCGCGCGTCGGCGAACACCTGCTCGACGTGCTCGCCGCCGGCGGCATCGCCGCGTACCTCCAGCCCTCCGCCGACCTCAACCCGGTGACCCGCACCACCACCGTGCCGTCCCGGCCGGTCGACCGGCTCTACGTCGACCGCTCCCACCTGACCACCGCCCGGGACTACCTCACCCAGCTCGCCGACGAGGGCACCCCCGAGCCGGCCCGGGACGACGAGCCCGACATCGAGGCCGAGTGGGCCCGGATCGTCGCCGCCTTCGACACCGCGCCCGCCCCCGGGAGCCACCCCTGGCCCGCCGCCGAGGACGTGGACGACCCGGTCGACCCGTCCGAACCGGCCGGCGGGGCGTCCCCGCGCACCGGGGCCGAGGAGTCCGGCGGGCCGACCGCCACCGACGTCCGGCGCCTGCCGTACGCGGCCGACATCTCCGGGATCTCGGTCAGTCGCGGCCGGCAGGACGAGCCGTCGCTCCTGGACGGCCTGGACACCTTCGGCGCCGACCTGCCGGCGGACGCCGACGAGGAGCACTACACCCCACCCCCGCCGCCCCCGCTGCCCCGCTTCTCGAAGTACACGGTGGTCGGCGTCATGGCCATCGTCGTCGGCTTCGCGCTCTTCCTCTACCCAACGGCACTCCCGGTCGACCCCTCGGTGGTGACGCTGCTCGGCTTCACCGGCATCCTGGCCGGCTTCGTGACCCTGATCTGGCGGCTGCGTCCGGGCGACACCGACGACCATGACCCGGACGACGGCGCGGTCGTCTGACCCCGCCCTTGGGCGGGCGCCCGCATCCCGGGACGGCGATGGACCACCGGCCGGTGACGTAACAGTGGTGTAACTTACGGTCAGTAGGAATACCGCTGTCCGTCACTTCCCCCACTGACTGCCCGGTTCCTCCCCGCTCGCGGCGGTCAGCCCCTGCTGATCGGAATGCCCGAGATGCGACAGAGTCCCCTCGTGGTGGTCGCCAACCGCCTCCCCATCGACGACAGTGTGGCGCCGGACGGCGCCTGCGAGTGGCGCCGCAGCCCCGGGGGCCTGGTGAGCGCCCTGCACCCCCTGCTGCGACATACCCCGGCCACCTGGGTCGGCTGGGCGGGCGGCACCGGCCCGGCGCCCCACCTGCCGGAGGTGGACGGCGTCCGCATGCACACCGTGCCGCTGACCGCCGAAGACCTCCGCGACCACTACGAGGGCTTCGCCAACGCGACCCTCTGGCCGCTCTACCACGACGCCGTCGAGCAGCCCGAGTACCACCGCCGCTGGTGGGACGCGTACCAGCGGGTCAACCAGCGGTTCGCCGAGGCCGCCGCCGAGGTGGCCGAGCCGGGCGCCCTGGTCTGGGTGCAGGACTACCACCTGCAACTGGTCCCCGGCCTACTCCGGGCGCTCCGCCCCGACCTGCGGATCGGGTTCTTCCTGCACGCGCCGTTCCCGCCACCGGAGCTGTTCATGCAGCTCCCGCGCCGGGTCGAGCTGCTGCGCGGGATGCTCGGCGCCGACCTGATCGGCTTCCAGCGGCCCCAGGCGGCGCACAACTTCGCGCAGCTGGTCACCAAGGTGCTCGGCCTGCCCGCCACCGACCGGCGGATCGGTGTCGGCGGCCGGGTGGTCCGGATCGGCGCCTTCCCGGTCTCCATCGACACCGCCGAGATGGCCGCGCTCGCCGCCCGGCCGGAGGTCGCCGACCGCGCCCGCCGGCTGCGCCGCGACCTCGGCAACCCCGAGCACGTCATCCTCAGCGTCGACCGGATGGACTACACCAAGGGCATCGAGCAGCGGCTCAAGGCGTACAGCGAGCTGCTGGCCAGCGGCGACGTCAAGGTGCGGGACACCGTACTGATCCAGGTGGCGGTGCCCAGCCGGGAACGGGTCGGCCAGTACCAGATCCTGCGGGAGCGGGTGGAGCGCGAGGTCGGGCGGATCAACGGCGAGTTCGGCCGGGTCGGCGAGCCGGCGATCCACTACCTCACCCAGACCTTCGACCGGGCCGAGCTGGCCGCCCTCTACCGGATCGCCGACGTGATGGCGGTGACCCCGCTGCGGGACGGGATGAACCTGGTCGCCAAGGAATACGTCGCCGCCCGGGTGGACGACACCGGCGCGCTGCTGCTCAGCGAGTTCGCCGGGGCGGCCACCGAGCTGTCCCAGGCGTTCCTGGTGAACCCGCACGACCTGGAGGGGCTCAAGCAGGAGCTGCTCGCCGCGCTGCGGGCCGCGCCGGCCGACGTGGCCGCGCGGATGCGGGCGATGCGGAAGCACCTGCACCGCAACGACATCCACGCCTGGGCCCGGTCCTACCTCAGCGCGCTGGACGAGAGCGGCTCCCTGCTCACCCGGCTCGCCGCGACCGACTGAGCCGGCCCGACGCCGAGGGCGGCGCTCAGCCGGCCGCCGGCGCCGGGTCCTTCTCCAGCCAGTCGAGGATCGCGTCGATCGGCTCCCGCCAGCGGGCGTCCAGCATCAGGTCGTGGCCCATGCCGGGGAAGAGCAGCGGGGCCGAGGCGTACCGGCGGGCGGCCCGGGTCAGCGCGGCGGCCGGCACCACCCGGTCGTCGGGGCTGCCCAGCACCAGCACCGGCGGTCGGCCCACCGCCGGCTCGGGCTCCCGGCCGGTCAGCAGCTGCCACTGGGCGCGGCGGCCGGCCCGGCCCAGCCGGGCAGCGTACCGGCGCGCCTCGGCGTCCGGCAGTTCCCGGCTGAACAACTGCCGGCGGCTCAGCCGCAGGCCCCCGCCGAACACCGCCGGCAGGGTGCCGCCTGGATTGCGCCGCAGCGCGGCACCGAGCGTCCCCCAGCCACCGAGCACCGGTGCCACCAGCACCGCGGCCCGGGCCGGGTAGCGGGCCAGCGCGTGCGTGACCACCCGGGCCCCGGCGCCGTGCCCCACCAGCACCGCCCGCCGCGGCAGGCCCGCCGCCACCTGGGTCACGTCGTGGGCGTACGACCGCAGCGTCGCCCCCGGCGCCGGCTCGCTGCCGCCGTGCCCGCGCAGGCTGAGCGCGTACGCGGGGAAACCGCGGGACACCGCGTGCTCCAACCAGTGCTCGGCGAACGCCCACGCCCCGTGCCCGAACCCGGGCACGAAGAGCAGCGGTGGCCGACCCTCCTCCAGTTGCGGCACGGCGCTGAGCACCTCGCGACGGGCGGGGCGCTCCGGTCGGGCCCACTCCCGGGCCCGCACGATCCGCACCCGCTCGATACTCACTGGGCCACCCCTTCGTTCGCGACTGCCGGGCTCCGCTTCGCTGCACTCCTCGCGCTCACCGGGCCACCCCTTCGTTCGCGACTGCGGGGCTCCGCTTCGCTGCACTCCTCGCGCTCACCGGGCCACCCCTTCGTTCGCGACTGCGGGGCTCCGCTTCGCTGCACTCCTCGCGCTCACCGGCCGCCTTCCAGCTCGTCCAGGGCGCGCTGGACGGCGCGCAGGTAGTCGGCGTGGCCCACCTCGAACCAGTGGCGGGTGCTGTCCTTGACCGCGCCGGAGTAGCGCTCGCCGACGCCGGCGGCGACCTTCTTGGCGAACGCCGCGGCCCGGTCCGGCCGGGTGGCCCGCAGCCGCAGCAGCCGGGCGAAGAGCACGCTCTGCCAGTGCGAGATGGTGAAGACGCCGGAATCCGGCTGCACCAGGCCGACCACCGCCAGGGTGGGGTGCCCGGCGGTGAACTCGTTCAGCCAGAGCCGGGGCCGGCCGACGCCCTCGTCGTCGCCGAGCACCTTCGCCTCCAGGAACTCGAAGCGCGGCAGGTAGCCGGTGGCGAAGATGACCAGCTCGGGGTCGATCTCCCGGCCGTCGGTCAGCTCGACCGACCGGTCGTGGAAGCGGGCCAGCTCCGGCACCGGGCTGATCTCGCCGTGACCGACGTAGTACACGAGCTGGCTGTTCGCGATCGGGTGCGTCTCGTAGACCCGATGGTCCGGCTTGGGCAGGCCGAACCGGGTGAGGTCGCCGACGGTGAGCCGCAGCGTCCAGTGGTAGAGCCACTGGCGGACCCGCAGCGGCACCCGCAGCGCGAGCAGGCTGTCGTTGACCTGGTCGGCGGGACGGCCGAGGACGTACTTCGGGGCGTACCAGTAGCCGCGGCGGGTGGAGTGCCAGCAGCGGGACGCCTGCTGGGCCGCCTCGACCGCGATGTCGCAGCCGGTGTTGCCGGCGCCGACCACCAGCACCCGCTTGCCGCGCAACTGCGCCGGGTCCTTGTAGGACGAGGCGTGCATCACCTCGCCGCGGAACCCCTCCAGCCCCTCGTAGCGGGGCAGCTTCGGCGACCAGTTGTGCCCGTTGGCGACAACCACCGCCGCATACCGCGAGGTGCGCTCCGGGCCGTACCCGCCGGTGCTGCGGGTGGTCACGTCCCAGCGGTCCCCCTCGACCGGCTCCACCCGCACCACCTCAGTGCCGAACCAGATGTGCCGGCGCAGGTCGAAGTGGTCGGCGTACCGCTCGAAGTAGGACAGCAGCTGGCTGTGGTGCGGGTAGTCCGGCCAGTCGTCCGGCATCGGGAAGTCGGGGAACTGGGTGAACGGCCGGGACGAGATGAGGTGGGTGCTGGCGTAGACCGGGCTGCGGTCGTGCCGCCAGTTCCAGGCCCCGCCGACGCCGGTCTCCCGCTCGTAGCAGTCCACGCCGAAGCCGTGCTCGGCGAGGTTCTTCACCGCGGTGAGGCCGCTGGCCCCGGCCCCGATGACGCAGACCGTGTCACCCCGGTCCGAGACCGGGCGGCCGTCCGGGGTCTGGGCGAGCGTCCCCGGCGGAGCGTCGGGGCGGCCGAGGTCGGTGGAGGAGGACACCGGGGAATCTCCTTATGTACGGCACGGTGTGCCGGGTCGCTGCGAAATCCTGCCGACAACTCCCGCCGTTGTCCAGCCCCGCCCGCCGGCCGCCGCCGGTGGCGGCTCAGTCGACCGCGGGCAGCAGCAGGTCCACCAGCACCGGGAAGTGGTCGCTGGCCCGGCGGGTCAGCGGTGTGTCCACCACGTCGTAGTCGACCACGGTGACCCGCGGGTCGACGAAGAGGGCGTCGATGCGGCGGCGCGGGTCGGCACACGGGTAGGTGTGCCGGTCGGCCCGGTCGGCGGCGACCGCGGCGTCGGTCAGTCCCGCCGCGACGGTCCGCCAGGCCGGCCCGTCCGGCCCCTCGTTGAGGTCGGCGCCGGCGATCACCGGCAGCGTGGCGGCGGCCAGCTCGCGCTTGAACGCCGCCGCCTGGGCCGGCCGCTCCGCCGGGTCGGTGGACAGGTGCGAGCCGGCCAGCAGGAACCGCGCTCCGCCGACCCGGCACTCGGCGTACGCGGCGCCGCGCAAATGCCGGCCCGGGGTCAGCGGGTAGCGCTGGCAGCGGGTGCCGTACACCCGGACCCGGAGGCTGGTCAGCAGCAGGTTGCCCAGCGACGGCAGGCCGCCGGCGGCGACCACCAGCCCGAACGAATCGGCCAGCGTGGCGGACTTCTGCCGCCACCGGAACCGCCGCGGCGCCTCCTGCACGATCACCACGTCCGGCGCGGCCGCCCGCACCACCGCGGCCAGCGCGGCCGGGTCGTCGCGCTGGCTGTGGATGTTGTACGACACCACCCGCAGCGGCACCCCGCCGCCCGCTCCGCTCACCGGGCCGACCTTCCGCTCGCGACTGCGGGACTCCGCTCCGCTGCGTTCCTCGCGCTCACCGGGCCGACCTTCCGCTCGCGACTGCGGGACTCCGCTCCGCTGCGTTCCTCGCGCTCACAGCCGGCGGGCGAGGTCGGCGGCGCCGATGACCCCGGCGGTGTTGCCCAGCTCGGCCGGGCGGACCTCGGCCACCGGGAGCCGGCTGCGCTGGGCGAGGGCGTCGGTGAACGATCGGCGGGTCGGGCCGAGCAGCAGGTCGCCGGCCTCCACCACGCCGCCGCCGACGACCAGCACCTGCGGGTCGAGGATCTGCGCCATGTCTGCGAGGCTGGTGCCGAGCCAGCGCCCGACCTGGGCGAACGCCTCGGCGGAGACCGGGTCGCCGCCCTGCGCGGCGGCGGTCACCATCGGGCCGGTGACCGCCTCGGCCTCCCCGCCGGCCAGCTCGAGCAGGGCGGTGGCCCGGTGCGGCTCCTGCCGGGCGGCGGCGCGGGCGAAGCGGACCAGGGCGCTGCCGCTGGCGTACTGCTCGATGCAGCCCAGCCGGCCGCAGCCGCACTGGTGGCCGTCCGGGACGGTGAGCATGTGCCCCAGCTCGGCGGCGATGCCGTTGGCGCCGCGCAGCAACTCCCCGCCGAGCACGATGCCGCCGCCCACGCCGGTGCCGATGGTGAACATGACCATCGAGTCGTCGGCGTGCCGGGCGGCGCCGTAGCGGAACTCCGCCCAGGCCGCCACGTTGCCGTCGTTCTCCACGATCACCGGCAGGCCGGTGGCGTTGCTGACGTAGTCGCGCAGCGGCTCGTCCCGCCAGGCCAGGTTGGGGGCGAAGAGCACGGTGGAGCGGGTGACGTCGATCCAGCCGGCCGCACCGATGCCGACCGCCGCGATGCTGCGGCCCACGGCCAGCTCGGTGACCACCTCGATGATGACGTCCCGGGTCTTGGCCACGTCGTCGGCGGGGGTGTCCCGTCGGGCCTGCACGAGAACCTTGCCGGTGTCGTCAACGACACCGCCGGCCACCTTCGTGCCACCGACGTCGACTCCGATGGTCAGCGTCACCGCTGCCACTCCCCTCTGCTGTGCTGCCCGAACCGCCGTGCAAGGTCCGGATGTCCGGTGGTCAGGCCCCGTCGCCTGGTGCGTCGCCCACCTCGCCGGACGCCCGCGAGGCGGGCACCACGGGACGGCCGGCCGGCCGCCGGGTCTTCACCGGCGCGTCCGGCCCGGCACCATCGGCGGGCGGCACGACGGGACCCGGATCGGCCGCGCCCTCCCCCCGGGTGGCGGCGGACCACACGTCCTGCTCGGGTGCCGGCTGAGAATCATGCCCGGAACGGGTGGCCTCGCGCCACACGTGGTCTCTCGCCTCGGCTCCCGCGGCCGGCTCCGTCGAGCCACCCTCCGGGGCCGGGGGGCTGGGCTCGGCCGGGGCGAAGGCGCGCAGCAGGCTGGCCACCCCCGCGGCCAGGTCCCCCGCTCCGGTCGCCAACCGCTCGGCGAATTCGGGACTCGGATCACGCAACGCGGCGATACCTCGACAGACGGGGCAGATGCAGCATTCCGCCGAGCCGGTGGCGAAACCGGCGGGCCCGGAGCCGGCGCCGGACGCCGCGCCGTCCCCGCCGCCGGTCCGGCCGAAACCGGCACTGTGACCGAGGACACCGGCAAGGATCCCACCGAGCGGACCCCAGGGTCCGGCTCCCGGAGCCGAACCGGCCAGCCGGGCGGTCGCCAGCAGCATGGCGACCAGCCGTTCCGCCTCTTCCCGGGCCGAACCCGGATCCGTACTCCCCATGGTCGGCTCCTCTACCGTGCAGACCGGGTCGCCGGTCGGGTCAGTGGGCCGCACCGGGTGCTTCTACCCGGCGCTTGAGCTGCTTCAACGCGGTATCCATGATCATTTTCTCGGCCTTGCGCCGAAACATGCCGAGCATGCCCACGGAGAGCTCCACCTCGAGCGTGTACGTCACGGTCGTGGTGCCGTCCGGGTTGCCGACCAGGTCGTACGAGCCGCGCTGGGCCTTCTGCATCTTCGAGGGCTCGACCAGGTGCCACTCGATCCGGGAGAGATCCTCGGCGTACTCGTAGGCCAGCACGTACTCGTCGGCCAGCACGCCGGCGTCGATGGTGAACCGGACCTGGCTGGCGTACCCGTCCTCGTACTCCTCGACCACCTCCGCCCGCCGCACCGCTTCGGTCCACTCCGGGTAGCTGGGGAAGTCGCAGATGACCGTTGCCACCTGGTCCGGTGGCGCGTCGATGAGGATCGACTGGGTGGAGGAGTCCGCCATGGGGGGAGGCTACCCGGCGGCGGTCCCGCGCGCGTCGCTCCACCCCCACGCCGCACCTCGGCGGCGCGGGCCCGGCGTCCCACCAGCCGGGCGGGCAACCTCCCTACCTCACCCGCAGAGGTGGACGGGTAGGTTTCGACAGAGCCGACCCACGGCGGCCCGCCAGTGCGAGCACGAGGGAGTGCAGGTGCGCGAGTTCTCCGTTCCGCCCATCGTCACCGTCGGCGACGCGGCAAACCTGACCGACCCGGTCTGGGACAACGCCGAGGTCGCCCCGGACACCGTGCAGTTCGTCCGGCCGGCGCCGGCCGGCGCGGCGGGCCGGGTGGACGTGACCTGCCGGGGGTTCCGCGACGAGGTGGTCGCGGTCGCCCGGGGACTGGTGGCCGCCGGCATCGCCCCCGGTGACCGGGTCGCCCTGATGAGCCGCACCCGCTACGAGTGGACCCTGCTCGACTACGCCATCTGGGCGGCCGGAGCGGTCACCGTGCCGATCTACGAGACCTCCAGCGCCGAGCAGGCCGCCTGGATCCTCGCCGACTCCGGCGCGGTCGCCGCGGTGGTGGAGTCCACCGGCCACGCCACCCTGGTCGCCGGCGTCCGGGACCGCCTGCCCGAGCTGCGCCAGGTCTGGCAGATCGAGCTTGGCGCGGTGGACGAACTGGTCGCCGCCGGCGAGTCGGTCGACGCCGCCGAGATCGAGGTACGCCGCAAGACGGTGAAGGCCGGCGACATCGCGACGATCATCTACACCAGCGGCACCACCGGCCGGCCCAAGGGCTGCGTGCTCACCCACCGCAACATGTACGCCGACATCGCCAACGCGGTGCCGGTGCTGCCGAACCTGTTCCGCCCGGGCGCCTCCACCCTGCTCTTCCTGCCCCTCGCGCACGCCTTCGCCCGGCTCATCCAGATCGGCGTGGTGCAGGCCCGGGCCACCATGGCGCACTGCGCCGACACCAAGAACCTGGTCGGCGAGCTGCAGGACTTCAAGCCGACCTTCGTGCTCTCCGTGCCCCGGGTCTTCGAGAAGGTCTACAACGGCGCCCGGCAGAAGGCCGAGGCGGAGGGCAAGGGCAAGATCTTCGATCGGGCCGAGAAGGTCGCCATCGCGTACAGCGAGGCGCTGGAGACCGCCGACGGGCCGAGCTTCGGCCTGCGCGCCCAGCACGCGCTCTTCGACAAGCTGGTCTACCGCAAGCTGCGGGCCGCCCTCGGCGGCCGCTGCCGCGACGCGATCTCCGGCGGCGCCCCGCTCGGCGCCCGGCTCGGGCACTTCTTCCGCGGCATCGGCGTGACCGTCTGCGAGGGCTACGGCCTCACCGAGACCTCCCCCGCCGCCGCCGCGAACCTGCCCACCGGCACGAAGATCGGCACGGTGGGCCGTCCGCTGCCCGGCGTCGCGGTCCGGACCGACGACGACGGCGAGATCCTGATCTCCGGCGACCTGATCTTCCAGGGGTACTGGCACAACGAGACGGCCACCGCCGAGGCGCTGACCAGCGACGGCTGGTTCCGCACCGGCGACCTGGGCCAGCTCGACGAGGACGGCTACCTCAGCATCACCGGCCGCAAGAAGGAGATCATCGTGACCGCCGGGGGCAAGAACGTCGCCCCGGCCGTCCTGGAGGACCAGGTCCGCGCGCACCCGCTGATCAGCCAGTGCGTGGTGGTCGGCGACCGGCAGCCGTTCATCGCGGCGCTGGTCACCATCGACGAGGAGGCGCTGCCGAAGTGGCTCGCCGCGCACGACCGGCCGGAGACGGCCAGCGCCGCCGAGCTGCGGGACGACGAGGCGCTGCGAGCCGAGGTGCAGGGCGCGGTCGACCAGGCCAACCAGGCGGTCTCCAAGGCCGAGGCGATCAAGGTCTTCCGGATCCTGCCGCAGGACTTCACCGAGGCCACGGGCGAGCTGACCCCGTCGCTGAAGGTCAAGCGGCAGGTCGTGCACAAGACGTACGCGGCGGAGATCGCCGATATCTACCAAGGCTGACTACGATCCGTCACGTGCCCGCCTCCACACCCAGCCAGCCCCAGACGCAACCCCTCGCCGTCGCCGCGCGCGGGGTCCTGCTCGCGCTGGTCGCCGTCCTCACCCTGTTCGCCACCCGTGACGTCGCCCAGCTCTGGTGGATAGCCCTGCTGGGCGTCGCCGGGCTGCCGGCCGTCCTCGCCCCCCAGCATCGGCTGCTCGGCCCGCTCAGCCGGTTCGCCGAGGTGGTCGTCCTCGGGCTGGCCGCCAGCCAGGTCGCCGCCGACACCCACTTCACCGGCGTGACCGGCGGGCTGGGCGCCTCGGCCGTGCTGCCGTACCTCGCCGTGCCGGTGACCGTGACGGCGCTGCGCCGCCGGTTCGCCGAGGGCGCCGCGCTGCTCGCGGTCGCCGCGGTCACCCTGCTGGTCGCCGGCGCGCTCACCGAGGTCGACGGCGGCCGCCAGCTCACCGAGCCCGGCTACCTCGCGGTCTGCGCGCAGTGGCTGATCCTCGCCGGGCTCGGCCTCTACACCGCCCGCACCCTGCAGCGGGTGATGCGGGTCCGCGGCGAGGGCAAACCGCAGCCGTACGCCGAGGCCACCCGGCTGCTGACCCAGCTCCGTACGGTCGCCCGCCAGCTGCCCGGGGCCACCCTCGACCCGGGCGGCATCTCCGAGCACCTGCTGGAGGAGCTGCGGGTGGTGGCGAAGACCGACCGCGGCGCCGTGCTCTCCGCCAGCGGCGGCGGTCGGCTGGTGGTGCTCGCCCAGGTCGGTGTGGACCGGGTCGACTGGGAGACCACGCTCGACGCGGACTCGGCGATCGCGGACGCCTGGGCCAGCCAGCAGGCGCAGACCTCGGCCCGCTCCCAGTCCCGCTCGCACCGCGGCGCGGAGGTCTCCGCGCTGATCGTGCCGCTGGTCGCCGGGGTCCGGACGGTCGGCCTGGTGGTGCTGGAGGCGGACGCCGGGCACGCCTACCCGCCGCCGGTGGTGGCCCGGGTGACCGCGCTGACCGGGCCGGCGGCGCTGCGGCTGGAGGCCGCCCTGCTCTTCGACGAGGTGCGGTCGCTGGCCACCAACGAGGAGCGGCAGCGGCTGGCCCGGGAGATCCACGACGGGGTCGCCCAGGAGCTGGTGATGGTCGGCTACGGCATCGACAACGCGCTCGCCACGGTGCACGATGACGCGGAGGAGACCGCCGAGTCGCTGCGGACGCTGCGTCAGGAGGTGACCCGGGTGATCACCGAGCTGCGGCTGAGCCTGTTCGAGCTGCGCAGCGAGGTGGACCGGCACGGCGGCCTGGCCGCCGCGATCGCCGAGTACGCTCGCACCGTGGGCGCGTCCGGCGGCCTGCGGGTGCACCTGTCGCTGGACGAGTCGACCGCCCGGTTGCCCGCCGCCACGGAGGCCGAGCTGCTGCGAATCGCGCAGGAGGCGGTCACCAACGCGCGCAAGCACGCCGGGGCGGCCAACTTGTGGGTCACCTGTGCGGTGGACCCCCCGTACGCTCAGATCGAAGTGTCGGATGACGGTCACGGCATCGGTGACCAGCGCCCTGACGGGCACTATGGTCTTGCGATCATGGCCGAGAGGGCGGAACGTATCCGGGGCCGGTTGGAGATCAGGCCGCGGCAACCCAGCGGCACGACCGTGGCGGTGGTACTCGGCTCCTCGCCCCGGCGCGATAAGGTGCGCGGCAGCACAGCAGCAGAAGGGGAGTAACCCGAGGATGACCACAAGTCCGACACCGGCCACCCGTACCAAGGTCCTCCTTGTCGACGATCACGACCTGATCCGCAAGGGTCTGCGGCACGCCTTCGAGCGGGACCGGCAGTTCGAGGTCGTCGGCGAGGCCGCGACGGCGGCGGAGGGCGTACGCCAGGCGGGTGCGCTGCAGCCGGACGTGGTGATCATGGACCTGCGCCTGCCCGACGGCAGCGGGCTGGAGGCCACCCGAGCGCTCCGCAAGTCCAGCGCGTCGATGGGCATCGTCGTGCTCACCATGTACGCCGGCGACGACCAGCTCTTCGGCGCGCTGGAGGCGGGGGCGAGCGCGTTCGTGCCGAAGACGGCCCCGGCCGACGAGGTGGTGGCGGCCGCCCGGCACGCCGCCTCCTCCCCCAGCGCGTTCACCGCGGCCGACCTGGCCGAGGCGATGAAGCGCCGGCTGGCCCCGTCCGGCCCGCAGCTCTCCCCCCGCGAGGGCCAGGTGCTGCGGCTGCTCGCCGACGGCATGAGCGTGGCGGGCATCGCCAAGCAGCTCTTCGTCAGCGAGTCGACCGCCAAGACGCACATCTCGAAGCTCTACGAGAAGCTGGGCGCGGCCAACCGGGCCCAGGCGCTGATGACCGCGCTGCGGCTCGGTCTGCTGGAGGCCCCGGACGCCCCCAAGTTCTGAAGCTCCGACAGCCCACGGCAGAGGCCCGCGTCCGTCCCGGACCGGGCCTCTCCGGCATTCCGGGCGACTGCGGCTGCGTAGGGTCAAAGGTCGACCGCGCAGCGACCGCGGTCTTTGCACCGCCACAGCGGACGGGCAGAATACCCGGGTGGCCCACCGGGCCGTGGCACTCACGCGGTGTTGACAAAAGGGGGCAAGGGCATGCAGCGGCCGGACTGGGCACCCGACACGATCGACATCGAGCGTCCCAGCGTGGCCCGCATGTACGACTACTACCTCGGCGGCTCGCACAACTTCGCCGCCGACCGGGCGGCGGCCCGGGCCATGGTGGAAGCCGTGCCGGAGGCCCCGCTGATGGCCCAGGCCAACCGGGCCTTCCTCCGCCGCGCGGTGCAGTTCCTGGCCGACTCCGGGGTGCGCCAGTTCCTCGACATCGGCTCCGGCATCCCCACCGTCGGCAACGTGCACGAGATCGCCCAGCGGATCGACCCGGAGTCGCGGGTGATCTACGTCGACGTCGACCCGGTGGCGGTGGCGCACAGCCGGGAGATCCTCCACGGCAACGACCGGGCCACGGTCATCCAGGAGGACCTCCGCCGGCCGGAGGCGATCCTGGGTCATCCGGAGGTCACCAAGCTGCTGGACTTCTCCCAGCCGGTCGCGGTGATGATCGTGGCGGTGCTGCACTTCATCCCGGACTCCGACCGGCCGGAGGAGATCCTCCGGACGCTGCGGGCAGCCCTGGCGCCCGGGAGCCACCTGGTGATGTCGCAGGCCAGCGACGACGGTCGCCGCGAGACCGGGGAGCGGGCCGAGGCGGAGCGGGTCTACCGCCGCACCGACAACCAGCTCTGGATTCGCAGCCGCGCCGAGCTGACCACGCTCTTCGACGGCTTCGAGCTGGTGGACCCGGGCGTGGTCTGGGTGCCGCAGTGGCGGCCGGAGTCCCCGGAGCAGGCGGAGAACGCGGAACAGGCGGTCTTCATGGGCGGCGTCGGGCGTCTCGGTGGGTGAGGGGGCCGCCCGGGCCCGCTCCTGCCCCGGCACCTTCGCCCGGGCCTGGGCCAAGGCGGTCGCCGGGACGAGCTACCTGCCGATGACCGAGGCCCAGCTGGAGGCGCTGCTGCAACGGCTCACCGAGCGGCTGGCCGCGGCGATCCAGGCCGAGCCGTTCGACCTGCGGATCGGCCAGCAGGTCGGCGCCGAGCTGGTGGCGGCGCACATCGCCTCGGCGGAGGGGCTCGGCCGGACCGTGGAGGTCATCCAGCTCCGCCTGGTCCGCGACCTCGGGCTGGTCGCCGACGAGGTCGAGGACCGGATGGCCCGGCTGCTGGCCACCGTGGCCACCGGGTACGCCCGCGCCCTGCGCGACCGGACGCTGGACGAGCAGGAGTCCATCCGCCGGGCCGCGATGGTGGCCCGGGCGCAGGCCGAACGGGCGCTGCGGGACAGCGAGGCCCGGTTCCGGCACCAGGCCACCCACGACCCGCTCACCGAGCTGCCCAACCGCACCCTGTTCACCGAACGGCTCTCCGCCGCCATCGACGAGCCGGGCCGGGGCGCCGACCGGGTGGGCGTCTGCTTCCTGGACCTGGACCGGTTCAAAGTGGTCAACGACTCCCTCGGCCATCAGGTCGGCGACTCGCTGCTGGTGTCGGTGGCGCAGCGGCTGCGCCGGGCCCTCGGCGAGCACCTGGTGGCCCGGCTCGGCGGGGACGAGTTCGTGATCCTGGTCGAGCGGACCGCCTGCACCGACGACGCCGTCAAGGTCGCCGAGGCGGCCCTCGCGGTGGTGAGCGAACCGGCCCTGGTGGACGGCCACGAGCTGACCGTGTCGGCGAGCATCGGCATCGTCGAACGGCAGGTGGCCGGCACCTCGCCGGGTGAGCTGATGCGGGCCGCCGACAGCACGCTGCACTGGGCCAAGGCGGCCGGGGGCGCCCGCTGGGCCCTGTTCGACGCCGACCGCAACCGCCGCGAGCTGGCCCGGTACGCCCTCTCGGCGGCCATCCCCACCGCCCTCGACCGGGGCGAGTTCTATCTGGACTACCAGCCCCTGACCTCGCTGCGGGACGGGCGGGTGCTCGGCATGGAGGCACTGGTCCGCTGGCGCCACCCCGAGCTGGGCGTGCTCCGGCCGGACAGCTTCATCGGGCTGGCCGAGGAGACCGGGTTGATCGTCCGGCTCGGCGGTTGGGTGCTGGCCGAGGCCTGCCGGGAGGCGGAGGGCTGGTCGGCGGGGCACGACGACCCGCCGTTCGTCAGCGTCAACCTCGCCGTCCGCCAGGTGCACCGCCCGGGCCTGGTGCAGGAGGTGCGGGGCGTGCTCCGGCAGACCGGGCTGCCCCCGGACCGGCTTCAGCTGGAGATCACCGAGAGCACCATGATGAGCACCGCCGAGGAGCCGGTACGGGCCCTGCGGGTGCTGGCCGACCAGGGGGTGCGGATCGCCATCGACGACTTCGGCACCGGCTACTGCAACCTCGCCTACCTGCGGGACCTGCCGGTGACCGAGCTGAAGGTGGCCGGCGAGTTCGTGGCCGGCCTGCGCGCCCCGGCCGCCGACCCGGGCAGCCGTACCGACGGGCGGATCCTCGCCTCGCTGGTGTCCCTGGCGCACGCCTTGGACCTGACCGTCACCGCCGAGGGCGTGGAGACCGCCGAGCAGGCCGACCGGCTGCGGGCGATCGGCTGCGACGCCGGCCAGGGCTGGCACTTCGGCCGCCCCGCCCCCGCCGACCGCTTCCTCGCCCAGTGGGCCTGATTCCGGTACGCCGGATCCGGCCGAGGAGCAGGCGGCGCGGGCGGCCGCCGGGTCAGCCGGCGAGCAGGGCCGCCATCCGTTGCGCCTGGGTCTCCCAGCGCCACTCCCGCTCCACCCAGGCCCGACCGGCCGCGCCGAGCTGGCGGGCCAGGTCCCGGTCGGCGAGCAGCGTCGCCACCTGGTCGGCGAGCTGGGCGACGTCCCGACCCCGGACCACGTAGCCGGTCTCCCCCTCGCGGACCGCGTCCGGCGCGCCGCCGGAGTCGCCGGCCACCACCGGCAGGCCGGTCGCGCTGGCCTCCAGGTAGACGATCCCCAGGCCCTCGACGTCCAGGCCCCGGTTGCGGGTGCGGCACGGCATCGCGTACACGTCGCCGGCCGCGTAGTGCGCCGGCAGCTCCGCCGACGGCACCGAGCCGGTGAAGACCACGTCCCGCTCCACGCCGGCGTGCCGGGCCAGCTTCTCCAGCGCGGCCCGGTAGGGACCCCCGCCGACGATCAGCAGCGCGGCGTCGGGCACCCGCCGGCGGATCTCCGGCATCGCCCGGATCAGCATGTCCTGGCCCTTGCGCGGCACCAGCCGGGAGACGCAGACCACCACCGGCCGGTCGGCCAGGCCCAGCCGGATCCGGACCGGCTCCCCGTCCACGGACGGGTGGTACGTGTCCACGTCCACCCCCGGCGCCAGCCGGCGCAGCTCGGTCACCCCGTCCAGCACCCGGGCCAGCCGCACCCGGGTGTACTCCCCCAGGTACGTGGTGACGTCCACGCCCCGGCCGATCCGGCGCAGCGCGGCCCGGGCGCCGGGCAGCGCCGCCCAGCCGACCTCGTGGCCGTGGGTCAGGGCCACCGCCCGCCGGATGCCGGCCCGCCGGCGCAGCCCCGCCGCGAGCAGCCCGAGGGGGGCGGCCGCGCCGAACCAGACCGTGTCGCAGTCGTACGTGCGGGCCAGCTTCGCCGCCCGCCGGGCCACCAGCGGGGTGGGCAGCAGCACCCGGGTGCGTTCCCGGACCACCTCGAAGGGCTGGTCGGCGTCGAACTTCTCGGCCCCCCGCCAGCTCGACGCGTACACCACCACCGAGCCGGCGGGCTGGCGCGCCGCGAGGTGGTGCACGAAGGACTGGATGCCGCCGGGGCGCGGCGGGAAGTCGTTGGTGACCAGCAACGTCCGGCTCATCGGCCGCTCTCCCTGGTGTAGGCGCGGGCGGCGGCCATCCGCTCCACGGTGGACGGATGCGAGGCCGACCAGAGGTACTCCCAGCGGGGCGGGTCGGGGTCGGCCAGGTTCACCCCGGCCAGCCGGCGCTGCATCGCCTCGAAGGTCGAAGGATCGCCGGTCAGGGCGAGCGCATGCGCGTCGGCCCGGGCCTCCACCCGGCGGGAGACCAGCGCCTGGACCGGCGCGGCGACCAGCCCGACGACCGTGACCAGCGCGATCAGCAGCGGGAAGGCGCGCGGCTCGGCCACGGAGTCCACCCCGGCCAGCCGCAGCAGCGGCGCCCAGGAACCGATCAGGTAGAGCGCGACCACCGCGGCGGCGGCGCCCAGCGCCCCGGTCAGGGTGCCGACCCAGACGTCCCGGTCCTTCGCGTGCCCCAGCTCGTGCGCGACCACGCTGGTCACCTCGGCCGGGGTCGCCTCGCGCAGCAGGGTGTCGTAGACCACCACCCGCCGGGTCGGCCCCAGCCCCGAGACGTACGCGTTGACGGCCTTCGTCCGCCGGGACGCGTCGGCGACCAGCACGTCGCGCACCGGCACACCGTCCCGGGCGGCCATGCTGATCAGCTCGCTGCGCAGCGGGCCCGGCTCCATCGGGGTGAACCGGTTGAACACCGGCTCGACCAGCACCGGGAGCACGAACGACAGCAGCACCACCAGCCCGGCCGCGCCGGCTGCCCCGAACGCCCACCACCAGCGCGGCGCGAGCCGGACCACGGTGTAGAAGCCGAGCAGCACGAGCCCGCCGATCACCGCGCTGACCGCGTACGACTTGAGCAGGTCGACGGCCCAGCCGCTCCAGCCCTGGGTGCTCAGCCCGTAGCGGACCAGCACGGTCTGCCGCCAGGCGGCGAAGGGCAGGGTGAGCAGGTCGGCGAGGAGCATCACGGCCAGCCCGCCGAGCACCGCCCGGGCCACCCAGTGGCCGCCGAGCGGCCGGCCGGCCAGCTCCACCAGGCTGCTGCCGAGCGGGGTCAGCCCGAGCAGGAGGGCCACCGCCAGGCCGACGGCCAGCGCGCCGTACCCGCCGGGGCGCAGCGCGGCGTGGAAGGCCCGGCCACGGGTCACCTGGTCGACCGGGAGGGAGCGCAGCGCGGCGAGCTGGTCGGCGCGGGGCGCGGGGGGCCGGCTCCACGGGATCAGCAACGCTCCGGCGACGACCAGCGCGACGGCCAGCCCGGCGAGCGTGAGCACGGCCCACCCGCGCGGCGTCACCGCGCCGCCCCGGTGCCGGTGGCGACCGCCGTACCGGGGG
This sequence comes from Micromonospora sp. GCM10011541, assembly GCF_042650725.1. Classification (NCBI taxonomy): domain Bacteria; kingdom Bacillati; phylum Actinomycetota; class Actinomycetes; order Micromonosporales; family Micromonosporaceae; genus Micromonospora; species Micromonospora sp. GCM10011541. The sequence goes on from NZ_JBHSBP010000010.1 coordinate 263,462, forward strand.
CGCGCCAGGGGCGTGCCGGGGACACGGGGCGCGCGCCGCCGTCACGTCGTATCCCTGCCATATCCCGTCCGAGAGCGCTCATCCTGTGACTCCTCTGACGCCTGAGAGCGTCAGCTTCTCAGACCGCAGTCGCGGCCTGACGGGCGAGCCCCGCCCGGAGAACGTTGCTGGCGCCCACCAGGTCCGCGTGCGCGGCGTACCCGCAGCGCACACACCGGAAGTCGGCTTGGGTGATGCGGTTCTCCTTCGCACAGTGCCCGCACCGCGGGCAGGTGCGGGAGGTGTTGCGGGGGTCCACTGCGATGATCGTCCGTCCGGCGCTTTCAGCCTTGGCGGACAGGATCGCGAGGAACATCCCCCATCCCGCGTCGAGAATCGAACGGTTCAGCCCGGCTTTGGCGGCCACGTTGACGCCGGGGGCATCGTTCGTCCCGCGTGCCGAACGGATCATGTTGGCGATGCGCAGGTCTTCATGCGCGATCAGGTCATGTTGTCTGACCAGCCACAGGGCGGTCTTGTGGGCATGGTCGCGCCGCTGCCGGCGTACCTTGGCGTGCAGCGCTGCGACCTGCTCGCGGGCCTTGCAGCGGCGGTTGGAGCCACGCTTGCGCCGAGCCAGGGCGGCCAGCCGGTCGGCGGACGCGGCCAGGTAGCGAGGGTTGTCGATCTGGACCCCGTCGCTCGTCGTGAGGAAGGACGCCACCCCCATGTCGATCCCGACCGCCGACGAGGTGGCCGTCAGCGGTTCGGCGGGTACATCGCCGCAGGCCAGGACGGCGTACCAGCGGCGACCCTCCCGCTGGTGTTGAACCAGCCGGCGCCCTTGAACCGTGGATATCCCGGGGTCTGGCCAGCCCTGAGCCGGCGGAAGAACGCGGTGAACGCCTTGTCGAGGCGGCGCAGGGTGGCCTGCTGGGAGGAAAATGCCCAGCGGCCCTGGTCGGGGTCGGCGCGGCGGATGTCCTTGAGCTGGGCGGACTGGTCTCCGTAGCGCACGCTCACCCGGGCGCGGCGGTACGCCTCACGCCGCTCGGCGAGGGCCGCGTTGTACAGCTGCCGGTGGTCCTCGACGCACGCAGTCAGCGCCGCCGCCTGGCGTGCGGTGGGGCGCTACAGAAACACGTACGCCCGGATCACGACGACCCCTCCTTGCGCCACGGCCTCTCGTACTGGGTGTCGATGTACCGGCGCACCGTCGCGGCGGGCACCGCGCCGACGGTTGCGACGAAGAACGACCGGGACGACAGTGCGGGCAGCCGCGAGCGCAGCGGATTCTCCCGCCCGCCGCGATGCCGCACCGGGACCCGACGCCGAGCAACAGGACGCACCCTAGGCGACGCGACGGCGGGTGGCGCGGCGCCGGGTGCCCGGCTCGGGCGACACCACCTCCACCTCGAAGCCGGCGCGGGCGAACACCTCGATCGCCCGGTGCTCGGCGGCGCCGAGGTCGGCGGCCGGCGCGCCGGTGTCGAGCAGCGCGGTCACCAGGCAGCCGGAACAGCCCGCCCCCCGGATCCCGCACCTGTCGCAGTCGATGAGCATGAACGCCTCCTGACGCGTCACGGCGGCGGCGGGCGGACGCCCGGTCGTGGCCGCCCGACCACCGTCGGTCACGTCGACGCTAGGCGAGGGGTGTGACAGAAACGGACAACGAGGTCGCAGCCATCCCGAAACCGATCAAGCGTCGTCAGGACCGGGCCAGCCGGCGCAGCAGCGAGTCCGCGCCGAGCGGGTACGCGCCGTGCCGGCGTACCCCGTCGGCGACCTCGCGGTCGGAGGAGATCACCACCACCGGCCGACCGGTGGGTTCGGCGCGGACCAGCCGGCGGATCAGCTCGTCGGCGGTCTCGCCCTTGCGGGAGAAGAGCACCCGCACCCCCCGCGGCGTGGGCGGCAGGCCGTGCATCCGCTCGGCCCCGTCGAAGACCACGGTGATCTCGTCCCCGGTCTGCGCGGCGATCCCGCCCAGGCCGGTGATCAGCCGCTTGCGCTGCTGCTCCAGGGACATCTCGCCGAAGCCGCGCTTGGTCACGTTGTAGCCGTCGACGACCAGGTGGGCCCGGGGCAGGGCGAGCAGCTGATCCAGCCGGGCCGGGTCGTCGGTGTCCCGGGCCCGGGCGGCGGCGCCGGCCGGGGTGGTGGCCGACTGGTCGGCGAAGGCGTCCGCGACGAAGTCGGCCGGCAGCTTCTCGACCGGGTCCAGAGCCAGCTCGCGGCGCAGCCCGACGGCCGCCTGGCCGATCGTCTCCAGCAGCAGCCAGAGCCGGGCCTCGTCGACCGAACGCGCCTCCTTGGCGGTCGCCCGGGCCGCTCCCGCCGCCGACTCCGCCTCGGCCAGCCGGGCCCGGGCCCGGCGCAGCTCCGCCTCCGCGTCCGCGGCGGCCCGCGTGGCCCGGCCGCGCTCGGTGGCGAGCAGCTCGTTGGCCCGCCGCTCCCGGGCCTGGGTCTCGCGCAGCGTGCGGCTGAGCTGTCGGGACTCCTCGCGGAGCTGCCCCAGCTCCTCCCGGACCCGGGCCAGCTCGTCGCGGAGCTTCTCGGCCTCGACCCGGGCCACCGCCCGGTCGTGCTCGGCGCGGGTGGCCCGCTGCTCGGCCTCGCGGACCAGCTCGGCCACCACCGCGCTGTCCGCCTCGGCCCGGACCGCGGCGCCGCTCGCCTCGATCAGCTCCCGCCAGCCGCGCGGCCGGGCGAGGTACGCCAGGGCGGCCACCTCCACCGGGTCGGCGGCGGCCGGGGCGGTCCCCTCGACCACGGCGGCGCCGAGGTCGCCGGCGTCGGTCAGCACCCGCGCGCTGACCCGCTGCCGGAACAGCGGGTCGGCGGTGAGCTGGGCGGCGATCGCGGGCGCGCCCAGCCGGGCCCGGCGGTTGGGGGCGAACTTGGCCACCCGGCGCAGCGGAACCGGCACCTCGTCGGTGGGCATCGCCGGCAGCACCGCGGCGGTGAGCGCCACGATCCGCTGCCGGACCGGCTCGGGCAGGGTCGGCTCGGGCTCCGCCGCGGCGGGCCCGGTCTCCGGCGGGGCGGGCTCGGTCTCCCCCGGCCGGGGCGGCTCGGCGCCGGCCGGACCGGTCGCCAGGTCGTCCGCGTCGCCCCCACCGGTGTCCCGCCCGGCAGCCACCGGCCCCGCCTCGGGGAGGTGGTCGTCGTGCGGCTCGGTGAGGGGCATGTGGCAAGTCTCCCACCGCGAACGGGCCCAGCGCCCAGTGAGTGAGCCGATCTCTCATCCTAGTCCCGTCGTAACCGGTGGGACGGCTGGGACGGGAGTGTCGGACCCGGCCGCTAGCGTGCCGCGGGTGGCACGAGCGGAGTACGTCCAGGAGGCGCTGGCCGGCCTGGACCGGACGGCGGGCGCGGGGGTGGACCCGGCGCTGCCGTTGTACGCGACCACCTTCGTGGTGGTCGACCTGGAGACCACCGGGGGCGCGCCGGACGGCGGCGGGATCACCGAGATCGGCGCGGTGAAGGTGCGCGGCGGCGAGGAGCTGGGGGTGCTCGCCACCCTGGTCAACCCGGGGGTGCCGATCCCGCCGTTCATCACCGTGCTGACCGGGATCACCCAGGCGATGCTGGTTCCGGCGCCGCCGATCGAGCAGGTGCTGCCGAGCTTCCTGGAGTTCATCGACGACGCGGTGCTGGTCGCCCACAACGCCCCCTACGACGTGGGGTTCCTCAAGGCGGCCTGCGCGAAGCACGGCTACCGCTGGCCCAACCCGCGGGTGCTGGACACCGCGGCGCTGGCCCGGCGGGTGCTCACCCGGGACGAGGTGCCCAACCGCAAGCTCGGCACCCTGGCCGCCTACTTCCGCACCGCCACCCAGCCGACCCACCGGGCGCTGGACGACGCCAAGGCCACCGTGGACGTGCTGCACGGGCTGATCGCCCGGCTGGGCGGCCACCGGGTGGACACCGTCGGCGACGCGATCGAGTTCGCCCGGGCGGTCACCCCGACCCAGCGCCGCAAGCGGCACCTGGCCGAGGGCCTGCCGAAGGTGCCCGGGGTCTACATCTTCCGGGCCGCCGACGACCGGCCGCTCTACGTCGGCACCTCCGGCGACATCGCCACCCGGGTGCGCAGCTACTTCACCGCCGGGGAGAAGCGGGCCCGGATCTCCGAGATGCTCGCCGCCGCCGAGCGGGTCGAGGCGGTCGAGTGCGCGCACTCGCTGGAGGCGGAGGTCCGCGAGCTGCGGCTGATCGCCGCGCACGCGCCGCCGTACAACCGGCGCTCCAAGTACCCGGAGCGGATGGTCTGGCTCAAGCTCACCGACGAGGCGTACCCCCGGTTGTCGGTGGTGCGGAACCTCGCCCCCACGGACACCGCGTACCTGGGCCCGTTCCGCTCCAAGCAGGCCGCCGAGCTGGCCGCCGCGGGCTTCCACGACGCGGTGCCGCTGCGCCAGTGCACGCACCGGCTGTCGCGGCGCACGACCATGCCGGCCTGCGCGCTGGCCGAGCTGGGACGCTGCCCGGCGCCCTGCGAGCACCGGATCACCCCCGAGGAGTACGACCACCGCGCCGCCGCGCCGTTCCGTACCGCGACCACCAGCGACCCCCAGGTCGTGGTCGACGCCCTGCTCGCCCGGATCGAAGTGCTCGCCCGCGACCAGCGCTACGAGGAGGCGGCGGTGGTGCGGTCCCGGCTGGCGGCGGTGCTGCGCGCCACGGTCCGGATGCAACGTCTGGTCGGGCTGACCGGGATCGCCGAGCTGGCCGCGGCCCGGCGTGCCGCGCACGGCGGCTGGGAGCTGGCGCTGGTCCGGCACGGCCGGCTGGCCGGCGCCGGGGTGTCCCCGCCGGGTGTCCACCCGCGACCGACCCTGGAGGCGATCCGGGCGACCGCCGAGACGGTGCTGCCCGGGTACGGCCCGGTCCCGCGGGCCTCCGCCGAGGAGACCGAACGCATCCTGTCCTGGTTGGAGCGAGCGGAGACCCGGCTGGTGGAGATCTCCTCCGGCTGGGCCTCGCCGGTCACCGGCGCGGGCCGTTTCCGGGACCTGCTGGCCAAGGCGGAGAACGGCGGGTCCCACCAACTCTCGACCGAACGCTCATGACCAAGTGACCGATCGGACTACGTCGACTCCTTTAGGCTGTTGGAGAAGTGCAGTCCTGCCCGTTTCGCGGGCCTGCTCCCGGTCGCCGGTGACGGTGACCGTGGGGCCGGGGTGAGGAGGTGTCCCAGGTGGACGTCGACGCCGGACACGGCGCCGCCCTGGGCGGCGCACTTCCGACCCAGCCCGGGGAGCTGCCGCTCACCCGCCGGCTGCGCTCCCTGCTCACCTGGCCCACCAGCGACGCCGACCCGGTCAACGCGCTGGTCCGCGCCCATCGGAGCATCCACGCGAGCGCCGACTCCTCCGTGCTGCGCCGCGCCTACACGATCGCGGAGAACATGCACCGCGGCCAGTTCCGCAAGAGCGGCGAGCCGTACATCACCCATCCCCTCGCGGTCGCCCAGATCTGCGCGGACCTGGGGATGGACACCATCACCCTGGTCGCCGCGCTGCTGCACGACACCGTGGAGGACACCCGCTACACCCTCCAGGCCCTCGCGGAGGACTTCGGCCGGGAGGTGGCCCACCTGGTCGACGGGGTGACCAAGTTCGACAAGGCGTTCTACGGCAAGGCCGCCGAGGCGGAGACCGTCCGCAAGATGATCATCGCGGCCGGCAAGGACGTCCGCGTGCTGATCATCAAGCTGGCCGACCGGCTGCACAACATGCGCACGCTGGGCGTCCGGTCGGCCGCCTCCCGGGAGCGCATCGCCCGCAAGACCCAGGAGGTGCTGATCCCGCTCTGCGACCGGCTGGGCATCCAGACCCTCAAACGCGAGCTGGACGACGTGGTGCTGCTGCACCTGGAGCCCGACGAGCACGCCCGGATCGCCCGGCACGTGCACGACCGGCCGGGCTGGGACGCGTACCTCGAGGACGTGGTGGCGAAGACCCGGGTGGCGCTGCGCCGCAGCCGGGTCGACGCCGAGGTCGCCCCCCGCCCCCGGCACCTCTACTCGATCTGGAAGGACACCGTGGCCGGCGGCCACGGTGCCCCCTTCGACCTGCCCCGCATCTCGATCGTGGTGGCCGGCCCGGCCACCGACTGCTACGCGGCCCTCGGTGCGGTGCACGGGCTGTGGCGGCCGGTGCCCGGCCGCTTCAAGGACTTCATCGCCTCGCCGAAGAACAACCTCTACCGGTCGCTGCACACCAGCGTCCGCGGCCCGCAGGACCGCACGGTCGAGGTGCTGATCCGGACCGAGGAGATGCACCGCGCCGCCGAGTACGGCGTCGCCGCCCACTACCGCTTCCCCCGCACCACCGGCCGGGCGGCCGACCGGGCCGACGAACTGGCCTGGCTGCGCCGGGTGCTGGACTGGGAGCAGGAGGCGGTCGACCCCGCGCAGTTCCTCGAGTCGCTGCGCTGCGACCTGGCGGAGGCGCAGATCCAGGTGGTGGCCGACGGCCGGCAGGTGGTCCTCCCCGCCGGCGCGACGCCGGTGGACCTGGCGTACGAGCTGAGCACCGAGCGGGGCGACCACTGCCTGGCGGCGCGCGTCAACGGCCGGCTGGCGCCGCTCTCCTCCGAGCTGGCGGAGGGCGACGTGGTGGAGATCTTCACCGAGTCCGACGCGGAGAGCGGCTTCGAGGCCGACGCCGCGCCCCGGGGGCCGCGCCGGGAGTGGCTCGGCTTCGTGAAGTCGCCGCAGGCCCAGATGCAGATCAACCGCTGGTTCGCCGAGCACACCGAGCCGGGCATCTCGATAGCCGACAAGGTACGCCTCGGCCGCGCCACCATCGGCCTGGCCCTGCGCACACACAACCGGGGACTGGCCAGCGACCTGCCGCTGCTGCGGCTGTCCGAGGAACTGGGCTACCCCGACCTGGAGACCCTGCTGGTGGCGGTCTTCGACCGGGCGGTCGAACCGGACGCGGTGGTCCGGCAACTCATCGACCTGGTCGACCACCGGCAGTAGCCGAACGCCCCTCGCGCGGCCGGTCCGGGCGGCCACTAGCCTGAACGCATGATCCCCCGCGCGCGTGCCACCGGACGGGCCCTCGGCTACCAGGTCTTCTACCGGCTCCCCGTCCCGCTGCGCCGCCGGCTGGTCCGGCTCGCCGTGCCGAAGTACATCGTCGGGGCGGTCACCCTGGTCCGGGACGCCGACGCGGAGGGGCCGGGCCGGCTGTTGCTGCTGCGCCAGCCGCCCGGTCACAGCTGGACGCTCCCGGCGGGGCTGCTGCAACGCGGCGAGGCGCCGGTGGTCGGCGCGGCCCGGGAACTGTTCGAGGAGTCCGGCATCCGGGTCACCCCCGACCGGCTCCGCCCGGCCGTGCCGAACGCCGTGGTGCACGCCAAGGGCTGGGTGGACGTGGTCTTCGAGGTGGAGGTCCCGGCGTCGACCGCCGAGCTGGTGGTGGACGGCGCCGAGGTCTTCGAGGCGGCCTGGCACCCGCTGGACGACCTGCCCCGGCTGAGCCGGGCCACCGCCAACCTGCTCGGCTACTACGGCATCGGGCCGCGGGCGGGGCAGGTCCCGCCCGCCGTCCCGCCGGGGGCGTGACCGGCGCCGGACCGGGCGGCCCGGGCGGGTCGGGTCCCGGGTGGCGAGCGGCGGCCGCGGTCTGCGCCGTGGTGCTCGCCGCGGGCGAGGGCAGCCGGCTGCGACCGCTCACCGCGCGGCTGCCCAAGGCGCTCTGCCCGGTCGGGAACGTGCCGCTGCTGGACCGGGCCCTGACCCGGCTGGCCGGGCTCGGCCTCGCCGGTTCGGACCAGGTCGCGGTGAACGCCTGTTACCTGAGCGAGCAGGTGGTCGACCACGTCGGTGCGCGGGCCCACCTGTCGGTCGAGCCGGGCGACCCGCTCGGCACCGCCGGCGGGCTGGGCAACCTGCGGGACTGGATCGCCGGCCGGGGCGTGCTGGTCGGCAACGCCGACGCGTACCTGGCCGACCCGCAGGCCCCACCCGGGCCGGACATCGCCGCGCTGCTCGACGGCTGGGACGGGCGGAGCGTACGGCTGCTCGGCCGGCCGGCCGACGACCCGGCGGCGCCGGGGACCTTCAGCGGCCATTGCTTCGCCGGTTTCTCGCTGCTGCCCTGGCGGCTGGTCCGCGACCTGCCACCCACCTTCGGCGACCTGGTCCGGGCGGTGTGGCGGCCGGCGGAGGCGGCCGGCGCGCTGACCGTGGTGCCGTACCGGGGGACGTTCTACGACACCGGGACCCCGGCCGACTACCTCGCCGCCAACCTGCACGCCGCCGGGGGCGGGAGCCTGGTCGACCCGACCGCGACGGTGACCGGCCGGGTGGCGCGGGCGGTGGTCGGCGCGGGCGCGGTCGTCCACGGCGAGGTGCTTCGCGCGGTGGTGTGGCCGGGCGGCACGGTCGGGGCGGACGAGCGGCTCACCGACGCGGTCCGCGCCGGCGGCGGCCTGACGGTCGCGGCGGCCGGACGGTAGCCGGATCCACCAGCCGGGGACGCCGCGCCGCAGTGAGCCTTTAGCATGGGCGACGACGTCGACGAACGGAGAAATGTCCCGTGATCACCGCGATCGTGCTGATCGACTGCGCCACCGACTCCATCCCCGAGGTCGCCGAGACGCTGGCCAACCTCCCGGGCGTCAGCGAGGTCTACTCGGTGGCGGGCCACGTCGACCTGATCGCCATGGTCCGGGTCCGCGAGTTCGAGCAGATCGCCCAGGTCATCGCCGGCGGCATCTCCAAGGTCCCCGGCGTGCTCAACACCGAGTCGCACATCGCGTTCCGGGCTTACTCGCAGCACGACCTCGAGGAGGCGTTCGCCATCGGGCTGGCCAACGCCGACTGAATGCGAGGCGGCCGGCCCGCCCCGGAGGACGGACCGGCCACCATCGGCCGTACGACGTCAGCTGACGCCCGGAGCCGGCGTCTCAGTGGTGCCCGGAGACGGCGACTCGGTGCCCGGGGACTCGGTGGTGCCACCCGGAGACGGGGTACCGGTGCCGCCGGGGCTCGCCGTGCCGGTCGGGGTGGCCTGCGGGACCGGGACGCCCAGGGTCTGGGCCAGGGCCACCAACGCGTCGTAGTGCGCCTGGAGGACCGGCAGGGCGTCCTGGGCCAACTGGACCACCGACTGCTCGGAACCCTGCGAGATCTCGGTCTGGGTGGCCTGGATCGCCTGGACGTGGCCGGCCAGCTCAGCGGTCACCCACGCCTTGTCGAACTCGGCGCCGCTGAGGTTGTTCAGCCGGTCGATCACCTTCTGCTCGTCCGCGGTGGGCTCGCTGGGCAACTGCACGTTCAGCTGCTGCGCGGTGCTCTGCACCGTCTGGTCCAGCTGGGTGTGGTCCGTCACGAACTGCTTGCCGAGGTCCTTGACCTGCTGGTTCTGGCCCTTCTGCTGCGCCACGTTCCCCATGACGATCTCCGCCAGGTTCACCTGATGCAACGCCTGCAGGTACTGCGCGTCCTGCGTGGACGGCTGCGCCGCGGCCTGCGCCGCCGCGGCGGGCGCCAGCCCGACCACCACCAGGGCGGCCAGCAGTCCGAGGCGTTTGAGACCCAACATGTTTCCCCCCCTTTTTCGTTGGACCGCACGGATACCCGGCTGACCGGGGTTATTCCTGCGATTCCACCCGTCCGTGTCGTGGGGTGGCGGGCCTGCGCAGCGGGACCGCCGGGCGACACCGGCGCGGAGGGGGACGGCGGGGACGGCGGGGACGAGCGGGCCGGAAACGGACGTGGCGCCCGCCGGAGATCCGGCGGGCGCCACGGTCGGGTGTGTCGGTCGGTCAGCGACGGCTCTCGCCGCTGCCGATCTCCTCCCGCTCCGGTCGGGCCTGGACCGGCGGGTGCCCCGGCGAGACCGGCGCCTCGGCCGGCCTCTCGATCGGGTAGAAGAAGCCCCGGATCGCCGGGCCGAGGGCACCGAGCCGGTTCATCTTCTTCGGCACCACCCAGCCGACGTAGTCCAGCTCGGCGTGCCCGTCGTGGCCGTCGACCGCGGCGAGCGGCTGGTGGACCTCGACGAACCGGCCGTCCGGCAGCCGCTTGATGATGCCGGTCTCCACGCCGTGGGCCAGCACCTCCCGGTCGTGCTGCTGAAGACCCAGGCAGAGCCGGTAGGTGAAGTAGTAGGCCAGCGGCGGGACGATCAGCAGACCGACCCGGCCCGCCCAGGTCATCGCGTTCAAGCTGACTTGGAACGTGTCCGCGATCACGTCGTTGGCGCCGGAGAGGGTCAACACCAGCCAGAATGCCACGGCCATCGAGCCCGCGGCGGTCCGGGCCGGCACGTCCCGGGGGCGCTGGAGCAGGTTGTGGTGCTTGTGGTCCTTGAGCTGCCGCGCCTCCAGGAACGGGTAGAGCAGGGAGATCCCGACCAGGATGCCGGGCAGCACCACCGTCGGCCAGAAGATCGGCGGGATGACGTAGCCGTTGCCGATCGGGATGGTGATCTCCCACGCCGGCATGAGGCGGGTCGAGCCGTCGAGGAACATGACGTACCAGTCGGGCTGGCTGGCGGCGGACACCACCCACGCCTCGTACGGGCCGAAGTACCAGATCGGGTTGATCTGGAAGAGGCCGCCCATCAGCGCGATCACGCCGAACACGACCATGAAGAAGCCGGCCTGCTTGAGCGTGTAGCGCGGGTAGAACCGCTCGCCGACCACGTTCTCGTTGGTCCGGCCGGGGCCGGGCCACTGGGTGTGCTTCTGCTTGAAGACCAGACCGAGGTGGGCGGTGATCAGCGCCACCAGCAGAGCCGGGATGAGCAGCACGTGGACGATGAAGAACCGGCTGATGATGATCTCGCCCGGGAACTCGCCGCCGAAGATCGACGAGCTGATCCAGGAGCCGATCACCGGGATGGAGAGAATGATCGCGGAGGCGATCCGCAGGCCGGTGCCGGAGAGGCCGTCGTCCGGCAGCGAGTAGCCGGTGAAGCCGGCCAGGAAGCCGACCCAGAACAGCAGCGAGCCGATGATCCAGTTCGCCTCACGCGGCTTGCGGAACGCGCCGGTGAAGAAGACCCGCAGCATGTGCACCACGATCGCGGCCATGAACAGCAGCGCCGCCCAGTGGTGCATCTGCCGCATGATCAGACCGCCCCGGACCTCGAACGACAGGTTCAGGCTGGAGGCGTACGCGGCCGACATCGGGGTGCCGCGCAGCGGGGCGTAGCTGCCGTTGTAGACGACCTCGTTCATCGACGGATCGAAGAAGAAGGTCAGGAAGACACCGGTCAGCAGCAGCACGATGAACGAGAAGAGCGCGATCTCGCCGAGCAGGAAGGACCAGTGGTCCGGGAAGACCTTGTTCAGCAGCGCGCGCAGCGGGGTGGCCGCCTGGAAGCGGTCGTCCAACGCACCGGCGGTCTTGCCCGGCACCGTTGCCATGTCAAGTTTTCTGCGCTTCATGGCCGCTCCCAGAAGTCGGGGCCGATGGTTTCGGTGTAGTCCGACTTCGCCACGAAGAAGCCCTCTGCGTCCACCTCGATCGGCAGCTGCGGGAGCCGCCGGCTGGCCGGGCCGAAGATGGGTCGGGCGTTGTCGGTGATTTGGAACTGTGACTGGTGGCACGGGCAGAGCAGGCGGTTGGTCTGCTGCTCGTACAGGCTGGCCGGGCAGCCGGCGTGCGTGCAGATCTTGGAGAACGCCGCGTAGTTGCCCCACATGTAGTCGCCGTGGCCGACCCGCGCGTTGTTGGCGCGCGAGTCTCGCGCGTCGTCCTCGCGCATGTGGATCAGCAGGGTCGGCGAATCGGCGTGCTTGTTGCTCACGCCGTGCTCGATGCCCGGGAACACCGTGATCTGGCCGCCGGCGCTGATGTCCGCCGGGCGGACCGGCCGGCCGTCCTCGCGGACCAGCCGGATCTGCTTGCCGCCCTCGGCCGGCGCGAAGCCGGTGGTGAACATCTGGTTGTCCCTGTGCGGGTCGGAGATCAGGCCGCCGACCAGCGGCGCCGCGACGACCGCGCCGACCGGCGCGAGACCGGCGAGCAGCGAGATGCCGAGCAGCGGCCGGCGCCGTACGCCCATCTCGTCGGCCAGGTACAGCATGGTCGCACCGGTGATCTTGCGATCGTCCGGGGAACTCGGCTGGTCGTGCCGGTCCTGGATCGAGACCTCCTTGGGCAGCAGCTTCTTGCCCCAGGTGAGGATGCCGAAACCGATGCCGAGGAGCGCGACGCCCAGGGTGAGGCCGAGCAGCGGGGTGTAGTACTTGTCCCCGCCGCGGCCGGCCTTCCACTCCCACGGCCACCAGATGTAGATGACCAGGAAGGCGGTCGAGGCCAGGCCGGTCAGCAGGAACATCCCGGAGACCAGCCGGGTCAGCCGGCGCTCGGCCTTGGTGCCGGGGACGACCTGCGGCTCGTAGTGGACGATCTCGATGTCGTCCCGCCGGGCGCCCTCCTCGACGATGTCGAACCGGGAGAGCCGGGGGTCGTTCACGTCGAGCGGCTCCCGGCCCTGCGGGGCCTGGTGCTCGGTGTGGGTGCTCATGCCGTCACCTCGCTACGGGCGGCGCCGGAGCCCGGCACCGCAGCACTGAAACGAATGATCCGCTCGGTCACGACTTGCCCGCAATCCACAGGCTCGCGAAGACCAGCGCGACGATGCCGATCAGGAAAGCCGCCAGACCCTCGGTGGACGGCCCGTACCGGCCCAGGCTGAAGCCGCCCTGGTCCTGGTTGTGCTTCAGGTTCTCCTGGATGTAGGCGATGATCTGCGCCTTCTGCTCCGGCCGCAGCTGGTTGTCGCCGAACACCGGCATGTTCTGCGGGCCGCTCAGCATGGCGGCGTAGATCTGCCGGTCGCTCGCCGGCTTCAGGTTCGGAGCGTACTTGCCGGAGGAGAGGGCGCCGCCGCGACCGCCGAAGGCGTGGCACTGCGAGCAGTTGATCCGGAACAGCTCACCACCGGCGGAGATGTTCGCGCCCTCGTGCAGGTTGTTGCCCGCGGGCACCTGCGGACCGCCACCCAGCTCCTGGATGTACTGGCCGAGCTGGCGCACCTGCTCGTCGGTGAACTGCGGGGGCTTCCGCATGGCCTGGGCTTCCTGCCGGGCCAGCGGCATCCGACCGCTGCCCACCTGGAACTCGACCGAGGCCGAGCCGACTCCGATCAGGCTCGGCCCGCGTCCCTCGACACCCTGGGCGTTGCGACCGTGACAGGTCACACAGCTCACGTCGAACAGCGCCTTGCCCTCGCCGGCGGCCGCGCTCATCGGCGGGTTTTCCTGCGCCTGCACGCCGGGGGCGAAGACGGTGTAGGCGCCGCCGGCCAGCGTCAGCGCGGCGATCAGCCGGACCGCGGCGCCCAGCCGGCGGCGGCCCCTGCTGCGCGCTACGGGCCGCCCGCGCAGGCGCGCGAGCAGACCGCGTCGGCGGTCGTTGTCAGAAGTCATGACCTGTGTCCTTAACCGGTTGGACCTTGTCTCAGGGGGACGGGGCAGCGGCGCGGTTCGTGACGCGCCAAGATCACTGGAGCCAGTAGATCATGGCGTAGAGGCCGATCCACACGACGTCGACGAAGTGCCAGTAGTACGACACGACGATCGCCGACGTGGCCTGCGCCGGGGTGAACCGGCCCATGGTGGTGCGGATCATGAAGATGATGAAGGCGATCAGACCGCCGGTCACGTGCAGACCGTGGAAGCCGGTGGTCAGGTAGAACATCGACCCGTAACCGTCTCCGTTGATCTTGACGCCCTCTTCCACCAGGTTGCGGTACTCGTTCGCCTGGCCGAGCACGAAGATCAGACCCATCACGAAGGTGATCGTGAACCAGCGCCGCAGGGCGTGGACGTCACCCTTCTCCGCCGCGAAGACACCGAGCTGGCAGGTCACCGAGGACAGCACCAGGATCACCGTGAAGGTAGTCGCGTACGGGATCTTCAGGATCTCGGTGTGCTTCTCCCACTGCTCCGGCGCCGCCGCGCGGATGGAGAAGTACATCGCGAACAGCGCCGCGAAGAACATGAGTTCGCTGGAGAGCCACACGATCGTCCCGACGCTGACCATGTTGGGTCGGGTCAGGGAGTGGATCCGGCTCTTGTCAATGGCTGGGGCCGCAGTCACGCGGTCATTATTGCCCTTGGCCGGGACCGGCGATCAGCGGGGTGGCAAACCTGCGCCTTCCGTGGCCCGATAGGGCTGGTCCGGTTCGCCTGACCTACCCTGAAAAGCGTGCTGCACGTCGATCCGATCTTCGCCGCGACCTCGGTCGCCCCGTCGACCCTCACGGCGGGGGGCGAGGCCGTCCCGCCGCCCTTCACCGTGGCCCGGGTGTTCACCGAGACCCGGCTGGACAGCTGGCTCGCCCTCGGGCTGGTCGTCGCCGCCGGGCTCTACCTCTACGGCGTCTACCGGCTGCGGCTGCGCGGCGACCGCTGGGCGGTCGGCCGCACCGTCTGCTTCCTCGGCCCGGGGCTGGGCGGCATCGCCTCGGTCACGGTCAGCGGGCTGCACGCGTACGACACCGCGCTGCTGTCGGTGCACATGATCCAGCACATGGTGCTGTCCATGGTGGCGCCGATCTTCCTGGCCCTCGGCGCGCCGGTGACGCTCGCCCTGCGCACCCTGCCGGTCCGCCCGCGCAAGCGGCTGCTCGCGATCGTGCACAGCCGGGTCGCCCGGGTCTACACCTTCCCGCTGGTGGCGTTCGCCATCTTCGTGGCCAACCCGTTCGTGCTCTACTTCAGCGACCTGTACCACTACACCCTCGAGCACGCCTGGGCGCACGAGCTGGTGCACGCGCACTTCATCATGACCGGCTGCGTGTTCTTCTGGCCGCTGGTCGGCCTGGACCCGCTGCCGGGGCGCTGGCCTTACCCGGCCCGGGCGCTGCTGATGGTGCTCTCCGTGCCGTTCCACACCGTGCTCGGGCTGACCATCATGCAGAGCACCACGCTCTTCGGCGGCGACTGGTACCCGTCGCTGCACCTGAGCTGGTCGAACCCGTGGGACGACCAGGTGGTGGCCGGTGGCGTGCTCTGGGCCGGCGGCGAGTTCGTCAGCGTCACCATGCTGGCCGTACTGGTCGTCCAGTGGGTGAAGCAGTCCGAGCGGGAGGCCCGCCGGGTGGACCGCGAGCTGGACCGCCAGGAGGCCCGGCAACGCGCCGCCGAGTCGGCCGCCTGACCGGTCCCGGAGGGTACGCCCACCGGCCGGCCAGGGCGGGCCGTCCAGCCCGATGTGACGACCGCTACCATCAGCGGGCAGCTACGAGGTGGGAGCCAAGCCAGCCATGAGTGAGCGCAGCGAACGAATCATCAGGCCCAGTGCGATGGGTCCTCATGACGGCACGGAGCGAAGCGGAGTGCCGGCATGAGCGATCGTCTTTGCACCGTCCTGCTCTACAGCGACGACCCCGAGGTCCGCGACCGGATGCGGCTGGCCGTCGGCACCCGGCCCGCGCCGGGGCTCGAGATCGAGTTCGTCGAGGCCTCCGACTACGCCGAGTGCGTCCGGCTGGTCGACGACTACGAGATCCACCTGCTCCTGCTCGACGGCGAGGCCACCCCGGGCGGCGGCATCGGCATCGCCCGGCAGATCAAGGACGACCGGGAGGACGCCCCGCCGACCTGCGTGGTGATCGCCCGGGCGGCCGACCGCTGGCTGGCCGCGTACGCCGAGGTCGACGCGACGCTGGTGCACCCGCTGGACCCGGTGACCACCGGCACCACCGTCGCCGAGCTGCTGCGGCGTACGCCCGCCGCGGCCTGAGCCACCCCCTCGGCGCCACGGCATCGCGGCCGTGGCGCCGACGTCGTTCCTCACCCCGCATCTCCACGCCCGCTCGGGAGGCCCGCCATGGGCGAACGGACCTGGCCGCTGCTGCTCAACGCGCTGCTGCGCGGCGAGGAGCTCACCACCGCCGACACCGCCTGGGCGATGGACGAGATCATGACGGGTGCGGCCACCCCGGCCCAGGTCGCCGGCTTCGCCGTGGCGCTGCGCGCCAAGGGTGAGACCCCGGCCGAGCTGGCCGGCCTGGTGGAGGCGATGCTCGGCCGCTCCGTCGAGGTGGTGCTGCCCGAGGAACTGCGCCGCACCGCCCTGGACGTGGTCGGCACCGGCGGTGACCTCGCGCACACGGTCAACATCTCCACCATGACCGCGCTCGTGGTGGCCGGTGCCGGGGTACGCGTGGTCAAGCACGGCAACCGGGCCGCCTCGTCCTCCTGCGGCACCGCGGACCTGCTGGAGTACCTGGGCGTCCCGCTGGACCTGACCCCCGAGCAGGTGGCCCGGTGCGTCGACGAGGCGGGCATCGGCTTCTGCTTCGCGGCCCGGTTCCACCCCGGCATGCGGCACGCCGGCCCGGTGCGCCGGGAGATCGGCGTGCCCACCGCGTTCAACTTCCTCGGCCCGCTGACCAACCCGGCCCGCCCCCGGGCCGGCGCGGTCGGCTGCTTCGACCTGCGGATGGCGCCGGTGATGGCCGCCGTCTTCGCCGACCGCGGCGACTCGGTGATCGTGATGCGCGGCGAGGACGGGCTGGACGAGTTCACCACCGCCGCGCCGACCCGGGTCTGGGTGGCCCAGCAGGGCACGGTGAGGGAGTCGCTGCTGGACGCGGCCGACCTCGGCGTGTCCCGGGCCACCCTGGCGGACCTGCGGGGGGGAGACGCGGCGTACAACGCCGGGGTGGCGCGGCGGCTGCTGGCCGGCGAGACCGGCCCGGTCCGCGACGCCGTGCTGGTGAACGCCGCGGCGGCGCTGGCCACCCAGGGGCCGCTGGACGGTGACCTGATCGAGGCGCTGCGGGCCGGGATGGCCGCCGCCGCCGAGTCCATCGACTCCGGCGCCGCCGCCGGCGCGCTCGACCGCTGGCTCGAGGTCGCCGGCACGCTCTGACCGCCGCCGCGGCGCACCCGTCCGCATCCGGGGCGCGGCCGGCATGCGCCGGTCCGGTTCCGGTCGGGCGGGTCCGAAACGGAAGTGTCGGACCCGCGTGCCAAACTACATGGGAGTAATTTTCCGCTTTCCGCCGATGGCGGCCCTCCCGTCGGCGGGCACCGGAGCGAGAGGAGACGCCCGTGTCGGACCGCGAGCTCTACTGCGACAGCTGCGAGGGCGTTGTGCCGTTCGAGGCCCCGCCCTGCGCCGACGGCCACGGCGTCGACTGTCCCGAGCTGGTCTGCACCGGCTGCGGCGCGGCCGTGCTGATCGCCACGTTCACCTTCCGCGCCCCGCGGCTGGCCAGCCGCCGCCGCGTCACGCCCCACCGCCGCGCCGCCTGACCCACGCCCTCGCCGGCACCGTCGGCCCGGCCCGTCCCAGTCCGGCTTCCACGCCACCTCGCCGAGCTGGCGCGAACGAGGCCCGTCCGACACCGCCACATCGGCGATGTCCGCCGTCCGAAGCCGCCCTGACGGCGAACGGCCCGCGTCCTGCCAGGACGCGGGCCGTTCGAAAGCCGTCAGCTCAGTGCTCGGCGGTGCGGCGGGTGCCGGTGTAGTACTCGAAGAGCAGGCCACAGGCGGCGAAGATGACCGTCACCAGGCCCAGGCCCAGCAGCCAGAACTGCCAGAAGACCAGCCCCAGACCGGCGACCGCGGCGGCCAGCGCCAGCCCGAACGGCCAGTAGCTGCCCGGGCTGAAGAAGCCGACCTCGCCCGCGCCGTCGGCGATCTCGGCGTCCGCCCGGTCCTCCGGGCGCAGGTCGATGCGCCGGGAGACGAACCAGAAGAAACCACCGCACATCGCGCAGAGCAGGAAGGCCAGCAGCAGCGCCACCGTGCCGACCCACTCGACCCGGCTGCCCTCGCCGTACGTCCAGGCGCCGTAGAGGATCGCGATGCCGAAAAGGAACGTCCCGACGATCAGGAAGATTTTCCACTCGGTCTTCATGCCGGATCCCTCAGCTTCCCGCGCCGGCCGAGGCGTCGCTCGGGTTGAAGTTGTTCTTGTCGCGCCGGGTGTTGAACGGCTCCGTCTTCGTGGCGTACTCGGGCCCGCCGATCGCCTTGAGCGCCTCCTGCGTCGACTTGCCGGCCTTCTTGGCCGCCAGGAACTGCTCGTACTTCTCCGGCGAGACGACCCGCACCTCGAAGTTCATGAAGGCGTGGTAGCTGCCGCACAGCTCGGCGCAGCGACCGACGTACGCGCCCTCCCGGTCGAGGCTGGAGATCTCGAAGACGTTGCGGATGTTGCCCGGCATGACGTCCCGCTTGAACAGCAGCTCCGGCACCCAGAAGGAGTGGATGACATCGCGGCTCTGCTCCTCGAACCGGATCGACTTGCCGGTCGGCAGGACCAGCACCGGGATGACCTCGCTGGTGCCGAGGACCGAGGCGACGGTGTTCGCGTCGCGGCCCTGGCCGTCGCGGTAGTTGAACTGCCAGTTCCACTTGAAGGCGACGACCTCGACGGTGACGTCGGGGTTCTTCGTCGTCTTGTTCACGTTCGTCTGCACGATCGCCGTGTAGTAGAAGAGCACGGAGACGATCAGGATCGGCGCGATGGTGTAGAGGAACTCCATCGGCATGTTGTAGCGGGTCTGCACCGGCAGGTCGTTGCCCCGCTTCCGGTAGCGGATCACGCACCAGAAGATGAGGCCCCAGACGAACACGCCGACCGCGAGCGCCGCGATGCAGGACGCGATCCACAGGTCGTACATCCGGTGGGACTCGGGGCTGATGCCGCCCTGCGGCCAGCCGAAGCCGCCGAACGTCCGGCCGACGTCGCAGCCGGTGAGCAGAACCAGCAGCGCCGCTCCGCCGAGCCCGAGCCCGGCGAGTCGACCAGCACCACGCCGCCGGCGCCCACCGGCTCCTGGGGAAGCGCTGTGCCGTACGGCCGTCGGCCGTACCTCCGAACTCCTTGCGACCACCTGGTCCTGCCTCCCTAGCGCGCCGCGGTGGTTCTTTCCATCAGCACCGACGGCAAAGGCGTCACCGACGGTCGCAGATTACTCGACCATGACGGGCCTGACCGTGTTGGGGTCACTGTCCGCCCCCATCGGGGGGATCATGCGCGTACCGGCGCGATAGCGTGGGTGTTCGTGAGCGCATCCCCGGTCTACCTGGACGCGGCCACCGCCGCGCCGCTGCACCCGGTCGCCCGACAGGCGATGCTGGCCGCCCTCGAGGACGGCTGGGCCGACCCCGGCAGGCTCTACACCCAGGCCCGCCGCGCCCGGCAACTGCTCGACGCCGCCCGCGAGGCCACCGCGGCCACGCTCGGCGTCCGCGCCGACGAACTCTCCTTCACCCCCAGCGGTACGACCGCGGCGCACGCCGCCGTGCTCGGCGGGCTGATCGGCCGGCGGCGGGTGGGGGCGATCCTGGTGCACTCCGCGATCGAGCACTCCGCGGTGCTGCACGCCGCCGAGCGGCACGTGGCCGGCGGCGGCAGCGCCGTCTCCGTACCGGTGGACCGGGCCGGCCGGCTCGACCTGGACGCCTGGTCGGCGGCGGTCCGGGCGCCCGGGGTGGCGTTCGCCGCGCTGATCGGCGCCAGTCACGAGGTGGGCACCGTGCAGCCGGTGCCGGCGGCGGCCGCCGGGTGCGCCGACGCCGGGGTACCGCTGTACGTCGACGCCGCGCAGTTGATCGGCCGGGCGCCGGTGCCGGCCGGCTGGTCGGTGCTCAGCGCCAGCGCACACAAGTGGGGCGGGCCACCCGGCGTCGGTCTGCTGGTGGTCCGCAAGGGCACCCGCTGGGAGTCGCCGTTCCCGGCCGACGAGCGGGAGTCGGGGCGTACCCCCGGAGTGTTGAACCTGCCGGCGGTGGTGGCGGCGGCGGCGAGCCTGCGCGCGGCGGCGGCCGACGCGGCGGCCGAGACGACCCGGCTGGCGCCGCTGGTGGACCGGATCCGGCACCGGGTGGCGGCCGAGGTGCCGGACGTGGAGGTGGTCGGCGACCCGGTCGACCGGCTCCCCCACCTGGTCACCTTCTCCTGCCTCTACGTGGACGGCGAGGCGCTGCTGCACGCGCTGGACCGGCGGGGCTTCGCCGTCTCCTCCGGCTCCTCGTGCACCTCGTCGACGCTGCGGCCGTCGCACGTGCTGGAGGCGATGGGGGTGCTCTCGCACGGCAACGTCCGGGTGTCGCTGCACCGGGAGACCACCGAGGCGGACGTCGAGCGGTTCCTCGCCGAGCTGCCCGGCATCGTCGCCGACCTGCGCGCCGAGGCGGGGGTGGTGGGGCTGTGAGCGAGCCGGACGAGGTGCTGGACTGCCGGGGTCAGCGCTGCCCGCTGCCGGTGATCGCCCTGGCCCGCCGACTCCCCCAGCTGCCGGTCGGCGCGGTGCTCCGCGTCCTCGCCGACGACCCCGCCGCGGCGGTGGACATCCCCGCCTGGTGCCGCATGCGCGGACAGGAGTTCCTCGGCGCCGTAGCGGGCGGATCCAGCTACGACGTCCGGCGGAGCCGGTGACGGGTCAGGCGAGATAGCTGAGGATGGCGGGGAGGGGGTCGGTGGCGACCGTGGTGTCGACCACCAGGCGGGGGCCGATGATCGGCTCGTACTCGGCCCGGCGGAGCAGGGTCTGCTCCCAGGTGGGCAGGTGCGGGTCGGGCTCGGCGGGCAGCCGCGCCTCGACCCGGCGGCGGTGCTCCGCCTCGTCCCCGCAGTGCACCTCGATCACCCGCAGCGGCACGCCGGCCCGCTCCGCCAGGTCGTGCCAGAGGCCCCGAGCGCTGGCCACCGGGTTGACCGCGTCGACCACCACGCTCAGCCCCAGCCCGAGCTGCACCTCGGCGAGACCGGCGACCGCGCCGTAGGCGGCCATCCCGGGCACGTCGCCGACCAGCCCGTACCGGCCCATGGCCCGCTCGACCGGGTCCACCGGCAGGACCGGGGCGTGCAGCGCCGCGCCGAGCCGGACGGCCAGCGTGCTCTTGCCCACCCCGGGCAGGCCGGCGAACGCCACCAGCACCGGACCGACGGCGGCGGCCGCACCGGGGCGGACGGCACCCGGATCCACCCGGCCGGAGACGCCGGGCTGGTCGCGGTCGGGTACCCCGGAGGTCATGGGAGCAGGTGCGGCCGGACGTCCTCGGCGGCCGCGTCGCCGTACGACTCGGCGAGGCGCTTCACGAACAGGTCGCGGCGGACCTCGTACTCCTGGGTGCCGACGGTCTCCAGGACCAGGGTGGCGAGCAGCGAGCCGACCTGGGCGGCCCGCTCCAGGCCCAGCCCCCAGGACAGGGCGGTGAAGAAGCCCGCCCGGAACCCGTCCCCGACGCCGGTCGGGTCGACGGCCTGGATCTCCCGGGCGATCGGGACGTGGATGGTGTCGAAGTCGCGGCCGGCGATCTCCGCGCCGTCCTTGCCCAGCGTGGTGACCCGGACCTTGACCCGCTCCAGCAGCTGCGCGTCGCTGAGACCCGCCTTGCTCTGCAGCAGCGACTTCTCGTAGTCGTTGGTCATCAGGTACTCGGCGCCGTCGATCAGGCCGAGCACGTCCGCGCCGTCCATCCGGGCCAGCTGCTGGGACGGGTCGGCGACGAAGGCGTACCCGCGCTCCCGGCACTCGGCCGAGTGCCGGATCATCGCCTCGGGGTCGTTGGCACCGACCAGCACCAGGTCGAGGCCGCCGAGCCGCTGGGCCACCGGGGCCAGCTCGATGTTGCGGGCCTCGCTCATCGCCCCCGCGTAGAAGGAGGCGATCTGGCACATGTCGGTGTCCGTGGTGCAGACGAAGCGGGCGGTGTGGGCCACCTCGCTGACGTGCACCGAGTCGCAGTCGACCCCGTGCCGCTCCAGCCAGGAGCGGTAGTCGGCGAAGTCGGCCCCGACGGCGCCCAGCAGCACCGGGCGCAGCCCGAGCTGTGCCATGCCGAAGGCGATGTTGGCCGCCACCCCGCCCCGGCGCAGCACCAGGTCGTCCACCAGGAAGGACAGCGACACCTTGTGCAGCTGGTCGGCGAGGAGCTGGTCGGCGAAGCGACCGGGGAAGCTCATCAGGTGGTCGGTGGCGATCGAGCCGGTCACGGCGATCTTCATGTCAGCCCTCGGGGTCGGCAGCACGGCGCCGGTCAGCCTACCGGCCCGGTCGGCACGCCAGTCGCGGGTCGGTCGAGAACCGGTCGACCAGCGCATACCCGGACGTCACCGCCCGGACACCCGGGGACGCGAAAAAACGGCGGGACCGCCCGCGAAGGGTGGTCCCGCCGTTTTCGTCACGTCACCCGTCGGCCCGGTGCGGGCCGGTCGGCTCGGCGCGACGTCGACTCAGCTGAAGGAGTCGCCGCAAGCGCAGGAGTTGCCGGCGTTCGGGTTGTCGATGGTAAAGCCCTGGGCGTCGATCCGGTCGGCGAAGTCGATCGTCGCGCCGGCCAGGTAGGGGGCGCTCATCCGGTCGACGACGACCTCGACACCGTCGTAGTCGGTGACGACGTCACCGTCGAGCGACCGCTCGTCGAAGAAGAGCTGGTACCGCAGGCCGGAGCAGCCGCCCGGCTGCACCGCGATCCGGAGCCGCAGGTCGTCGCGGCCCTCCTGCTCGATCAGGGCCTTGACCTTCTGCGCCGCGACGTCGGTGAGGACGACGGAAGTAGGGGCCTTGGCCTCGGTCGACTCGGTCTGCGCTGGCGTGGTCACGTGGAAATCTCCCTGCGCGGTATGGGTCCGGACGCACTGGCCAACGTCGCGCGTCCGCCAGTGATTCCCGGTGTGGTCCAGATCCGATCGTACGCCGCCCCGGCGGGCGTCACCTCCGGTGGCGTGCTCCGGGGCGGGTGAGCCGCGCCGCAGGCAGCGGCCGCTCAGCGGCTCCACTGCCGGGCCAGCCGGGCGCCGAGCGCCCGCAGCCCCTCGGCGGGCCGGCCCATCGCCGCCTCCACCCCGCCGCGTTCCTCGCCGCCGAAGTGCTCCACCAGGCTGTACGCCTCGGTGACCCCGGCCGCGGCGGCCTCCCGGCGGCCCGTGCTCACCCGTCCCGCCAGCACCACGCAGGGCACGCCGCGGTCCCGGGCGGCCCCGGCCACCCCGGCCACCACCTTGCCGCGCAGCGACTGGTGGTCGAAGGAGCCCTCCCCGGTGATCACCAGGTCGGCGCGGTCGAGCGCGGCGTCCAACCCGATGGCGCGGGTGACCAGGCCGATGCCGGACTCGCACCGGCCGCCGAGCGCCAGGATCGCCGCGCCCAGCCCGCCGGCCGCGCCGCCGCCGGGCAGCGCGCCCAGCCCCGGCGGGCAACCGGGCAGCTCGCGTTCCAGCACGGCCGCGAAGCGTTCCAGCGCGGCGTCGAGGAGTAGCACGTCCGCCCGGGTGGCGCCCTTCTGCGGGCCGTAGACGTTGCTGGCGCCGTGCAGCCCGAGCAGCGGGTTGTCCACGTCGGTGGCGGCCACCAGGTCCGCCCCGCGCAGCCGGGGCGCGCCGTCCAGCGCGGCCACCGCGGCGAGCGCCGCTCCCCCGTACGGCAGGGCGTGGCCGGCCTGGTCGAGGGGGGTGACGCCGAGCGCGGTGAGCATGCCGGCGCCCCCGTCGTTGGTGGCGGAGCCACCCAGCCCGACCACCACGGTCCGGGCCCCGGCCTCGACGGCGGCGGCCACCAGCAGCCCCAGCCCGTACGAGGTGGTGGCCTTCGGGTCCCGCTCGGCGGCGGTGAGCAGGTGCAGCCCGCACGCCTGGGCGCTCTCCAGGTAGGCCACGCCGTCGTCGGTGAGCAGGATCTCACCGGCGGCGGGCCGGCCGAGCGGGTCCACGGTCGGCACCGGCAGCCGCCGGCCGCCGAGCGCCTCGGCGAGGACGGCGACGAAGCCGGGCCCGCCGTCGGCGAGCGGCCGGATCAGCAGGTCGTCGCCGGCGGCCACCTCCCGCCAGCCATCGGCCACCGCGGCGGCCACCTCCTGAGCCGGCAGCGTGCCGGCGAACTTGTCCGGGCAGAGCAGCACGCGCATGCCCAGCAGTGTGGCAGCCCACACCTGGAGCGGCTGCGCGCCGGTCCCGCTGTGGGACCATGGGAGGCGTGACTTCGACCTGGGTTGAACCCTCCAACACCGCCACTGCGCTGCTGCTCCTCGGCCGCGGCAGCGACCCCGCCACCGAGCGTGGCGTGGAGTGTCCGGGTGACCTCCCCGCGCCGAGCGACCCGGACCTGGTGGCCCGGGCGGCGGCGGCCAAGGCCGCGCTCGGCACGAAGGTGTTCGTGCTGGGCCACCACTACCAGCGCGACGAGGTGATCCAGTTCGCCGACGTGACCGGCGACTCGTTCAAGCTCGCCCGCGAGGCGGCGGCCCGACCCGACGCGGAGTACATCGTCTTCTGCGGCGTGCACTTCATGGCCGAGAGCGCGGACATCCTCACCTCGGACGCGCAGAAGGTGATCCTGCCGGACCTGGCCGCCGGCTGCTCGATGGCCGACATGGCGGTGCTGTCGCAGGTCGAGACCGCCTGGGACGTGCTGACCGAGCTGGGCGTCGCGGCCGACACCGTCCCGGTGACGTACATGAACTCCTCGGCGGACATCAAGGGCTTCGTGGGGCGCAACGGCGGGGTGGTCTGCACCTCGTCGAACGCGAAGCGGGCGCTGGACTGGGCGTTCGAGCAGGGGTCGAAGGTGCTCTTCCTGCCCGACCAGCACCTGGGCCGCAACACGGCGGTGCTGGAGATGGGCTTCTCGCTGGACGACTGCGTGCTCTACGACCCGCACAAGCCGAACGGCGGGCTGACCGCGGAGCAGCTGCGCGACGCCAAGATGATCCTGTGGCGCGGGCACTGCTCCGTGCACGGCCGGTTCACGCTGGACAGCGTCAACGACGTCCGGGAGCGGGTGCCGGGGGTGAACGTGCTGGTCCACCCGGAGTGCCGGCACGAGGTGGTCACCGCCGCCGACCAGGTCGGCTCCACCGAGTACATCATCAAGACCATCGAGGCGGCCCCGGCCGGCTCGGCCTGGGCGGTCGGCACCGAGCTGAACCTGGTCCGCCGGCTGGCGCTGGCCCACCCCGACAAGCAGATCATGTTCCTGGACAAGGCGGTCTGCTACTGCTCGACGATGAACCGGATCGACCTGCCGCACCTGGTCTGGGCCCTCGAAGAGCTGGTCGCCGGCCGGGTGGTCAACCAGATCACCGTGGACCCGGACACCGCGCACCACGCCCGGGTGGCGCTGGACCAGATGCTGGCCCTGCCGGGCGCCTGATCACCCTGGGTCACATCGCTGGTACGGAAACGCGCCGGACACCCCGGTTCGTGCCCTCGCTGGCGATGTGACCGATTCCAATTTGCTCACGGACGGCTATGCTGCCGGGGCGACAATATGCGGGCCGTTTTCACCTGGCCGCGTTTCGGGTAGCGATGCAGATCGTGGGCCCCAACCATCTACACGGCAGCACCAACGCGCTGGAGGTTGCGTTGACCGACGACGTCCTGGTCGTACACGGAGGCACTCCGCTCGAAGGGCGGATCCGCGTGCGCGGCGCGAAGAACCTCGTTTCCAAGGCCATGGTCGCCGCCCTGCTGGGTGACTCCCCCAGCCGGCTGTTCGACGTGCCGCGGATCCGCGACGTCGAGGTGGTCCGCGGGCTGCTCGGCCTGCACGGGGTGAAGGTGACCGACGGCGACGAGGACGGCGAGCTGGTCTTCGACCCGTCCAACGTCGAGAGCGCCAGCACCGACCAGATCAACGTGCACGCTGGCTCCAGCCGGATCCCGATCCTGTTCTGCGGGCCGCTGCTGCACCGGCTCGGCCACGCCTTCATCCCGGACCTGGGCGGCTGTCACATCGGGCCGCGCCCGATCGACTTCCACCTCCAGGCGCTGCGCGAGTTCGGCGCGACCGTCGACAAGACCCCGGAGGGGCTGCACCTGTCCGCGCCGAACGGGCTGCACGGCACGAAGTTCGCCCTGCCGTACCCGAGTGTGGGCGCCACCGAGCAGGTGCTGCTGACCGCGGTGATGGCCGAGGGCGTCACCGAGCTGCGCAACGCGGCGGTGGAGCCCGAGATCATCGACCTGATCTGCATCCTGCAGAAGATGGGCGCGATCATCAAGGTGCACACCGACCGGGTGATCGAGATCCAGGGCGTGAAGAAGCTGCACGGCTACACCCACCGGCCGATCCCGGACCGGATCGAGGCGGCGAGCTGGGCGGCGGCGGCGCTGGCCACCCGGGGCGACGTCGAGGTGCTGGGCGCGCAGCAGGCCGACATGATGACCTTCCTCAACGTCTTCCGCTCGGTCGGCGGCGAGTACGAGGTGACCGACGCCCGGCCGCCGAAGCTGGGCGACCCGGGCCAGGAGGGCGGCATCCGCTTCTGGCACCCGGGCGGCGAGCTGAACGCGGTGGCCCTGGAGACCGACGTGCACCCCGGCTTCATGACCGACTGGCAGCAGCCGCTCGTGGTGGCGCTCACCCAGGCCCGGGGCCTGTCGATCGTCCACGAGACGGTCTACGAGCAGCGGCTGGGCTACACCGAGGCGCTGAACACGATGGGCGCGAACATCCAGGTCTACCGGGACTGCCTGGGCGGCACCCCGTGCCGCTTCGGCCGGCGCAACTTCAAGCACTCCGCGGTGATCGCCGGTCCGAGCAAGCTGCACGCCGCCGACCTGGTCATCCCGGACCTGCGGGCCGGTTTCAGCCACCTGATCGCGGCGCTCGCCGCCGAGGGCACCTCCCGGGTGTACGGCGTCGACCTGATCAACCGGGGCTACGAGGACTTCGAGAAGAAGCTGGCCGACCTGGGCGCGCACGTCGAGCGTCCGTGACGTCACACCGCTCTTCCCGCGCCCGGTGCACCCGCGATGTGCACCGGGCGCGGCTGTTTGGCTACCCTTCACCACGTGCCGTCGCTGTTTCGCCGCAAGCCCGCCGACCTCGTCGATGAGTCCGTCACCTCGGTGACGACCGACGAGGAGTCCGTCAACGCCCGCCCCCGGGGCTACACCCCGAGCAAGAAGGAGCTGGGCCAGGTCACGCCGAAGCGGCCGACCGCCGGCCGGCGACTGAGCGCGCCGAGCCGGCCGCTGACCAAGGAGGAGGCGCGGGAGCAGCGCCGCGCGTCCCGGGCCGAGGCGGCCTCGGAGTTCCGCCGCGAGGGCGGCCCCCGGGACCGGGGTCCGGAGCGGCTGCTCGCCCGGAACGTGGTCGACTCCCGGCGTACGGTCGGGACCTGGTTCTTCGGCGGGGCGCTGATCGTGCTGGTCGGCTCCAACCAGGCCATGCCGCCGATCGTCCGGCTGATCTCCAACGTGCTGTGGGGCGCGCTCGCGCTCGGCGTGGTGGTCGACTCGGTGCTGATCTCCCGCAAGATCAAGAAGCTGATGCGGGAGCGGTTCCCGAAGAGCAACGAGAAGCTCGGCTCGCTCTACCTCTACGCGATCATGCGGTCGATCACCTTCCGCCGGATGCGCGCCCCCCAGCCGCAGGTGAACATCGGCGACAAGATCTGACCCCACGCACGTCGACGAAGGCCCCGGGCGCCCACCCGGGGCCTTCGTCACACCTGGGCCGGGCTGCGGTACAGCCGGGCCACGACCTCCTCGATGTCCGGCTCGACGATCGAGATGTCGCGCAGCGTGGCCAGGCCGGCCAGCCCGGCCACCACCTCCGCGACGCCCGCCGACTCCAGGGCGAAGACCAGCCGGTGCCCGTCCGCCTCCACCCGGTGCAGCGGCGCGCCCGGCAGCGTCGGCGGCGCGGGAAGGGCGGTGTCCAGCTCGGCGACGACCAGCCGGCGGGAGCCGTACCGGCTGTGCAGGGCGGCGATCGAGCCGTCGTGTACCACCCGGCCGTGGTCGATCACCACGAGCCGGCGGGAGAGCCGCTCGATGTCGGCCAGGTCGTGGGTGGTGAGCACCAGCGTGGTGTCGCCGGCCCGGCCCAGCTCCGCCAGGAAGCCCCGGACGGCCTGCTTGCTCACCACGTCCAGCCCGATGGTCGGCTCGTCCAGGAAGAGCACCTCCGGGCCGTGCAGCAGGGCGGCGGTCAGCTCGCCGCGCATCCGCTGGCCCAGCGAGAGCTGCCGGACCGGGGTGTCCAGGAACTCGTCCAGGTCCAGCAGGTCACGACAGCGCCGCAGCCGGGTCGCGTGCCCGGCCGCCGGCACCCGGTAGACGTGCCGCAGCAGGTCGAACGAGTCGCGCAGCGGCAGGTCCCACCAGAGCTGGGAGCGCTGGCCGAAGACCACCCCGATGCGCAGCGCCAGCCGGGTCCGCTCGGCCACCGGCCGCAGGCCGCAGACCCGCACCTCCCCCGCCGACGGCATCAGCACGCCGGTGAGCATCTTCAGGGTGGTCGACTTGCCGGCGCCGTTGGGGCCGATGTAGCCGAGCATCTCGCCGCGCTCCACCCGCAGGTCGACCCCGTCGACGGCGGTGACCACCCGCTTCTCCCGGCGCAGCCGGCCGGCCTTCACCCGGACGATGAACTCCTTGCGCAGCCCGCGTACGTCGATGACCTGGCTCATGACCCCGTGCTCCGGTAGTGGCGGACCCCGACGCGCCAGGCCGTCGCCGCGACGGCGGCGGCCACCAGCGCGACGACCGGCGACGCCCAGCCGGCCCAGGCCGGCAGGCCGAGCGGGTCGGCCCGGCCCAGCAGCGCCAGCGCCGGGTGGTAACTGACGAAGGCGAAGCCCATCCCGTACGCGAAGAGCGCCCGGAACCAGCCGCCGTAGACGGTGACCGGGTACGACGTGAAGTCGCGCCCGCCGTAGGTGACCGAGTTGGCCAGCTCGCCGGAGTCGATCCAGTAGAACGACACCGTCGCCGTGGTCACGAAGACCGCGCCGAAGAAGACCACCGCGGCGAGCGGGGCGACCAGGACCAGCACCAACCGGGCCGGTGTCCAGTCGATCCCGGCCGAGGTGACCGCCACCACCAGCACGGCGAGGCCGAAGAGCGCGCGGGACACCTTGCGCAGCGGCAGGTCCATCAGCAGCAGCTGGGGCAGCGCACCCAACGGACGGACCAGCACGGCGTCGAACAGGCCGGTCCGGACGTACCGGGGCAGCCGCTCGATGTTGCCGACCAGCAGGTCGGCGGTGGCGAACGCGAACGACGACAGTCCGACGATGACCAGCGCCTCGCGCAGCGTGAACCCGCCCAGCTCCCGGGTCACCCCGAAGAGCACCAGCACGGTCACCACGTCGAAGACGGTCGCCCCCACGTTGCCGACCAGGTCCACCACGAACGAGGTCCGGTACGCGGCCTGCGACCGGGCCTGCGCCCCCAGCAGCGCCCGGTACGCGGCCAGCCGCTCAGCCACCCTGCACCACCAGCCGGCCTTCGGCCCGGCGCTGCACCAGCCGGCAGGCGGCGAGGATCAGCACCGCCCAGGCGACCTGGAGCCCCACCAGCCCGAGCTGCGTCGGGGCCGGGTCCCGCTCGACCAGCACGTCGAGCGGAGTCTGGAACAGGCTGGGGAACGGGGTGGCGTACCAGAGCGGGGGCTGGAGCCACCCGGGCAGGAAGCGCAGCGGGAAGTAGAGCCCGGCGAGCACCCCGGAGCAGAGCGTCCAGAGGATCATCGCGCCCCGGACGTCCTGCAGCCAGTACGCGGTGGCGTTGACCAGGAACCGGCAGCCGAAGCAGAGCACCACCGCGACCAGTACGGAGAGCGCGAAGAGCGGCACGGTGGCCCACCGCCGGGGCAGGTACACGTCGAAGAAGAGCGGACCGATCAGCACCGGCGGCAGCAGCCGGGAGAGCGAGGCGAACCCCGCGCGGCCCAGGTCGGCCGCCAGGTAGCTGGTCACCGGGTGCACCGGCCGGAGCAGGTCGCTGGCGATCTCCCCGGTCCGGATCCGGTCCGCCAGGTCGGTCCAGCCCCAGAGCAGGATCACCGCCAGCAGGCCCTGCCCGGCCCAGACGAAGGTGGCGAGCTGCGCCCGGTCGTACCCGGCGACGGAGCCGGCCGTGCCGGCCACCGCGAGGAAGATGTAGCAGCGCAGGAAGCCGAAGACCGTGTTGGTGACCACGCCGGCGAGGGCGGCCTGCCGGTAGGTGGCGTGGCGTCGGAAGCCCGCTACTACTATGGCGCCAAATGTCCGAAACCATCGGGTAACGTTTGAGTCCGCGGGCGGCGCCACAGTGGCGGTGACAGAGCCCACGCCGCTACCCTCCTTCCGCAGCCACGACGTGCTGGACCGGGCGACTCTACCGGCACGTGGGGTGCCCAGCGCGACAATTTCCAACGAGGTGACATCGCCGTGAGCGAGCGACGCGAGCCGGCCCCGGGGCCGCGCCGCGCGGGCGGCGACCCGGTGCCCCGATGAGCGGCGGCTACGACCGCTGGCGCGACCCGGCGGAGCCGGCCTGGGTCGCCGAACCGACCACCGAGTGGCACCCCCAGTTTCCGGGCCAGCGCTACCCCGGCGACATCGGCATCGAGTACCTGACCCCGCCCGCCCCGCGCGGGCGCGCCGCCGCCGTCGGGCGCGCCGAGGTGCAGCCGGTCAGCCCCGCCCCCGGCGGCCCGCGCGACGACGCCCACCCGATCAGCCCCGCCCCGGACGGCCGGCGCGGGTCGTACCCCGGCGGCCCGGCCGCCGGCGACCGGCATGGCGGGCGCCCCGCCGGCCCCGGCGATCAGCGCGGCGGCCACCCGGTCAGCCCCGCCCCCGACGACCGGCGCGGCGCGTACCCGGTCGTTTCCGGCGGCGGTGACCGGCGCGGCGCGTATCCGGTGATCCCCGGTCCCGACGCGCGGCGCGCCACGCCGGACGGCCGCGAGCGCCCGGGCTGGCCGGAGCGACGCGGCGACGGGGACGCCCGCGACCGGCGGCCCCGGACGGACGGGCGCAACGGCGACGACTTCCAGCGGCGCGGCCCGGCGCAGCCCGACGAGCGCGCCGACCACGGACCCGGCCGGTACGACCGGCGGGCGCCGGAGTGGACGGTGGACCGCGACGCCGGCTGGCACGGCGACCGGCACGACCGGCCGTGGGGTCGCCCGGAATCCGACCGGCGGATGCCGCCGCCGGATGCCGGCCCGCACCGGCCGGTCTCCCCCGCGCCGGAGCCCGGCTGGCTGCCCGAGCCCGACGAGTTCCCGCACCCGCCCCGCCCGGCCGGCCGACGCCCGGACGCGCCGGCCTGGTCGGATCGCCAGTGGGGTACGTCGCCGGCCGACGGGCGGCCGAACGGCGCACCGCGTGGGCCCGCGGACCGGCGGGACCAGCGTTTCGACGGTCCAATGCCGCGGGAACGCGACCCGCGCCGGGAGGCCGCGGCGCGGGCCGACACCTACCGGGACGCGCCGGCCGCGCCCGAGCGCGACGACCTGCGCCGGCCGACGGACCCGCACCGCCCGGCTCCCGGTCGACTGCCCGGACAGCACGGCGATCCCCGTCCCGTCGGCCGGCCCGACGGGTTCACCCCGGACGAGCGGCGGGAGGCCGCCCGCCGCCCGGGCGACCCCCGGCCACGGTCCGACGCCTTCACACCCGACCAGCGGCCGGACGCCCCCTACCGCCCGGGCGACCCCCGACCACGACCCGACGCCGTCACCCCGGACGAGCGGCCGGACAGCCACCGTCGCCAGGGCGACCCCGGACCAGGGCGCGACGAGCGGCCCGCCGAGCAGCGGGCCCGGACGGAACCGGCCCGATACCGGCCGGACGACCGGCCCCGGCCCCCGGCCGCACCGATCGGCCGGCCCGACCCCGACGGCCGCGCGGCGCGCCCGATCGATCCCGCGCCGCCCGGCCGGGACGAGCGACGGCCCGCCGGGCCGCACCCGGACGGCTGGCAGCGCCACCCGGCCGAGGAGGCCGCTCCCCGGTACGACGGCCGGCGCCCCGAGCCGACCGCCGCCCGCCCCGACGAGCGGTACCGGCCGGAGGACCGACCCGCGGTCCACCGCCCCGAGGAGCGGCCGGGCCACCCGGCGGAGCGGGGCACGGCCCGCCCGGACGGCTGGCGTCCCCCCGCGGAGCCGGCTGCTCGGGTCCGGCCGGACGAGGTGCCGAGCCGGCCGGTCGAGCCCTCGCCGATCCGGCACGACGACGACCGCCGCCCACCCGCAGCGCCCGTCGCCCGCACCCGGCCCGACGACCGGCCGGCGACGCCCACCTCGGGCGCGCCGGTCTCGGGCGGGCCCGCGTACCCGCTTCCGCCGGCGGAGCAACCGCACCGCCTCGACCGGTCGGCACGGCCGGCCCCGCCAGAGGAGCCGACGCCGACGTCCGCGCCGCCGGCCGCCGGGGTGCACCTGGAGTTCCTCCCCAGACCGACGCCCGCGCGGCCTCCCGCCGGCCCGGACGGCGACGATGCCCGCACGGCCACCCGCCCGTCGGCGGCACGGCCCAGCGAGCGGGCCCCGGTCGCCGACGCACCGGCCCGCCCGGCACCGCCCGCCTACCGCGGTCCGGCCGGACCCCGGCCGGACGAGCGGGGCACTCGGGCCGAGGACGGTGCGAAGGCTCCCGCCGCGCCACGTCCGGTCTCCGCGCCGCCCGGCGCCCCACCGGCCCCGGTGTCCGCGCCGCCGGTCCCGACGTCCGCGCCACCGGCTCCGGTGTCCGCGCCACCGGCTCCGGTGTCCGCACCGCCCGCGCCGCCGGTTCCGGAGTCGGCGTCGCCTTCGGCGGCCGTTTCGTCGGCTCAGGTGTCCGCGCCACCGGCGTACCGGCCCGTCAGCGCGACCCCCGCCGGGCCGGTCAGCGGGCCACCGGCAGGGCACGTCGCCGCCCCATCGGCAGGGCAGTTCAGCAGGCCACCGGCCCAGTCGACCGGGGCGGAGATCGGCCGGCCGGTCTCCGCGCCACCCGTCTCCGCGCCACCCGTCTCCGGACCGCCGGTCTCCGCGCCACCCGTCTTCGCGCCGCCAGTCTCCGGGCCGCCAGTCTCCGGGCCGCCAGTCTCCGGGCCGCCAGTCTCCGGGCCGCCGGTCTCCGGGCCGCCGGTCTCCGGACCGCCGGTCTCCGGGCCGCCGGCACCGGCGTCCGCACCCGCACAGCCCGTCTCGGGACCACCCGCAGCGGCCTTCACCGCCGCACCGCCCGCCTCGGCGCCACCGGCGGACGCGCCCGCAGAGCCTGTCTCCGCGCCGGCCGCCAGGCCCGCAGAGCCCGGGTCCGCGGCGGCGCGCCCGGTGTCCGGCCCGCCCGCGGGGCCGTTGGCGGCGCCTCCAAGGCCGCCGGACAGCACCTCCGACACGGAGCCGTCGGACAGCACCTCCGACACGGAGCCGTCGGACAGCGCCTCCGAGGCGGAGCCGCCGGCGCCTCCGATGGACCCGGAGCAGGCGCTGGCCGCCTTCCGGTGGCGGCTGGACCCGGAGACGCTGCGGGAGGAGGCGACCGATCCGGAGGAGCTGCGGGTGGTCCGCGACGGCCTCACCGCCAAGCTGGGCACCGCGCTCGACAACCGGAGTCGCGCCAGGCTGCTCAGCCTCCGCTCGGTGGCCTCGCGGATTCTCGGCGACCTGGACGACGCGCTGGCCGACGGTCGGCTCGCGGTCACGTACGCCGAGGCCACCGCCGAGTTGCGGCGGACCGCGCTGGCGCGTGCGCGGCTCGCCCAGGTGCTGCGCTGGCGGGGTGAGCACGCGGAGGCGGACCGGCTCTTCGCCGAGGCGAACTCCCCGGAGCTGCCCGACCGGTTGCGTGCGGCGCTGCACGAGCACGCCGGCCGGTCCTGCGTCGACCAGGGCCGGCTGATCGAGGCGTGCCACCACTTCGAGCGGGCGCTGGACCTGCGCCAGGGCGGGGACGCGGAGCTGATCGCGCGTACCGGAGTGGCGCTGGACGCGGTCCGGGAGCGGGCCGCGGCCGGCGGGTTCGGCCCGTGGCCGCGCGACCGCGACGTGATGCGGGGCGGCGAGCGGGCCCCGGCGCCCACCTTCGACGAGGAGCTGGAGCTCTGGGGCTACGCCGACGTCGACGGCAACCTGGTGATCGACCACCGGTACGCCGAGGTGCAGGCGTTCCGCGAGGGCATGGCCTGGGTACGCCGTCCGGAGGCGTCCCGGTGGGCGCTGATCGACACCTCCGGGGCCGCCCTGATCGAGGCGAACAACGGCTACCGGGCGGTGCGCTCCTTCTCCGACGGTCTGGCCTGGGTGTCGATGGACGGCAAGGCCAACTGGATGGCGGTCGACCCGACGAACATGGTGAAGATCCCGCCGGGCTTCGAGGACGTCCGCCCGTTCCGGGGCGGGCTGGCGGCGGTCCGCCGGGGCGGCTGGGGCGCGGTCGACCGGACCGGTCAGCTCGTCGTGCCGACCCGGTACCACGGCTTCCCCACCGCCCTGGCCGACGGCCGGTACGTGGACGGCTTCACCGAGGAGGGCCTGGCCGTGGTGGAGCTGGCCGGCCGCCGGGGCGTGGTGGACCGCACCGGCCGGGTGGTCGTCGAGCCGGCGTACCGGGCGCTGGTGATCCACCCGGTCGCCTTCCTGGTCGGCGACGGCGGCGGGCGCTGGGGCGCGCTGGACCGGCGCGGCGAGCTGCTGATCGACCCGGTGCATCCGAGCCGCGCAGAGGTGGTCGCGGAGATCGACCAGCTGCTCGCGGACACCAGCCCGGTGCTCTGACGGGTGCCCTTCGGCACGCCGGGCAGCGCGGCCGGGTGACCCTGATCCGGCGGGGCTAGGGTCGGGGCATGGAATTCCGACACCTAGGCCGTTCCGGCCTGATGGTCAGCGAGATCTCGTACGGCAACTGGATCACCCACGGCTCCCAGGTAGAGGAGGACGCGGCGACCGCCTGCGTCCGGGCCGCCCTGGACACCGGCATCACCACCTTCGACACCGCCGACGTGTACGCCGGCACCAAGGCCGAGACGGTCCTCGGCCGGGCGCTCAAGGGCGAGCGCCGCGAGGGGCTGGAGATCTTCACCAAGGTCTTCTGGCCGACCGGCCCGGGCCGCAACGACCGCGGCCTGTCCCGCAAGCACATCATGGAGTCGATCGACGGCTCGCTGCGTCGGCTGCAGACCGACTACGTGGACCTCTACCAGGCCCACCGGTACGACTACAGCACGCCGCTGGAGGAGACGATGGAGGCCTTCGCCGACGTCGTGCACTCCGGCAAGGCGCACTACATCGGTGTCTCGGAGTGGAAGGCGTCGCAGCTCCGCGAGGCCCACCAGCTGGCCCGGGAGCTGCGCATCCCGCTGGTCTCCAACCAGCCGCAGTACTCGATGCTCTGGCGGGTCATCGAGACCGAGGTCATCCCCACCAGCGAGGAGCTGGGCGTCGGTCAGATCGTCTGGTCGCCGATGGCCCAGGGCGTGCTCTCCGGCAAGTACCTGCCGGGCCAGCCGCCGCCGGCCGGCTCCCGGGCCACCGACGAGAAGTCCGGCGCGGGCTTCATCGCCAAGTTCATGACCGACGAGGTGCTCACCCGGGTGCAGCGGCTCAAGCCCCTCGCGGAGCAGGCCGGGCTGACCATGCCGCAGCTCGCCATCGCCTGGGCGCTGCAGAACCCGAACGTCTCCTCGGCGATCGTCGGGGCGTCCCGCCCCGAGCAGGTGCACGACAACGTCAAGGCGGCCGGCGTGAAGCTCGACGCCGACCTGCTCAAGGCGATCGACGAGATCGTCGAGCCGATCACCGAGCGCGACGCGGCCAAGACCGAGTCCCCCGCCCAGCGCCCGTGAGCGCCGCCCGGTCCGGCCGGCGCGCTGGCGCCGGCCGGACCGGGCCCGCTCAGCCCTGCCAGAAGCGGATCAGTTCGAAGCCGACCGAGTAGAAGGCCGGCGACAGGCCGAGCACGTCGGCGACCGCGAAGACCGCGTCGAAGAACCAGCCGCCGATCCGCGGGCTCCACAGCAGCGCGAAGAGCAGGATGAAGCCGTACGGGGCGAACAGGTCGTACATCCGGCGGTACTGCGGGCTCAGCCACGGCTGGATCATGTTGCCGCCGTCCAGGCCGGGCACCGGCAGCAGGTTGAGCACGCTGGCGGTGAGCTGGAGGAACGCCAGCAGGCCCACCCCGGCCCAGAACTCCACCGAGCCGCCGTTGCCGAAACCGATCCGCAGGGCCGCCACCAGCACCAGGGTGAACAGCACGTTGGTGGCCGGGCCGGCGAGGCTGACCAGGGTGTGCCGCAGCCGGCCGGGGATGGCGTGCCGGTCCACCCAGACCGCCCCGCCGGGCAGGCCGATGCCGCCGAGCAGCACCACGATCACCGGCAGCACGATCGACAGCAGCGGGTGGGTGTACTTGAACGGGTTGAGCGTCAGGTAGCCCCGGTGGGCGATGTCCCGGTCCCCGAACCGGTACGCGACCAGAGCGTGGGCGTACTCGTGCAGGCAGAGTGAGACCAGCCAGCCGGAGACCACGAAGAGGAAGACGTCGAACCGGACGTTGCCGTACCGCTGCCAGGCCAGCACCCCGCTGGTCACGAAGAGCGCGACCAGGCCGAGGAAGACCGGGCTGGGCCGGAACGCCGCCCGGGGCACCCCGAGCACCAGCGGCTCGCCCGGCCGGTCGTAGCCCATCATTCGGTCGGGGGCAGCAGGCTCATCCGGTACTCCACCCGGTCGTCCTCGACGAGCGCGACGGAGGTGACGCCGGACGCCGCGAGCTCCCGCCAGGTCTGGCCGACCCACGACTCGGCGTCCGCCTGGCTCGCGAACGACTCCGTCGGCCCGTCCACCGACTTGCCGTCCGTGCCCTCGTACCGCCAGCTCCACGCCATGCCGCGTCTCCCCTCGCCGCCGTCGTCCCCCTGGGACGTAAACCTCCGCAAGCGTAGTCGGCCGGGCGCGGAACGGCCGGGCCCACCACCTACCGGTCGGGCCACCGGTGGATCAACGGGATCGGCGGGGGCCGGTACGGTGACGCGGTGCTGACTCAAGGAGTGGTGCTCAGCGACCGCTATCTGCTGAGCGAACGCATCGCGACCGGTGGCATGGGGGCCGTCTGGCGGTGCACCGACACCCTGCTCGGCCGGGAGGTCGCGGTGAAGGTGCTGCTGCCGTCGCTGGTCGCCGACCCGGAGTTCACCACCCGCTTCCACGCCGAGGCGCGGATGATGGCCGCGCTGCGGCACCCCGGCATCGTGCAGGTGCACGACTTCGGCTCGGCGACGCTCGCCGACGGCAGCCAGGTCAGCTACCTGGTGATGGAGTACGTCGACGGCGAGCCGCTGGTGACCTGGGTCCGCCGCGCCGGCCGGCTCGACCCGGCCTCCACCATGTCGGTGGTGGCGCAGGCCGCCCAGGCGCTGCACGCCGCCCACCTCGCCGGGATCGTCCACCGGGACGTCAAGCCGGGCAACCTGCTGGTCAAGCGGGACGGCAGCGTGGTGCTGGTGGACTTCGGCATCGCCCGGTCCACCAC
This sequence comes from Micromonospora sp. GCM10011541, assembly GCF_042650725.1. Classification (NCBI taxonomy): domain Bacteria; kingdom Bacillati; phylum Actinomycetota; class Actinomycetes; order Micromonosporales; family Micromonosporaceae; genus Micromonospora; species Micromonospora sp. GCM10011541. Next base: position 300,635 of record NZ_JBHSBP010000010.1, read on the forward strand.
GATGGCCGGGATCACCGCCGCCCACATGGTGCTCGGCACCGCCTCCTACATGTCGCCGGAGCAGGCGGCCGGCCAGCCGGTCTCACCGGCCACCGACGTGTACGCCCTCGGCGCCGTCGCCTACTACTGCCTCGCCGGTCGCCCGCCGTTCGAGGGGGAGAACCCGCTCCAGGTGGCGATGCGGCACGTCCAGGACGAGCCCGCGCCGCTGCCACCGGGCACCCCGCCCGCCGTGCTGGAGGTGGTCCGCCGGGCGTTGGAGAAGGGCCCCGCCGACCGCTACCCGGGCGCCGCCGCCATGGCCGAGGCCGCCCAGGACGCCCGCGACGCGACGCTGGCCAGCGTGCCGGTGCCGCCCCGGCCGCCGTGGGCCGTGCCGGGCCCGGCCGTCCCCGGCCCCGCCGCGCTGCCGACGCCGAGCCCGGCGGCACCCGGCCCGGCGACACCGGGTCCGGCCGGCACACCGTCGACCGCGTCGACCGGCGCCTCGCCGACGGCCGGCTCCGGGCCGGCGACGCCCGCCCGACCCGGCGGGTACCCGCCGGCCGCTCCTCCCCCGCCGACACCGGGTCAGCACGGCGCGCCCGTCCCGCAGGGTCAGGCGTCGGACGGCGGGGCGTGGCCTGGGGGCCTCGCCCGGCCCGGCCAGCCCGCCGCCGCCGACATGCGGCCCGACGGGTACGGCCCGCAGCAGGACCGCCACGACGGTTCCGGCGTCCCGGCGACCCTCGAGGAGCCGGCGGGCGGCCGGCGGGGGCGGAAGCTGGCTCTGGCGGGCGCGGCCGGCGTCGTGCTGGTCGCGCTGGTGACCCTGGTCGCGGTGGCGGCGCTGCGCCCGCCCGGCGGGTCCGAGCCGCCGGAGCGGCGGGCCGCGCTGACCGGGGAATCGGCGCTCGCCGGGCCGGGGCAGCCGTCCGCGGTGGCCACCGGGGACGCGCCGAGGGCGACGCCGAGCCACACCGGCCGGGCCAGCCGGTCCCCGTCGGCCGCGCCGACCCGCGGCACGGACCCGGTGACCGGCCCGACGGCCGCCCCGGCGGCGAGCCGGCCGGCCGGCGGCGCGACCGGTACGCCGAAGCCGACCGGCACCACGAGCGCGCCGGAGAAGCCCAACCCGTACACGGCCGGTCAGGCGTGCGGCAGCGGCTACCAGGTGATCGACTCGGCGGCGCTGACCGCGGGCGGGACCCGCAGGGGCCGGGTCTACCTGCTCTACAACGCCGGCAACGGCTACAACTGCGTGGTCACCCTCAAGGACACCGACGTCGGCCGGGCCACCACCGTCTCGGCGTACCTGGAGGTGCAGGGGAAGGCCCGCAGCACCGACAGCGGCGCGTTCGAGTACTACGCCGGCCCGGTCCGGGCGAGCGCCGCGGGGGCCTGCGTGAAATGGGGCGGCGCGGTGGCCGGGGCCAGCTACGGCAGCCCCTTCGAGCACTGCGGTTGAGCCCCGCCGCCCGGACCGGCCGGCACGTCGTCCGCCGGCCGGGCGGCGTACGGGGCGGCGGGCGGCGACCCGCCGGGCGGCTTTAAGGTACGGGCATGTCCGTTGACGGGTGGAACACGCTCCTGGTGCTCGGCGGTATCCGGTCCGGCAAGTCCGAGTTCGCGGAATCGCTGGTCGCCGACGCACCGACGGTCCGCTACGTGGCCACCGCGCCCGCTGGGGACCCGGAGGACACCGAGTGGGCGACCCGCCTGGCGGCCCACCGGGCCCGGCGGCCGGGCAGCTGGACGACCGAGGAGACGGCCGACGACCCGCGCCGGCTGGCCGACGTCATCGCCGCCGCCGGGTCGAACGAGACGCTGCTCGTCGACGACCTCGGCGGCTGGGTGACCGTGCTGCTCGACCCGGCCCACCAGCCGGCCGACGACACCGCGACCGTGACGGAACTGGCGGCGGCGATCCGGGCGAGCGCCGCGCGGGTCGTGCTGGTCACCCCGGAGGTCGGGCTCTCCCTGGTGCCGACCACCCCGCTCGGCCGGGCGTTCACCGACGCGCTGGGCGCGACCAACCGCGCGGTCGCCGACGCCTGCGACGCCGTGGTGCTGGTCGTCGCCGGGCAGCCGACCTGGCTGAAGCCGGCCGCCGCCCCGCGGGCCGCCGCGGTGCCCGCGCAGGCCGGCCCCGGCCAGGCCGGGGCGCCCGAACAGCCCACGCCGCCCGCCGGCGCCGCGCCGGACCGCGCCACCGGCGCGCCGGAGGCCACCCTGCCGGAGGTGTTCACCCCGGCCCCGGCGCCCGCGCCGGCCCCCGCCCCGGTGCAGGAGAGCGCGGCCTGGGCGGCGCCGACCATGGCCCTGCCGATGGTCGCCACCGGCCTGGTCATCCAGCCCGGCATGGAACTCCCGATGCCCGACGACTACGCCGGCCCGCAGGCCGTCGACCGGCTCGCCACCCTCGACGTGCCCGGCGCCGGGCTCGGCGTGCTGGAGCGGGTGGTCGGCTTCGCCGCCGCCACCCAGGGCACCTCCACCCCGGCGCCCTGGGCCTCGGTGCGGGTGCTGCTGCTGCGCGGCGACCACGCCGGCGGGGCGGCCGCCGGCACCGTGCCGGGCGAGTCCGCCCGCCGCGCCCGGCAGGCCCGCGCCGGCCGGGGCGCACTGGCCCGGCTGGCCGCCGAGAGCGGCGCCGGGCTCCAGGTGGTCGAGGCGCCCGCCTCGGCGCCGATGGAGGACGGCCCGGCGCTGACCGCCGACGAGGTCGAGTCGGCCCTCCGGTACGGCTGGCGGCTGGCCGAGCAGGCCGCCGACGCGGGCGTACAGCTGCTGGTGCTGGCGGCGTGCGGGGCGGGCACCGAGGCGGCTGCCGCGGCCGTGCTCGCGGCGACGGCCGGCGCGGAACCGCCGGCCGTGCTCGGTCGGGTGATCACCGAGGCCGGCGAGATCGACGACGCGGCCTGGATGAAACGCTGCGCGGCGGTCCGCGACGCGCTGCACCGCACCCGGCGCTCGCCCCGGGACGCCAAGGACGTGCTGGCCGAGCTGGGCGGCGGCGACATCGCGGTGGCGACCGGCGTGCTGCTCGGCGCGACCGCCCGGCGGGTGCCGGTGCTGATCGACGGGCCGGTCGGGGTGGCCGCCGGCATGGTCAGCCGGGACCTGGCCGGGCAGGCCCGGCACTGGTGCCTGCTGCCCGACCACGGCGGGCAGCCGGGGGTCCGGCTCGCCGCCGACGTGCTCGGCCTGACCCCGCTGCTGGACCTGCGGCTCGACCTCGGCGAGGGGGCCACCGCGCTGGCCACGCTGCCGCTGCTGCGCTCGGTGCTGGCGCTGGCCGCCACCCTGCCGGTGCACCCGTCGCTGGGCGGCGAGCCGGAGGACGACGAGGAGTTCGCCGAGCCGGAACCTGCCGGGCCCGGACCGGCCACCACCGAACCGGAGTTCGCCGAGCCGGAACCTGCCGGGCCCGGACCGGCCACCACCGAACCGGAGTTCGCCGAACCGGAGCCGGCCGGACCCGGACCGGCCACCACCGAACCGGAGTTCGCCGAACCGGAGCCGGCCGGACCGGGACCCACCACCGTCGAGCCGGACGAGCGGGTCGCCGTGCCGGACTCCCCCGGTCGGCGTGCCGACTGAGTCGGGGCTCGCCGACGGCGTCCGACTGGCGGTCACCACCTTCACCACGCTGCCGTTGCGCGGCGGCCGGGTCGACCGGGCCACGGCGGGTCGGGCGATGGCCCTCGCCCCGGCCGTGGGCGCGCTGCTCGGCGCGCTGCTCGCCGGGGTGCTGCTGCCGACCGCGGCGCTCGCTCCCCCGCTGGTCGCCGGCGGGGTCACCGTCGGCCTCGGCGCGCTGCTCACCCGGGGCCTGCACCTGGACGGACTGGCCGACACCGTGGACGCGCTGGGCTCGTACCGGCGGGGCGCCGCCGCGTTGGAGGTCATGAAGAAGCCGGACGTCGGGCCGTTCGGGGTGGTCGCGCTGGTGGTCGTACTGCTGCTCCAGACGGCGGTGCTCGCGGAGCTGGCCGGGCGGTCCTGGCCGGCGGCGCTCGCGGGCGTGGTCGCCGCGACCGCGGCGGGCCGGCTCGGTGTCGCGGTGGCCTGCCGGCGCGGCGTCCCGGCCGCCCGCCCGGAGGGGCTGGGCGCGCTGGTGGCCGGCACGGTGGGGCCGGTCGCGCTGGCCGTCGGGACGGTGGCCGTCGCGCTGCTGGCGGTGCCGGCGGCGCCGGACCGTCCGTGGCAGGGGCCGCTCGCCGTCCTGGCCGCCCTCGCCGTCGCGGTGGGGCTGCTCCGGCACGCGGTACGCCGGCTCGGCGGCGTCACCGGGGACGTGCTCGGCGCCACCGTGGAGATCGTCACCACGCTGGTCTACCTGGGACTGGTGCTGTCCGGCTGAGGGCGGCACGCCCGGCCGGGTAGCGTTCTTCAACGACAGCACCGGCGCGGTCAATGGGGGACGGCATGCTCATCACGGACGACTTCCTGCCCGTACCCGTGCCGGAGTCGCTCGACGCGACCTACCTGGTGCCCATCGCCGGGCTGCCGAAGGTCAGCCCGAAGACGGCGGTGGCGGCCCTCGCGGGGCGGCTCGCCGAGCCGGTGCACGGCCTGGCGAAGCAGATGCTCGACAGCCCGCTGATGACCGTGGACACCCGGCCGATCGGCGAGTTCCCGGAGCTGCCGCCGGACCTGCTCACCGCGTTCGGCGCCACCGAGGCCCAGCTGGCCCGGCTGGCCGCCGCGACGCACCTGGTGGTGGTCCAGGCCGAGTACCGGCCGGGCTGGCCACCCGCGCACGAGTGGGCGGCCCGGGCGGTCGCCGCCGCGGTGGCCGAGACCGTCGGCAGCGACGTGGTGGACGTCTTCGGCCTGCAGTTCCTCGACCCGGCGGCGGCACTGCGCTCGCTCCCCGACGAGCAGGGCCGGATCCGGCTGGTCGACTGGGTGCTGGTGCCCTACTCCTCGGACGCCGACGGGCTCTGGTTCACCACCAAGGGGCTGCGCCGGTTCGGGCTGCTGGAGCTGCAGGCCCAGGGGGTGCCGGACCACCTCACCCGGGCCTGGGGCGCGGTGATGACCGGCGCGGCCCGGCGGCTGCTGCGGGACTGGACCGACGGACTGGCCGGCGAGGAGGTGCCGGCGTTCGTGCAGCTCCCCGTGCTGGCCACGGTGACCGGTCACGACATCGCGGTGGCCTACGGCAATCCGGAGCAGCACGGGGCGACCGCACCGGTGCTGCTCCGGCTGGAGCTGGACCCGGCGACGGACCCGGACGCCGACTCGTTCCTCAGCCTGCGGCCGCCGCCCGGCCACCCGGGGCCGGCCGGCCGGTACTTCGCCGCCGCCTGCGCCACCCTCTTCGCCGGCATCCAGCCGGACGTCCGGTACGCCCGCCCCGGCGACGCGATGAGCAAGGCGATCGCCACCGCGCGGGCCGGGTTGGGCGACATCCGGGGCCGGTTCCTCGCCGGTCAGCTCCCCGCCGAGACCCAGCTCGTGGTCAAGTACGGCCTGCCCGGCGACGACGGCCCCGAGTTCGTCTGGGCCGGGGTGACCTCCTGGGACAGCGCGGAGCGGATCGTCGGGGTCAGCGCCAGCGACGCCGCCACCGACCCGACCGTGCGGATCGGCGCCCCCGTGGTGATCGAGGCGACCGACGTCGTCGACTGGGCCCTGCTCGATGGCACCGGCGTCACCGAGGGCGGCTGGACCCAGGCCGTCCTCGACGCCGGCGAACGCCCGCAGCCCGACTGAGCGTCACCGCACCGAGGGGGTGATGAACGGGGGGCGGGTGACGGTCATCTGGGCGCGGCGGCCGCGGATGTCGACCTCGACCACGTCGCCGTCGGCCAGCTTCGGGTCGGTGTCCAGGAGGGCCAGGGCGATGCCCTCCTTGCGGGTCGGGGAGAAGGTGCCGCTGGTGACGGTGCCGACCCGGGTGTCGCCGACGTACACGGCCATGCCGGGGCGCGGGATGGCCCGGTCCACCGCCACCAGGCCGCGCAGCGTACGCCGGGGACCGGCGGCCTTCTCGGCGAGCAGCGCGTCCCGGCCCCAGAAGGCCGGCTTGTCCCAGCCGACCGCCCAGCCGGAGCGGCCCTGCAGCGGGGTGATCTCCAGCGACAGGTCCTGCCCGTGCAGCGGGTAGCCCATCTCGGTGCGCAGCGTGTCCCGGGCGGCCAGCCCGCAGGCCCGCAGCTCGTACGCCGCCCCGGCGGCGAAGAGCGCGTCCCAGACGGCGACCGCGTGCGCGGCCGGCACGACCAGCTCGTAACCCAGCTCGCCGGTGTAGCCGGTGCGGCACGCGCTCAGCCCCATCCCGTCCAGGGTGGCGGTGGAGAAGCTCATGTAGCCGTGTTCGGTGGGCAGCCCCAGCGCGGCGAGCAGCTCCGCCGAGCGCGGCCCCTGCACGGCCAGCACCGCATACGCCTCGTGCTCGTCGCTGACCTCGACCCCGGCCGGCGCGGCGGCGCGCAGCCGGCGCACCACCTCGGCGGTGTTCGCCGCGTTCGGGATCAGGAAGACGTGGTCGTCGGCGTGCAGGTAGGCGATGATGTCGTCCACCACGCCACCGGTGGCGTCGTCGCAGCAGAGCGTGTACTGCGCCTGGCCGGGGCCGATCCGGCGGAGGTCGTTGGTGAGGCAGGCGTTGACGAAGTCCGCGGCGCCCGGCCCGGTGATCCGCGCCTTGCCCAGGTGCGAGACGTCGAAGACGCCCACCCCGGTACGGACCGCCGTGTGCTCCTTGAGCACACCGCCACCGGCGTACTCCAGCGGCATCTCCCAGCCCCCGAACGGGGCGAACTTGGCGCCGAGAGCGGTGTGCCGCTCGTGCAGCGGGGAACGGCGCAGCCGGGTCGCGGCGGCGTCGGAGGTCACGTCGGTCATGGGTGGCAACTTACCGGGGCCTGGACGGCTCGTTAGCATCGGCGGGACCCGTCAGGACGATCGGCGGGACGCACCCGACGTCCGGCGGGTAGGTTGCCGCCGGAGACCTTCATCGCCGGTACGCCATCCCGCGACCGGCCCGGCCCGCCCGGAGTAGCTTCAGTGACATCGCCCAGCACCACCCTGAGCCTGGTCGACACCGACCCCGCCGAACTCGCCGTCGATGCCATCGTGATCGGCGTGCACAGCCAGACCGGAGGGCAGGACGCCACCAGCGGACCCGCCGGCACCCTGCTGCTGGCCAGCGGCGCGGAGAGCATCGCCGCCGCGTTCGACGGCAAGCTGACCGAGACGCTGGCGCTGCTCGGCGCGACCGGCGGCCCCGGCGAGGTGATCAAGCTCGCAGCGCTGGGCACCGTCACCGCCCCGGTCGTCGCCGCCGTCGGCCTCGGCCCGGAGCCGACCGGCGCCGCCCCGGCCCCGGAGACCCTGCGCCGGGCCGCCGGCGCGGCGGTGCGGGCCCTCGCCGGCGCGCCCCGGGTGGCGCTGGCGCTGCCGCTGCCGGACGACGCCGACGCCCCGGCCGCGCTGCGCGCGGTCGCCGAGGGCGCGCTGCTCGGCGGGTACCGGTTCGCCGGGTACAAGACGAAGCCGCAGCCGGCCCGGCGGGAGCCGGTGGCCGAGGTGCTGGTCGCGGTGCCGGACGCCGGCGACGCGACCGCCCGGGCGGAGATCGCCCGGGCGCAGACGGTGGCCGGCGCGGTCCGGCTCAGCCGCGACTGGGTGAACACCGCCCCGAACGAGCTGCGACCCCCGTCGTTCGCCGACGCGGTGGCGAGCGCCGCCCGGGACGCCGGCCTCGGCGTCGAGGTGCTGGACGAGGCGGCCCTGGCGGCCGGCGGGTACGGCGGCATCATGGCGGTCGGGCAGGGCTCGGAGGCCCCGCCGCGGCTGGTGAAGCTGACCTACACCCCGGAGGGCGGTGGCTCCGGCAAGCGGGTGGCGCTGGTCGGCAAGGGCATCACCTTCGACACCGGCGGCATCTCGATCAAGCCGGCCCAGGGCATGTGGGAGATGAAGTCCGACATGGCCGGCGCGGCGGCGGTCGGCGCCGCGATGCTGGCGATCGCGGCGCTCAAGCCCGCGGTGGCGGTGACCGGGTACCTGCCGATGGCGGAGAACATGCCGTCGGGCACCAGCTACCGGCCGGGCGACGTGATCAGCATGTACAACGGCAAGAAGGTCGAGGTGCTCAACACCGACGCCGAGGGCCGGATGATCCTCGCCGACGCCATCGCGCGGGCCTGCGAGGACGGCACCGACTACCTCTTCGAGACCTCCACGCTCACCGGCGGCCAGGTGATCTCGCTGGGCAAGCGGATCGCCGGCGTGATGGGCACCCCGGAGCTGTGCGAGCGGGTCAAGGTGGCCGGCGAGGCGACCGGCGAGCCGGCCTGGCCGATGCCGCTGCCGGACGACGTCCGCAAGGGCATGGACTCCGACGTCGCGGACATCTCCCAGGTCAACGCCGGGATGGACCGGGCCGGTCACATGCTCCAGGGCGGCGTCTTCCTGCGCGAGTTCGTCACCGACGAGGTCGCCTGGGCGCACATCGACATCGCCGGGCCGGGTTACCACTCCGGCGAGGCCACCGGCTACTTGACCAAGGGCGGCACCGGCGTCCCGGTCCGCACCCTGGTGCACCTGGTCGAGGACGTCGCCGCCAACGGCTGACGGGTACCGGACGGCATGACGGGGCGCCCCCTGCGCGGGGGCGCCCCGTCCGCGTTCCGGGCCTCAGAACAGCTCGGGGCGGCGCTTGCGGCGTTCGTTGTAGTCGCGCATGCGTTGCGGGTAGCCCATCAGGCGGACGTCGTAGATCGGGATGGCCAGCCGGTGGGCGAAGCGCCGGGCGCCCTCCGGGCCGTCGATCCGCCGCCGGGTCCATTCGCCGTCGTCGGCGATCAGCATGACGGTGGTCTCGGTGACCGTGGTCCGCGGCTCGATGTACGCCTCGACCCCCCGCCGGGTCCGGACGAAGTTCTCCAGATGGTCCAGGTCGGCGCGGTCGGCACCCCGGTCGCGGCTCGCCACGCTCGTCCGCTTCCGTCGACGGAACAACCCCACCGGACCTTCTCCTCCCCCGTGCACCATCGAAGACGGTGCCAAGAGTACGTGTCCGCGACGTGTCGTTGGGCACCTCAGTACGCGCCCTCGAGGTCGGAGTGACAAGATGACCGAGGTGGGGTCTGTCCGTGTCACCCCGCCGTGACCCCCCGATGCAGCGACGCGACCTGGGAGTTGGACGTGAGCGAGCCGAACGAAGCGACCTTCGACATCGTCATTCTCGGAGGTGGCAGCGGCGGCTACGCGGCGGCGCTGCGTGCCGCCCAGCTGGATCTCTCCGTCGCGCTGATCGAGAAGGGCAAGCTCGGCGGCACCTGCCTGCACAACGGCTGCATTCCCACCAAGGCGCTGCTGCACGCCGCGGAGATCGCCGACCAGACCCGCGAGTCGGAGCAGTTCGGCGTCAAGGCCGAGCTGGTCGGCATCGACATGGCGGCGGTCAACTCGTACAAGGACGGCGTGATCTCCCGGCTGTACAAGGGCCTGCAGGGCCTGGTCGGCGGCGCCAAGAACATCACCTTCGTGGCGGGCGCCGGCAAGCTGGTCGGCAAGAACGTCGTCGAGGTGGACGGCAAGCGCTACACCGGCCGCAACGTCATCCTGGCCTCCGGCTCGTACGCGAAGAGCCTGCCCGGCCTGGAGATCGACGGCGAGCGGATCATCACCAGCGACCACGCGCTGACCCTGGACCGGGTCCCGTCATCGGTGATCGTGCTGGGCGGCGGCGTGATCGGCGTCGAGTTCGCCAGCGTGTGGAAGTCCTTCGGCGTGGACGTGACGATCGTCGAGGCGCTGCCCCGCCTGGTCGCCGCCGAGGACGAGGAGTCGTCGAAGGCGCTGGAGCGGGCCTTCCGCAAACGTAAGATCAACTTCAAGGTCGGCAAGCCGTTCGAGAAGGTCGAGAAGACCGACAACGGCGTCAAGCTGACGATTTCCGGCGGGGAGACCGTCGAGGCCGAGCTGCTGCTGGTCGCCGTCGGTCGCGGCCCGAACACCGCCAACCTCGGATACGAGGAGCAGGGGGTCAAGATGGACCGCGGCTACGTGCTGACCGACGAGCGGCTGCGCACCAGCGTGCCGAACGTCTACGCGGTCGGCGACATCGTGCCCGGCCTCCAGCTCGCCCACCGCGGCTTCCAGCAGGGCATCTTCGTCGCCGAGGAGATCGCCGGCCAGAACCCGGCTGTGATCGACGAGGCGGGCATCCCGCGGGTCACCTACTCCGACCCGGAGCTGGCGTCGGTCGGCCTGACCGAGGCGAAGGCCAAGGAGCAGTACGGCGACAAGGTCAAGACCTACAACTACAACCTCGGTGGCAACGGCAAGAGCCAGATCCTCAAGACGGCCGGCTTCGTGAAGCTGGTCCGCCTGGAGGACGGTCCGGTGGTCGGCGTGCACATGGTCGGCGCCCGGGTGGGCGAGCTGGTCGGCGAGGCGCAGCTCATCTACAACTGGGAGGCGTACCCGGCCGAGGTGGCGCAGCTCATCCATGCCCACCCCACGCAGACCGAGGCCCTGGGCGAGGCGCACATGGCCCTCGCCGGCAAGCCGCTGCACTCGCACGCCTGATCACGACAACCGCGGCGTCCGGCGACGGGCGATGATCCCACCAGGGGAATGAAGGAGTCTGGAGAACATGCCGGTATCGGTCACCATGCCCCGGCTCGGCGAGAGCGTCACCGAGGGCACCGTCACGCGCTGGCTCAAGCAGGAGGGCGACACCGTCGAGGTCGACGAGCCGCTGCTCGAGGTCTCGACCGACAAGGTCGACACCGAGATCCCGTCGCCCGCGGCGGGCGTGCTGAGCCGCATCGTGGTCGGTGAGGACGAGACCGCCGAGGTCGGCAGTGAGCTGGCCGTCATCGCGGGTGAGGGCGAGGAGGCCGGCGCGGCCGCCCCGCAGGAGGCCCCGGCCGAGCAGGCTGCGCCGGCCGCCGAGCCGACGGCCGCCGCCGAGGGCGCGGGTCCCGAGCCCGAGCGGGAGCAGCCCGCCCCGGAGCAGCCGCAGGCCCAGGCCGCCCCGGCGCCGTCGGGCGAGGGCACCCCGGTGAAGATGCCGGCCCTGGGTGAGAGCGTCACCGAGGGTACGGTCACCCGCTGGCTCAAGCAGGTCGGCGAGACGGTCGAGGTGGACGAGCCGCTGCTGGAGGTCTCCACCGACAAGGTCGACACCGAGATCCCCTCGCCGGTGGCCGGCACCGTGCTGGAGATCAAGGTCGCCGAGGACGAGACCGCCGAGGTCGGTGCCGACCTGGCGATCATCGGCGCCGCCGGCGCCGCCCCGGCCCCGGCTCCCGCCCCAGCGAAGCCGGAGCCGAAGCCCGAGCCAAAGGCGGAGGCGAAGCCCGAGCCGAAGGCCGAGGCCCCGGAGCCCAAGGTCGAGGAGCCGACCCCGGGCCTGTCGTACAACGAGCCGGCGGCCGAGGCGGAGGTCGCCGCCCAGCCGGTGAAGGCCGAGCAGGCGGCCCAGCCAGCCGCGCCGACCCCCACCCCGCAGCGGCCGACCGCCCCGGCGCCGGGCGGCGGCGAGGAGGCGGCCGGGTACGTGACCCCGCTGGTACGGAAGCTGGCCAGCGAGCACGGCGTGGACCTCTCCTCGGTCAACGGGACCGGCGTCGGCGGCCGGATCCGCAAGCAGGACGTGCTGGAGGCGGCGGAGAAGGCCAAGGCGGCCAAGGCCGCGCCGGCCCCGGCCGCGCAGCCGGCCGCCGCAGCGCCCGCTCCGGCCAAGCCGGCCGCGAAGCCGCAGCCGAGCGGCAAGCGGGGCACCACCGAGAAGCTGACCCGGATCCGCACGGCGATCGCCAAGCGGATGCAGGAGTCGCTGCACGAGATGGCGCAGCTCACCACGGTGATCGAGGTGGATGTCACCAGAATCGCCAAGCTGCGGGCGCAGGCGAAGGACTCCTTCCAGCAGCGGCACGGTGTGAAGCTGTCCTTCCTGCCGTTCTTCGCACTTGCCGCCGTCGAGGCGCTGCAGGCGTATCCGATCGTCAACGCCCGGATGGACCTGGCGGCGGGGACGATCACCTACCCGGACGCGGAGCACCTCGGCATCGCCGTGGACACCGAGCGGGGCCTGCTGGTGCCGGTCATCCACAACGCCGGCGATCTCAACCTGGGCGGCATCGCCAAGCGGGTCGCCGATCTGGCCGAGCGCACCCGGACCAACAAGATCAGCCCGGACGAGATCGCCGGTGCGACGTTCACGCTGACCAACACCGGTAGCCGGGGCGCCCTGTTCGACACGCCGATCGTGCCGTCGCCGCAGTCGGCGATGCTCGGCACGGGTGCCGTGGTCAAGCGTCCGGTCGTGGTGAACGACCCGGAGCTGGGCGAGGTCGTCGCGGTCCGCTCGATGGTCTACCTGGCCCTGTCCTACGATCACCGGCTGATCGACGGCGCCGACGCCGCCCGCTTCCTGGTCGCGGTCAAGGAGCGGCTGGAGGCCGGCAACTTCGAGGCCGAGCTGGGCCTGTAACACCCGCGCGAAAGGGCGCCCCGGTCCAGGTGACCGGGGTGCCCTTTCGCCGTTTCCGGGCCGGTCAGCCGCGCAGGTGCTCCTCGGAGACCTGCCAGAGCCGCTCGGCGGCCTCGGGGTCGCGCGCGTACGGGGCGTATCCGGTGCGGGTGCCGGGCTGGTTCGGCCCGGCCTCCTGAACGTCCTCGAAGTACCGCCCGCCGACGCCGTCGAGCAGCGGCGAGGCGGCGACCAGCACCGAGGTGGCCGCGCCCTGCTCGGTGTTCTTCCAGTACGCGGCGCCGCCCCCGCTCTGCGACCGCATCCGGTCCAGCTCCTCCTCGCTGAGGTAGCGCTGGAGGTTGGTCCGGATCGCGCCCGGCATGAGCGCATTGCTCAGGATGCCGTCGTCGGCCCAGCGCCGGCTGACCTCGACCGCGAAGAGCACGTTGGCCGTCTTGGACTGCCCGTACGCCTCCCACGGGTCGTACGGCCGCTGCCGGAAGTGGATGTCGGAGAAGACCACCGGCGAGCGCAGGTGGGCGGCCGAGCTGACCGAGACGATGCGGGCCCCGCCGGCCGCGGCCAGGGCCGGGCGCAGCCCGGTGGCCAGGGCGAAGTGGCCCAGGTGGTTGGTGGCGAACTGCATCTCCCAGCCCTGCGGGGTGCGCATCTCGGGCGAGGCCATGATGCCCGCGTTGTTGACCAGGATGTGCAGCGGTCCGTCCCAGGTCCGGACGAAGGTGGCAACCGAGGCCAGGTCGGCGAGGTCCAGCGGGGCCACCAGGATCCGGTCGTTGCCGGTGGTGCCGGTGATGTCGGTGGCGGCCTGCTGGCCGGCGTCGATGTTGCGGACGGCGAGCGTGACGTCGGCCCCGGCGGCGGCGAGCGCGCGGGCGGTCTCCACCCCGATCCCGGACGCGCCGCCGGTGACGACGGCCCGGCGCCCGGTGAGGTCGATGCCGCGCACCACCTCCATCGCGGTGGTCTCCCGGGAGTAGGGCGTGGTGACGGGTGTGCTGGTGGTCATGATCCATCCTTGTCGGTGGCGACGCGGACGCCCGGTCCGGCCGCTACGATGAGAATCGGAGGATCCTCCGTTACGGTCGAGACTAACCGGAGACTCCTCCGTTTGCCAGCCCGGCCGCGCCTCGGCCGGTCGCCCCGAGGAGGAGACGTGCCCGACCCCGGCCCCCGACCGCTGCGCGCCGACGCGCTGCGCAACCGGCAGCGGCTGCTGGACGCAGCGGTACGCGCGTTTTCCCACGGCGGGCCGGAGGTAACGCTCGACTCGATCGCCAGAGCGGCCGGGGTCGGCATCGGCACCCTCTACCGGCACTTCCCCACCCGGGAGGCCCTGGTCGAGGCGGCCTACCGCAACGAGCTGGCCAAGCTCTGCGACGCCGCGCCGGAACTGCTGGCCGGCCTGCCGCCGGACCGGGCGGTGCGCGCCTGGATGGACCGTTTCATCGACTACCTGTCCACCAAGCGGGGCATGGCGGACGCGCTCCGGCTGGTCATCGCCTCCGGCGCCAACCCGTACGCGCACAGCCGGGACCGCCTGGTCGCCGCGCTCGGCCTGCTGTTGGAGGCGGGCGGCGCGGCCGGCACCGTCCGGGCCGACGTGGCGCCCACGGATGTGCTCGCCGGCCTGAGCGGGGTCTCCCTGGTCGCCGGCGAACCCGAGCAGCGCGAACAGGCCGGCCGACTGCTCGACCTGCTGATGGACGGCCTGCGGCACCGCGCCACCGGCTGAGCGGATTCCGAACCGGAGCCGTCCGGGCGCTGGGAGACTCGACCGGTGAGCGGCAAACGGGGGCGCGGACGGTTGGGGCCCGCCGTCGCCGTCGCCCCCGGCGCACGGGTGGACCGCTTTGAGGTCTTCTTCGACCTGGTCTTCGTCTTCTCGTTCTTCATCATCACCCGGGCCACCGCCCTGGACATCAACGGCACCAACCTGCTGCACGCCCTGCTGGTGCTCGCCGTGCTCTGGTGGTCCTGGGTGGTGCACAGCGTGGTCGCCACCCGGGTCCGGCTCGGCGAGGGCTTCGTCCCGGTGCTGATGGTGGTCGGCATGGCGGCGCTCTTCACCTTCGCGCTGGCGCTGCCGCAGGCGTTCCGCGACCCCGGGGAGAACGCCGCCGGGCCCATGGTGGCGGCGGGCAGCTACGTGATCATCCGCCTGGTGCACTTTGCCCTCTACCGGCACGTCGTCCGGGACAACCCGGAGGAGCGCCGGCAGTTGCTCCGGTTCGCCCCGGAGTTGGTGCTGAGCACCGTCCTGCTGCTCGCCGCCGCGCTGATCCCGGCGCAGCTCCAGGATCCCGGCCGGGCAGCGCTGACCCGCGACGGGCTGTGGGCGACCGTCGTGGTGCTGCAGTACGGCAGCGGGCTCCTCGCCGGCACCTGGGGCTGGCGCGTCACTTCCGCGGAGCACTGGACCGAGCGGTACGACCTCATCCTGATCATCGCCCTGGGCGAGTCGGTCATTTCGGTCGGTGTCGGCAGCAACCTGCTCGGTCAGCCGCCGACCTGGCCGGCCGTCGCCGCCGCCGTCCTCGGCATCGTCTTCACCGCCGCCCTGTGGTGGGCGCACTACGACTGGGTGGGGCCGGCCGCCCGGATCGCCCTCCACGCTGCCGAGGGACGCCCCCGGGTGGCGATGGCCCGGGACGCGTACGCCTACCTCTACCTGCCGATGATCGCCGGGATCATCCTGTTCGCCCTGGGCGCCGAGCGGATCGTGCACGAGATCGCCGATCCGCACATTCCGCTGACCGAACGCGCGCACGGTCCCAGCGTGGCGCTGCTCTTCGGCGGGGTGATCTGCTATTTCTGCGGCAACATGCTGTTCCAGCTCCGCACGCTGCACACGCTGTCCTGGATCCGGGTGGGCACCGTACTGGCGCTCGCCGTGAGCATCCCGATCGCCAGTCGGTTACCGGGACTGGCCGCCCTCACGCTGCTGACCGCCAGCTGCGTGGGGCTGGTGGCGTTGGAGGTGCTGACCATGGGCGAGGCCCGCGACGCCCTGCACGAGGTCGTCGTCGAGGAACGGACCACCCACGAGACGCGCGAGGCCGCCTGGCGGGCCCGTTGGCACGAGCCGGAACCCGGCGAGCCGTCGACCTGACGGGACGGCGGCCGGCGGACGGACCGCGTATCGTCGGCCCAGCGTCGCGGTGCGCCCGGCACGGAGACCGCCGTGGGCATGGAGGCGCGGGACAGCAGGGGACCATGTGCACCCATCCCACGAGCCGAACGGGCGGCTGACCGCCCTCGGCAACCAGTTGATCGAGATCCACCTCTGGCTCCGCGAGGAGCTGGCCCGGCTCCGTACGAGCCTCGACTCCCCCGGCGCCGACCTCCGGTCGTCTGAGGACCTGCGCGCCCACTGCCTGGGTTTCTGCGCGGCACTCACCCGGCATCACGGCGGCGAGGACGGCGGCGCGTTCCGGGTTCTCGCCGAACGGGAGCCGGCGCTGCGTCCGGTCCTCGCCGAACTGGCGGAGGACCACCGGATGGTGGCGGGCATCCTGCGCCGGATCGAGGACCTGACGACCGGCCCGGCGGCCGCCCGGGCGGCGGTCCGCGCCGAGCTGGACGGGCTCGCCGCGCTGCTGGAGTCGCACTTCACCTACGAGGAGAAGAAACTGGTCGCCGCGCTCGACGCGGTGAACCGAAGGGCCGGCGACACCGTGGAACTGCTCGGCGTCCCACTGCCCGATGACGGGATGCCGACCACAATTCCGAGGGGGACGGAGACACGATGACCACCGACACGATCACTGCCGCGACGGCGGGCACCTGGCGCCTGGGCGACCTGGCGGTCAACCGGATCGGCTTCGGCGCCATGCGGCTGACCAGCAACGCCGACGGGAGCCCGAGCGACCGGGACCGGGCCGTCGCCGTCCTGCGCCGGGCGGTCGAGCTGGGCGTCAACCACATCGACACCGCCGCGTTCTACTTCTCGCCGCTGCGGTCGGCCAACGAGCTGATCAACCGGGCGCTGGCCCCGTACCCGGACGACCTGGTGATCGTCACGAAGGTCGGGCCGGGCAAGGACCTGTCCGGCGAATGGCTGCCGATGGCCCGTCCGGACCAGCTCCGCGGCCAGGTCGAGGAGAACCTCCGCCAGCTCGGCCGGGACCACCTCGACGTGGTCAACCTCCGGGTGTACGGCCCGGAGCCGCTGACGGAGCACTTCGGCGCGCTCGCCGAGCTGCGGGATGCCGGGCTGATCCGCCACCTCGGCGTCTCCGCCGTCCGCCCGCACCAGGTCGCCGAGGCGCAGGCCGTCGCGCCGGTGATCTGCGTGCAGAACTCGTACGGCCTCGGCTACCGCGCGGGCCACGACCAGCTGCTGCGGGACTGCGCGGCGCAGGGGATCGCGTTCGTGCCGTTCTTCTCGCTCGCCACCAGCGGGCGCGAGGCCGGCGCGAGCGGCACCGAGCACGACGAGGTCCGGGCCGTCGCCCGGGCGCACGGGGTGACCCCCGCCCAGGTCCGGCTGGCCTGGACGCTGCACCGCGGGCCGAACGTGCTGGCCATCCCGGGCACCGGCAACCCGGAGCACCTGACCCAGAACGTGGCGGCCGGCGGCCTGCGCCTCACCGAGGACGACCTGGCCCGGCTGGAGGCCGTGCACCGGTCCGCCTGAGCCTCGCCGGTCCGGCTCGGATTCGCCGGTCAGCAGAATCGGCGGGTCCGGGCTGGCCGCGTCGCGGCGGACGCCGGATGCTGGGCCGATGGCGATCTTCTCGGTCCAGGCCCGTCCCGCCGACGCCGCGAGCTGGCTCGACCTGGCCCGCCGGGTGGAGGCCGCCGGCTTCGACGCCCTGCTGGCCGCGGACCACCCCGGCCACGGCGCGTCGCCGTTCGTCTCGCTGGCCGCCGCCGCGGCGGTGACCTCGACGCTCGGCCTCGGCTCGTGCGTCTCCAACGCCGGCGTCCGCGAGCCGATCCTGCTCGCCACCGACGTGGCCACCCTGGACGTGGTCTCCGGCGGGCGGGCCCGCCTCGGCCTCGGCGCGGGCCACACCCCCGCCGAGTGGCGGGCCGTCGGCCGCGAGCGGCCCGACGTCGCCGCCCGGGTACGCCGCTGCGTGGCCGTCGCGGAGGCCGTCCGGGACCTGCTGGCCGGCGGGGAGGTCAGTGTCGACACTCCGGAACTGGCCGCCCACGCGGCCCGGCTGACCGAGCTGCGGCCCGTCCAGGACCGGGTCCCGCTCACCATGGGTACGGCGAACTCGACGCTGCTGCGCTGGGCCGGAGCGCACGCCGACGTGGTCGGCCTGACCGGCTTCGGCCGTACCCTCGCCGACGGGCACGCCCACGACGTGCGGTGGCGGGCCGACCAGATCGACGCGCAGCTCGCGCAGGTGGCGGCCGGGGCCGCCGGCCGGGCCGAGCCGCCCGCGCTGGAGGCCCTGGTCCAGCAGGTGGCGGTGACCGACGACGCCGAGGCCGCAGCCGCGAAGACGGCCGCCGACACCGGCCTGACCGTCGCCGAGCTGCTGGCCACCCCGTTCGTCCTGATCGGCACGGCGGAGGAGATCGTCGCGGCGGTCGCGCAACACCGGCGCCGCTGGGGCATCACCCGCTTCGTCGTACGCGAGAACGCCGTCGACCAGCTGGCTCCGCTGCTCCCCCGATTGCCAGCCGTCCCCCGCGATGAAGTCATGACGGCCTTCGCGACGTCGCCGGTGCTCGACGAATCCAGGTTCCGTGGAGACATCGACGAGGCGATAGGGCAGGACCCGTTCGACCGTGAATGGTGAGTTCCCGCTTCAACGCCTGATTGACGCCAACCGACCTCGCGCCGCAGCCACAGTCGGGTAGCTGAAAGATCGTTGACCTGGCGATCGACCACGCTCACAGTCAGGGTGTCAGTTGGAAGGTGACACCGTCATGCACATCGAGATCGCTGATCGCGCGGATCTCGATCGGGCGGAGGCGCTGGTCTCGTTGCTCCGGCGTCCCCATCTCGACCGGGTCACCGTCACACTGCCCGGGCTCGACGCGACGGAGCGCGAGCGTACGGCAGCAAGAATCCGCCGCCTGTTCAACGACTGCGGCTGCGACTGGGGAGCCTTGACCCTCGTCGCCGCCGTGGCCGGCGTCCTCGTGGTCGGGCCGAGCGGCGGCCGTGAAATCGCTGCGGCCGTGCTCGGCTGCCTCGCGGCTGCGGTCGCCGGCAAGCTCCTCGGGCTGTCCTGGAGCCGGCGGCGCCTGCTTCTTCGACTGCGCGCGCTGCGCGCGGCTTCCTGACTCTGAGGGGGGATCTCTCATGGCACTCGTTTGCACCGAAATCACCGAATGGGTCGAGGAGGAGGTCTCCAAGCCCGTCGAGGAGTGGGAGGAACGGCAGGAGAAGAAGTGCAAGGACTACCCGTGGTACGACCCGCGGGGCTGGGTCTGCTGGTTCGTCACGTACTTCGTGAAGGTCGTCCGCTGGGTGATCGTCAAGGTCGGCAAGTGGGTGGTCCGTACGGTGTGCAAGCTCGTCGGGGTGGTCGTCGAGGCGGTGGTCGACATCGCGGCCGGGCTCTGGGACGTGGTCGTCGGCATCGTCACGCTCGACTGGCGGCGGATCCTCGACGGGCTGCTGCGGGCGGTGATCGGCCTGGTGCTGGGGATCATCCGGCTGGCCCGCATCGTGTTCCTCGGCGACACGATCGACTACATCATCGAGGAGATCAACCGGGAGCGGTTGCGCCGCTACGTGCGCGGACTGCTCGAGGCGAAGTACTCCGGTGACACGCTGACCGAGATCAAGGAGGCGATCCGCCTCGACCACGGCGCGTTCGGGCTGCGCCTGCACGGCACTGCGTACCGGACGACGCTGGACTCGGAGACCCCGTCGCTGCGCGAACCCGCCGCGCCCAACCTGGTCGTGCTGCACGAGCAGGGCGCGATCAACCTGCGGGAGCTCTGCGGCTTCGAGTTCCACGAGGGGTTCTGGAACCGCAAGCGGTACAAGACCCTCAAGAAGGGGACCGTCGTGGGTGGCGGTGGTGGCGGCGAATTTGACAACCCCATCTCCGCCGACGAACTGGACACCTACCTCAGCTCGCGCGGCGCGCAGGGGCCGGCGTTCGTCGTGCTGCCGATGCGGGACGGCGCGCTGGACACCAAGGTCGCCACGGCCCGCGAGAAGGGGCGCGAACTCGCGCTGATGCTGGACTTCGACCGGGAGACCCGCGAGGTCACCGACCCGGGCCACATCGTCCACAAGGGGTACGACCAGTTCGGCGCGCACGACGCGCTGACCCGGTTCCTCAAGGACGTGATCCACCGGCACGACAAGTCCAGCGAACCGGACGGGGCGACGGCCGACCTCTGCCACCCGGTGGCCGTCGGGGTCTTCCGCTACACCGACACCCTGCGCGGGTTGGCCAACAACCTGCACGAGAGCGCCTGCGGGCTGAGCGGCAAGAACACCTCCGGCGTCACCTTCATCGACAACACGCCGGACCAGATCTGGAAGTACGTGCCGATCCACGAGCTGGGGCACACCTTCGGCCTCTGCCACACCGATGGGGTGGACCGGATCATGTACTCGCCGAAGACCAACACCTGGTGGCGGAAGTGGTACCTGATCCCCCGCACGATCCTGAGCGTCTACCTCGACGGCGAGCCGACGTTCACCTTCGACGAGGCGAAGGCGGCGTGGGACTACATCGTGGCGCACTTCGCACCCCAGTGCCTGGGCGCCCGACCGGTCGTTATCGGGGTGGGCCCGGTGGTCCGCGGCGGCACCGTGGGGCGGCAGCGGTAGCCGGTATTCAACGGCGGCGGCAGCACGAGCTGCCGCCGCCTCAGCCTTCTGCCCGCTCGGCGACGAACACACCAAGGCCATGCACGCCCTCGACCAGACCTTCGGTCTTGAGCACGATCATGGCGTGGTTGACCACTCCCGCTGACACGTCATGCGCGCGGCACAACTGAGCGGTCGACGGCAACTTGTCGCCGGGTGCAAGTTCTCCGGACGCAATCTGCTCACGGATGAGATCCGCAAGCTGCGCCCACTTCGGTTTGGCGGGCATCTGGTCTCCCTGGTCTGCACCGCCATTTGATCACGCCTGTCTTCTACCGACAAGTAAGAGGTACTCGGTGGTTGACCTATGAGCAGTACTAAGTATAAGTTCGTGCCGACCCGCTCCCTGGTCTGCAAACCCGGAGCTGGTCGCCCGTAGAACCACCCGGCCGGCCACTCCCCCGGTAGTCGGCCGGGTGCCACCCCCTGCCCGCGACCTGGCGTCGGCGGGCCCGTGAGCAGGCCCGGGGCGGGTGCCGGGCTCCGGCGTACAGGCCGACCCAGCCCGTCTCGGCGCCGCGACCAGAGAGGCGGAGCAGTGTGCGGTCAGTTGTCGATCAGCCGGTGGCGCGATGGAGAAGGTGCTCAGCAAGCTGGTGGCGCGCGGCGACCGGCAGGTCCGCGTACCTGATGGGCGGCGCTGAGGTGTGGCCGCGACGGAACGCGCGGCCGGTGCCGCTCGCACCCAGGCACCGGCGGACCTGGCGGCGCGGACGGCGCTGGTGCTCGTGCGGCCTACGCTGGACCGCTTGCCCGGACCGGCACGCTCCGGTGCCGACCGAGCCGCCCGGCCCGCCACCCAACAGCCGGTGGTGGGACGAGCCGACCCGGGCGAACCCGCAGGTCGGCCGGGTCGGCCGGCTCACCCCGGCGCAGACCTGGCGGGCCAACGGCGGTCGGTGGTGAGCGCGCCGCCGCACGTGGCCCTGCGCCCGCTCTGGCTCTGCCGGGCCTGCGCCGCCCCCTGGCCGTGCGCCACGGCCCGCCTCACCCTGCTCCGCGAGTACGCGCACGACCGGGTGGCCCTGCTGGTCTACCTCGGCGGGCTGCTGCACGACGCGGCCGGTCAACTGCACACATTGAACCCGCAGGCTGCTCCGGAGCCTGCCCAGCTCTTCGACCGCTTCCTGGGCTGGGCCATCCCGCGTGGGCGAACCTGACCGTCATGCTTCCCACCCCGCCAGAGCCGCTACGCCTCGCCTTCCGGCTTCGAGTTGGGCTTCGTCACAGAGACGGCGGTGGAGATCACCCCAAGGAGGAGCGGCTCGACCGGGAAGCCACGACGGAGGCGTTCGGGGAGTTCCTGGCCGGCCGCATTCTCGGCAAGAACCAGATCCACTTCATCAACATGGTCATCGGCCACCTGACCCGGAACGGGGCGATGGAGGTGGACCGGCTCTACGAGTCGCCCTTCACCGAAATCGCCCCGCAGGGGCCGGACGGACTCTTCCCCTCCGACGACATCGACCGCATCGTCTCGATCCTGGACTCCGTCCGCGCCACGGCCACGCCCGTCCCCGAGGTGGCGTAGCTGATGCCCTCGCCTGCCATTAGGCTCTGGTCATGCTGACCCGGCTGGAGGTGCAGGGCTTCAAGAACCTGCTCGACGTCGCCATAGACTTCGGCCCCTTCACCTGCATCGCTGGCGCGAACGGGATGGGAAAGTCGAACGTCTTCGATGCCATCGAGTTTCTCTCCTATCTGGCGACCGAGCC
The DNA here is from genome assembly GCF_042650725.1 of Micromonospora sp. GCM10011541. Lineage (NCBI taxonomy): Bacteria > Bacillati > Actinomycetota > Actinomycetes > Micromonosporales > Micromonosporaceae > Micromonospora > Micromonospora sp. GCM10011541. The sequence goes on from NZ_JBHSBP010000010.1 coordinate 322,593, forward strand.
CCTTGCCCAGGCTGCGCAACGAGTGCGCGGGACCGCCGGAGTCATCGGCGGTGACCCACGCGACCTCTTCTGGGACGGCTATCGGCAACACGAACATCGAATTACACTCGCCGCAGAGATGATCGTGCCCGTCGAGGTCGAAGACGAACTCGGTGAACTAGCTCGACCGACCGCGACATACCTCCGCTACGAAGTCACTCTTGGCTATGGGCCGTCGCGTGCCGAACACGGAAGCGGGCGTCTCCACCTGCTTCGCGAAGACCTGCGACAGGTCGAGGACGCGCGGGCTCAGATCAGGTTTCCCGCAAGCTCGGCATTTCTCGACTCAGTCGTCCTCGACCACTATGGCGGGCGGGTCTTCCTATCCACCGACCGCCAGGGCATGCAGGGCGTTTCTATCAATGTCCACGCCGACGGCGACAAAGTGGAGAAATCGCGGTCCGTTGGCCGGGCCGCTCGCACCGTGTTGAGCACCACGATTACAGCCGACAACCCGACCATTTTCGCCGCACGGAACGAGATGCGGCGTTGGCGCCGCCTGGCACTGGAGCCGTCCGCGCTTCGTACGCCTGACGACGAGACCGGCCCCGAGTCACTGGGCCCAGAGGGTCGGCATCTGCCCAGCACGCTCTACCGGATAGCGCACGCGCCGGACTGGTCCGGCGATCCTGATCGCATCTATGCCACGGTGGCGGGAAGGCTCTCAGACCTTGCCGGCGTCGCTGTCGAGGCGTTGGACGTCGAGTTCGACGAGGTGCGTCAGACTTTTACCCTCTTCCTCCAGGAGCGCGGTGGCCTCCGGCTCCCGGCCCGGGCATTGTCGGAGGGCACGCTGCGGTTCCTGGCGCTCTGCGTACTGCTCGAAGACGCGGACTTCAGCGGCCTCATCTGCATGGAAGAGCCGGAGAACGGTATCCACCCCGGGAATCTGCCCGCAATGGTGCAGCTCGTACGGGACCTTGCTGTCGATCCCACCGAACCGCCAAGCAACAACAATCCCTTCCGGCAGGTCATCATCAACACCCACTCGCCGGGTGTGGTGCAGCTCTGTGACCCCTCCGACCTGCTCCTGGCGGATGCGAAGCTACGCCCCGCCCCTGGCGGCGGGGCGGCACGGACCCTGTCCCTTCTGCCGTTCCGGCAATCCTGGCGAGCCGTTTCGGAGAAGCCCACCTTTTCAGAGGCCGACATCGTCGCCTACCTCGCCGAGCCGCCGGATGCCCAACTCCGCCTTCCGTCGGGTCTGATGACATGACCGGCCGTTCCTACTCCGGGTTGTTCATATCCGAGGGCACCTCTGACGAGCCATTGGCAGAGCGCATCGAGTGGCTGTTCCTCTGCCAGGGCGTCTCTGTGAGCCTGAGCAGGCCCGACTTCTCACGGCTTCCCAAGGTGGCCAAGGACGTGGGGTCGCGGGTCGGAGCCGGTCTGGCCCTCGCAGGCGGTCCGGTCGACCTGATCGTGGTACACCGTGACGCGGACAATGCAGGACGTCATGCTCGACAGCAGGAAATCGAGGCGGCGGTGCGCTCGTCGGGCGGCACCGCAGAGCTCGTGCCGGTCATTCCGGTGCGGATGACCGAGGCCTGGCTGCTGCTGGACGAGGCCGCAATCCGACAGGTTGCAGGTAACCCTCGGGGGCGGATGGGCCTAGGCCTGCCGAAGCCCCATGAGGTCGAATCGATCGCCAACCCCAAGGAGGTCCTCCGCGTCTGCCTCCTCACCGCAGCGGAAGTGACCGGCCGACGTCGGGAAGGGGTGGCGAAGCGGTTCAATCAGCATCGCCGCCAGTTGTTGGAGCGCCTGGATCCCGCCGGCGCGGTCGCTCGACTCGATAGCTGGCGCCGCCTCGTCGCCGACGTGGATCACGTGGTCAAACGCTGGCGCTCACTCGGCGTCTAACCCGAGCCGCTGCCCCGCCGCCCGCAATGAGCCCGACGTTGCCGAAGAGGCGGAGGGTGCCGAGGCTGAAGCCGCTGCGGCGAGCGGCCTCGGACGGCGCGTGTCCGCTCATGGCGGCAGGGCAGCGCTTGACCTGGAGTGCGCTCGAAGGCGGAGGCTGGGCGCATGACGACGACACGGACACTGGGCCGCAGCGGCATCGAAGTCAGCGCGCTCGGCATGGGGTGCTGGGCGATCGGCGGCCCGCTCTGGGGCGACGGCGGGCAGCCGTTCGGTTGGGGCGAGGTGGACGACGACGAATCGATCCGCACCATTCACCGCGCCCTCGACCTGGGCGTGACCCTCTTCGACACGGCCAGCAACTACGGGGCCGGGCACAGCGAGCGGGTACTCGGTCGGGCCCTCGCCGGCCGCCGCGACCGCGCAGTGATCGCCACCAAGTTCGGCAACCGCAGCGACGAGGCCAGCCAGCGGTGGACCGGCACGGACGCCAGCCCGGCATTCGCGGTGACCAGCCTCGAGGAGTCGCTGCGCCGGCTCGGCACCGACCACGTGGACCTCTACCAGCTGCACATCAACGACCTGCCGGCGCCCGCCGCGCTCGACCTGGTCGACACCCTGGAGGGCCTGGTCACCCAGGACAAGATCCGGGCGTACGGCTGGAGCACCGACAACCCGGCGTCCGCCCGCGCGTTCGCCGAGGCCGGCCCGCACTGCGCGGCGATCCAACACGACGAGTCGGTGCTCAAGGACAACCCGGAGATGTTCGCGGTCTGCGACGCGCTCGACCTGGCCAGCCTCAACCGCGGTCCGCTCGCGATGGGGCTGCTCACCGGCGCGACGCGAAAGGTCGGGACGGACGACGTGCGAGGGGTGGCCCCGGAGTGGCTGGTGTCTGGTTCACCGACGGCCGCCCAACACCGGAGTGGTCCGCCCGGGTGGCCGAGATCCGGGCGGCGCTCACCGCCGACGGACGTACCCTCGCCCAAGGTGCGCTGGGCTGGCTGCTGGCCCGCAGCCCCCGGACCGTGCCGATCCCGGGCTGTCGCACAGTAGCCCAGGCCGATGAGAACTTCGGCACGCTCACGCTCGGCCCGCTGCCGGCGGACGCGTTCACCGAGGTCGAGCGGCTCCTCGCCGATCTGCGGCCGGTTCCCGCAACCTGAACGGAGATCCCGCGAACGCATCCAAGCCAGATTCCGTACACCAAGATATGGGCATGCGGATCCTCATGGCGGGCTCGTCCGGCTTCCTCGGTACCCGGCTGGTCGACCGGCTCACCTCCGACGGGCACCAGGTCACCCGACTGGTCCGCCGGCCGCCGCGCACCCCGGACGAGCGGCAGTGGACCCCCTCCGCCGCGCAGCTCGACCCGGCGGTGGTGGCCGAGGCCGACGCGGTGGTCAACCTCGCCGGCGCCGGGGTCGGCGACAAACGCTGGAGCGACGACTACAAGAACCTGATCCGGTCCAGCCGGGTGGACACCACCACCACCCTCGCGATCACCATGGCCGGGCTGCCCGCCGTGGACCGCCCCTCGGTGCTGCTCAACTCCTCCGCCATCGGCTGGTACGGCGACACCGGCGACCGGACGGTCGAGGAGGACGCCCCGGCGGGCGAGGGCTTCCTGGCCGACGTCTCCCGGGTCTGGGAGGCCGCGACCCGACCGGCCGAGGACGCCGGCGTACGCGTGGTGCGGCTGCGCACCGGGCTGCCGCTGCACCGCGACGGCGGGATGCTCCAGCCGCAGTTACGCCCGATCAAGCTGGGCCTCGGCGGGCGGCTGGGCAGCGGTCGGCAGTGGTGGTCCTGGATCTCGCTGCGCGACTGGCTGGACTCGTCGGCGTTCCTGCTGGAGCGGGACGACATCGCCGGCCCGGTCAACGGGGTCGGCCCGGACCCGGCAACCAACGCGGAGTTCACCCGGGAGCTGGCCCGCCAGCTGCACCGACCGGCGATCCTCCCGATCCCCGCGCTGGCCCTGAAGGTGGCCCTCGGCGGCTTCGCCCAGGACATCCTCGCCAGCACCCGCGTCCTGCCCGCCGTCCTCACGAAGGCCGGCTTCGAGTACCGCCACCCCGACCTGCCATCCGCCCTGCACGCCGCGCTGACGGAATGAGCGCAGCGGTCCCCTGCCGGGGCAGGGGACCGCTGCGCCAGCCGGATCAGCAGCCGATGACCCAGTAGTTGGGCCCGGTCTGCTTGAGGGTGCTGGTGTAGAAGGTGTTGTACAGGCCCATGTTCTGGTTGCTGCCGAGGGCGTAGGCGTAGCCGCCGGACTGGTAGGCGCGGCCGGCGGTCACGTGCGCGTAGTTGCTGGCGGTGACGCAGACCGGGGCGGTCGTGGGGGAGACCGTGGGACTGGGGGTGGCGGTGGCCGTCGGGCTGGGCGTGACCCCGCCGTCGAGGCCGAAGAAGAGCGCGTCCCGGTACGTCGAACAGATGGTGTCCAGGAAGTACGACGTGGCGGTGCCGCACTGGTCGGCCGCCGAACCCGGGTCGACCGGGGTGCCGTGTCCCATCCCGGCGACCCGGTAGAGCCGGACCGCGTCGTTGCCGTACACCTCCAGGCTGGTGCCGGCGGGCAGCGCGGCCGTGCTGGTCGGGGTCTGCGAGACGCCGAGCACGTTGGTCCACTGGTCGCGCGACTCGGTGGCGTTCATCGGCACCACCGTGGTGTCCGAGGTGCCGTGCCAGATGGACACCCGGGGACGCCGGCCGGTGTAGCCGGAGTAGGCGGCGCGGACCAGGTCGCCCCAGGCGGCCGGGCTCTTGTCCACCCCGCTGTACTGGCAGGTGCTGGTCGACGCCGGTGGCGAGCAGCGGTAAGGCAGCCCGGCGATCACCGAGCCGGCGGCGAAGACGTCGGGGTAGGTGGCGAGCATGACCGAGGTCATCGCCCCACCGGCGGACAGCCCGCTGATGTAGATCCGGCTGCCGTCCAGCCCGTACGTGGACTTCGCGTAGTCGACCATCTGCCGGATCGACAGCGCCTCGCCCTGGCCCCGGTTGATGTCCCCCTCCGTGAACCAGTTGAAGCAGCTCAGCGACTGGTTCGCCGACGACTGCTGCGGCACGATCAGGGCGAACTTCCACAGGTCGGCGTACTTCTGCCAGCCGGAGTTGGTGAAGTAGCCGGCGGCGTTCTGGGTGCAGCCGTGCAGCAGCACCACGGCCGGCGCGTTGGCCGGCAGGCCGTCCGGGCGGTAGGCGTACATGCTCAGGTTGCCGGGGTTGGAGCCGAAGCCGGTCACCTGGGTGAGGGTGGCGGCCTGGGCGGGCAGGGCGGCGGCGAGCGCGGCGGCCGCGGCCAGCACGACCGCGGCGGCAGCCCCGGCGAGCCGGGTGCGGAGGGACGAGGAGCGGGGCACGGCGACCTCCCGGTTGCGAATTGTGAACTGGGTCACCCCCGAGTTGCCGAGACGTTACGTCCGTGTTTCACCTCGCCGACATGGCCGAGGCAGCCACATTTGTCGATGCCGAGATATGGCCGGAGTGGACGTGGCGAAGTGAGGTTTCGTGTCTGACCGGCGTGTCCCGGTCCGGTTGGTAACGTCCGCTGCGTGCCGACCTCCCCGTCCCTGGCCACGGACCCCTCGTCCGGGTCCGCGCCCGTCGCCCGGGACCGCCGCGCCGACCTGATCATGGTGCTGGCCGCGCTGGCCCTGGCGATCTGGGTGACCAGCGGCATGTGGCGCGACCCGAACACCCGGGCGATCACCGTCAACTCCAGCGACCAGGCCCTCTTCGAGTGGCTGCTGGCCTTCGGCGGGCACTCGCTCACCCACGGGGAGAACCCGCTCTTCACCCACCTGATCAACGTGCCGGACGGGGCGAACCTCGCGGTCAACACCTCGATCACCGTGTACGCCTGGGTCTTCGCGCCACTGACGTACCTGATCGGGCCGCCCGCGACGTTCCTGGTGATCCTCACCCTCAACCTGGCCGCCACCGCGCTGGCCTGGTACTGGCTGCTCAGCCGGCATCTGGTGCGCAGCCGGCTGGCCGCCGCGGTCGGCGCGCTCTTCATGGGCTACTGCCCGGCCATGGTGTCGCACGCCAACGCCCACCTGAACTGGACCGCCGGTTGGCTGGTGCCGCTGCTGATCCAGGGCGTGTTCGCGCTGCGCCGCCCCGGCAACGCGATCCGCGGCGGGGTGCTGCTCGGCGTGCTGGTGGCGGTCGCCTTCTCGATCGCCGCCGAGGGGCTCTTCTTCACCGCCCTCGCGCTGGCCCTTTTCCTCGGCGTCTGGGCCGTGCAGCCGTCCCGGCGGGCCGAGGTCCGGGCCGCGCTGCCGTCCTTCCTGCGTGGACTCGGGGTCACCGCGCTGGTCGCCGGGGTGCTGCTGGCGTACCCGCTCTGGCTGCACTTCGCCGGTCCGCAGCGCTTCCACGGCACCGGCTTCGACCCGTTCATCCACTCCGAGGACATCGCCGCGTACGGGTCGTACCCGCGCCGGTCGCTCGCCGGGTGGGCCGGGCTGGGCAGCTCGTTGGCGCCCAACCCGACCGAGGAGAACTCCTTCTTCGGTATCCCGCTGCTGCTGCTCGCCGTCGCCTGCTTCGTCCTGCTGTGGCGGCGCGCCGACCGGGCGTTCCGGGCCACCCTCTGGGCGCTGGCCGTCACCGCGGTGGTCTTCGCGGTGCTGTCCTGGGGGCCGACGGCCAAGTGGAACGGCCGGCGCACCGACCAGCTGCTGCCGTTCGGGGTGCTCGACAACCTGCCGGTGGTCAACGCGGCGCTGCCCTCCCGGCTGGCGCTGGTCGTGGCGCCGGTGATCGGACTGCTGCTGGCGTACACCGTCGACCGGCTGCGCACCGCGCCGCCCCGGCACCGCTCCACCGAGCTGGCCTGGGCGCTCGGCTTCGCCGCCGCGCTCCTGCCGCTGCTGCCCACCCCGCTGCTGACCAGCGTGCGCGAGCCGATCCCGGCGTTCATCACCGCCGGCACCTGGAAGCAGCACGTCTCCCCCGGCGGCGTGCTGACCCCGCTGCCGCTGACCGTCGACGTGACGCCGGACGGCCAGCGCTGGCAGGCGTACGCGCTGGCCCACCGGCAGGGCGAGTTCCGCATCCCGGCCGGCTTCTTCCTCGGCCCCGGCGGCCCGGACGGCCGGGGCCGGATCGGGCCGCCGCCGCGCACCTTCGACTCGCTGATGGACCAGGCCGGGCGGACCGGCCTGGTCCCGATCATCACCGACGGCACCATCAAGGAGTCCCTGGCCGACCTGCGCTACTGGCACGTCGAGGCGGTGGTCCTGCCCGACCGGGTGCACGGCGCGAAGTACGACATCGACGAGGACGCCCTGCGCCGCACCGCCACCGACCTGCTCGGCCCCCCGCAACGGGTCGACGACGTCTGGCTCTGGAAGGTCCCGCCGGTCTGACGCGACGAGGCTCACGCAGCTCACCGGCGGCCGGCGGGGCTAGGGTGGACGGGTGAGCGTGACAACTTCCGGTTTGACCGCCGTTCGGGCTGGGCTCCTCGACTACCAGGCCGCCTGGGACGAGCAGCGCCGGCTGCACGAGGCCGTGGTGGCCGGCGAACAGGGCGACACGGTGCTGCTCCTGGAGCACCCCAGCGTCTACACCGCCGGCAAGCGCACCGAGCCGTGGGACCGCCCGATGGACGGCACCCCGGTGGTCGACGTGGACCGCGGCGGCAAGATCACCTGGCACGGGCCGGGGCAGCTCGTCGGCTATCCGATCGTCAAGCTGCCCGACCCGGTGGACGTGGTGGCGTACGTGCGCCGCACCGAGCAGCTGCTGATCGACGTCTGCGCCGAGTTCGGGCTGGCCGCCGGCCGGGTCGAGGGGCGCAGCGGCGTCTGGGTGCCGGAGGACGACCGCGGCCCGGCCCGCAAGGTCGCCGCCATCGGCATCCGGGTGGCCCGCGGCGTCACCCAGCACGGCTTCTCGATCAACTGCGACTGCGACCTGTCCTACTACGACCGGATCGTCCCCTGCGGCATCCGGGACGCGGGCACCACCTCGCTCACCGCCGAGCTGGGCCGCCCGGTCACCGTCGCCGACGTGCTCCCGGTGGTCGAGCGCCACCTGCCCACCCTGGTCACGCTCGAAGGCTGACCGGGTGCGCATCGATCTCGTCACCCTGGTCGTCGCCGACTACGACCCGGCCATCGACTTCTTCACCGAGGTGCTCGGCTTCGAGCTGGTCGAGGACAAGCCCTCGCTCACCAACGACGGGCGGCCGAAGCGCTGGGTGGTGGTCCGCCCGCCGGGCGGCGGGACGGGGCTGCTGCTGGCCCGCGCCGACGGCGAGCGGCAGGAGGCGGCGGTCGGCGACCAGACCGCCGGGCGGGTCGGCTTCTTCCTCCAGGTCGACGACTTCGAGGCCACCTACCGGCGGATGCGGGAGGCGAACGTCGAGTTCGTGAAGCCCCCGCGCACCGAGCCGTACGGCCGGGTCGCCGTCTTCCGCGACCTCGCCGGCAACCCCTGGGACCTCCTCGGCCCCGCCTGATCACCCCACCCCACCCCACCTCGCCCCGGTGATCATGAAGTTGCTGTCCGCCCGGTCGGCGGGTCGTGGCAACAACTTCATGATCAACCGGACGAGGACGGAACGGGACGGTCAGGGGGTGAGGCGGTGCAGGTCGCGGGGGAAGGCGGTCACCTCGCGGACGTTCGCGGCGCCGGTGAGCCGGGCGACGAAGCGTTCCAGGCCGATCGCGAAACCCCCGTGCGGCGGCATGCCGTGCCGGAAGGCGTCCAGGTAGCCGGCGTACGGCTCGACCGGCTCGCCGCGCGCGGCGAGGGCGGCGAGGTAGTCGTCGTACCGGTGCAGCCGCTGCCCGCCGGTGACCAGTTCCAGGCCGCGGAAGAGCAGGTCGAACCCGTTGGAGTACGCCGGCCGCGCCGGGTCGGGGTGGGTGTAGAAGGGCCGCTTCGCCATCGGGTACCCGGTGACGAAGAGGAACTCGGAGCCGTGCTCCCGCCGGGCCCACTCCCCCAGCGCCCGCTCGTGGGCCGGGGCGAGGTCCGGCTCGTCGGCCGGCGCCCCGGCGATCTTCAGCGCCTCGGTGAAGTGCACGGCGGGGATGTCGGCCGGCACCTGCGGCGCCTCGATCCCCAACGTGGCCAGCGCGCCGCCCGCCCGCTCGGTCACCGCGCCGAGCATCCCGGCCAGGGTGTCCCGCAGCACCGCCATCACGTCCCGGTGGTCGGCGACGAAGCCCAGCTCGACGTCGAGCGAGGTGTACTGGGCCAGGTGCCGGACGGTGTCGTGCGGCTCGGCCCGGAACACCGGCCCGACCTCGTAGACCCGCTCGAAGACGCCGACCATCAGCTGCTTGTAGAACTGCGGCGACTGGGCCAGGTACGCCGGCCGGCCGAACCAGTCCAGCGCGAAGACGTTCGCCCCGCTCTCGGTGGACGAGGCGACCACCTTCGGGGTGTGGATCTCCACGAAGTCGCGGGCGTCGAGGGTGGCCCGGAAGCCGGCCACCGCCGCCGCGGAGATCCGCAGCGCCGCCGACCGCGACGGGTGGCGCAGCGCGGTCGGGGCGTTGTCGAGCTGGGTGGGCAGGGTGGCGGTGAGCGCCGGCCGGTACAGGTCGAACGGCGGCGGCACGGCGGGCGGGCCGAGCGGACGTACCGCCGGGTGGGTCAGCTCGACCCCGGCGGGCGCGGCGGCGTTCGCGGCCACCGTGGCGGTGACCTCGACGACCGTCTCCTCGGTGAGCTGCTCCAGCGCGGCGCGGGCGGCGGGGTCGGTGACCACCACCTGGGCCAGGCCGGCGGCGTCCCGCACGATCAGGAAGGCCACCGACTTGAGCAGCCGGCGGCGGTGCACCCAGCCGGCGATCCGCACGGTCGCGCCGACATGGTGGGTGAGCTGGGAGGACAGGATGCGGTGCATAGTGGGCTGCTCCTCGGTCGATCGCAACGCCTGCGCCGCCCTCCGGCGGCGAAGCATCGCCTCAGCCCCGGGAGGTGTGGGCGAGCGGGAACCTCGCGGTGCCACCACACCTTCGCCCCCGCGAACGGGGGCCTCGTTCGTCGCCTGATGACCGGGGCCAGCCGGGCGGGCTCTACTGGGCGCGGACGCGCCGTTCTTCCCGCAGCTCGGGAGGGTCTTCGCGCCCCGGCGCCAGACCGCCTTCCAGCAACCGGCGGCTCTCTGCGCTGGCGGATCGGTGCGCTACTCGGCTCCGTCACAGCTCTGCCGGGCAGGCTAGCACCGGACCGGGCCGGTGTGACGACGACTTTTCGGCCCTCGGTGTCCGGTGTCACAACATCTACGGCGTGACGCCGGTCGCCCGACGTTCATCGACGGCCACCGTCGGGCGTAGGCTCGGTTTTGTGACGATCGAGCACTCCGCGCCGACGACTGAGCAGGCTGCACGCACCGCGACGGTCGCCCCCGAGGGGCGGCGCATGCTGCGGATCGAGGCGCGCAACGCCGAGACGCCGATCGAGCGCAAGCCGCCGTGGATCAAGGTCAAGGCCAAGATGGGCCCGGAGTACACGCAACTGCGGGGGCTGGTCTCGCGCGAGGGGCTGCACACCGTCTGCCAGGAGGCCGGCTGCCCCAACATCTACGAATGCTGGGAGGACCGGGAGGCCACCTTCCTCATCGGTGGCGACCAGTGCACCCGGCGCTGCGACTTCTGCCAGATCGACACCGGCAAGCCGGCCGAGTTCGACGCCGACGAGCCCCGCCGGGTCGCCGAGTCCGTCGCCGCGATGGGGCTGCGCTACGCCACCATCACCGGCGTGGCCCGGGACGACCTGCCGGACGGCGGCGCCTGGCTGTACGCCGAGACGGTCCGGCAGATCCACGCTCTGCAGTCCGGCTGCGGCGTCGAGCTGCTGATCCCCGACTTCAACGCGGTCCCCGAGCAGCTCGCCGAGGTGTTCAGCTCCCGCCCCGAGGTGCTGGCGCACAACGTCGAGACGGTGCCGCGGATCTTCAAGCGGATCCGGCCGGCGTTCCGCTACGAGCGGTCCCTCGACGTGATCCGGCAGGCCCGCGCCGACGGCCTGGTCACCAAGAGCAACCTGATCCTGGGCATGGGCGAGGAGCGGGACGAGGTGTCGCAGGCGCTGCGCGACCTGCACGACGCCGGCTGCGAGCTGATCACCATCACCCAGTACCTGCGCCCCTCCCCCCGGCACCACCCGGTGACCCGGTGGGTCAAGCCGGAGGAGTTCGTCGAGCTGCGCGAGGAGGCCGAGGAGATCGGCTTCGCCGGCGTGATGAGCGGCCCGCTGGTCCGCTCGTCGTACCGCGCCGGGCGGCTCTACAAGCAGGCCCTGGACGCCCGCGAGGGGATCGTCGCCGCCGGCTGAGGCCGGGGAGATGCCGCGTCACCGGCCGTCCGCCGGTGCCCGGATGCCATGATCACAGGCATGACCGCCCGGGTACGCCAGGAGCCGCGCGGGGCAGCCCGCCCGCGTACGCCCCGGCGTCCCCGGCTGCCGGCGCTGCTCGCCCTGCTCGTCGGCGTCGCCGGCGTCGGCTACCGGCTCGCCCTGCTGCTGGCCGACGCGCCGCCGGCCAACAGCGACGAGGCGACGATGGGGCTCGCCGCCCTGCACATCGCCCGCGGCCAGGACTTCCCGGTCTGGTTCTACGGGCAGGCGTACATGGGCACGCTGGAGGCGTACCTGGCCGCGCCGCTGCTCGCGCTGACCGGGCCGTCGGTGCTCGCCCTGCGGCTGCCCACCCTCGCGCTCTACGCGCTCTTCCTCCTCCTGGTCTGGCGGCTGACCCGGCGACTCGGCGGGAACCGCTGGTTCGCCCTGCTGGTCGTCGGCTTCCTCGCGCTCGGCTCCGACCGGATCGTCAAGAACCAGTTGATCGCCGGCGGCGGCTACCCCGAGCTGAACCCGGCCGGCGTCGGGCTGGCCCTGCTCACCCTGGACCTCTGCACCGGCCGGCCGGACGCCCGGCTGCCCCGCTGGGCGGCCTGGGGGCTGATCTCCGGGCTGATGCTCTGGGTCGACCCGCTGCTGCTGCCATACATCGCCGGCACCGGCGCGGTGCTGGTGGCGTGGCGGCGGCGGGAGCTCGCCGGCCGGGCCGGCATCGTGACGGTGGCGGCCCTCCTGCTCGGCGCGGCGCCGATGCTGCTCGACAGCCTCCGGCACGGACGGGACCCCTTCACCGCCGTCCTCGCCGCCAGCGGCGGCGATGCGGCGGCCGGCTGGGGCGAGCGGCTGCACGGCGGGCTGGTGCTGGGCCCGCCGCTCGGCATGGGCTTCTGCTCGCCGGGCCACTGCGCCACCTGGCAGCTCTGGTGGGCCCTCGCGTTCCCCGTCCTGCTGGCGCTCGCCGGCCTCTCCGCCTGGCGCGCCCTCCGCCCGGCCGCATCGCCCGCGCCGCCGGCCGGACCACCCATGTCCGTCCCGCCGCCGGCCCGACCACCCCGGTCCGTGCCGCCGCCGGCGGGATCGCCGGCCGCGCCGTCGCCGTCAGCCACGCCGCCGCCGTCAGCGGTGTCGGCGGCGGTGCGGTTGGCACTGGTCGTCGGGGCGGCGGCGGTGCTGGGGGCGTACGTGGCGAGCAGCGCCGCCGGGCGTACCCCGGTGGAGAGTGCCCGCTACCTGTCCTGTCTGGCGGTCGCCACCCCGGCCCTGCTGTGGCCGCTCCGCGCAGCGACGCGCGGCGGCCGCGGAGTGCCCCGGATCGCCGCCGTCGCCGTGTTGGCCGCCCTGCTCGGCACGGCCGCCGTCGCCACCGCCGCCGCCGTCCGGACCGTGCCGGCCACGCACGCCGAGGCCGACCGGCACCGCACGCTGGTCGCCACCCTCGACGAGCTGGGCGTACGGCACGTCCGCGCCGGCTACTGGACGTGCAACCGGCTCACCTTCGCCAGTGGGGAGGACGTGCTCTGCGCGGTGGTCGACGACGAGCTGCGTCCCGGCTTCGACCGGTACCCCGCGTACCGCCGGGCGGTGGACGCCGACCCGGGCGCGGGCTGGGTCGCGCCGGTCGGCTCGCCGCTGGCCGTCCGACTCGACCAGCGACTGGGGCCGGACCGCGGTGAGCTGGACGTGGTCACGGTCGAGGGCTGGCGGGTCTACCTGCCGCGCCGCTGACCACCGGCGCGCGGCCGACGGCCCGGGTGGCTACCGGGCGCGCGGCGGCGGGACGGTCGCGGTGGGACGGTCCAGCAGGCCGAGCCGGTGGGCCAGCGCGGCGGCCTCGACCCGGTTGGTGACGTCCAGCTTGGCGATGATCCGCGAGACGTGCACGCTGGCCGTCTTCGGCGAGATGAAGAGCCGTTCGGCGATCCGGCTGTTGCTGTGCCCCTCGGCGACCAACCGCAGCACCTCCTGCTCCCGGCTGGTCAGCAGGTCCGGGCCGGGACGGCCACCGCCGCGCAGCCCGACCCGGCGGGCCAGGACGGCGGCCTGCTCGGCCAGCGGCGCCGCGCCGAGCCGGGCGGCGAGATCCGCGGCCTCCCGGACCGCCGCGGCCACCGCGTCCCGCTCCCCGGCCGCGGCGGCCGCCTCGGCCAGCCCGAGCAGCGCCCGACCCAGCGGGTACGGCTGCCCGCACGCCCGCCACGCCTCGACCGCCGCCTGCCAGGCCGGCAGCGCCGCGCCACCGGTCGCCAGGATCGCGGTGACCTGGGCGGCGTGCGCCCGCTCCGCCGGATAGCGGGCGGGCAGGGCGGCGGCCACCGTGGACACCTCCGCGCCGAGGCCGGCGTCCCCGGCCAGGGCGGCGGCCCGGGCGACGGCGCTGAGCACCGGCCACCCCTCCCGGGGCAGGTCGGGCAGGCGCTCGTCGGCCAGGGCGGTGCGGGCCGCCCGTACCGCCGCGAGCTTGTCGTCCGCGGCGAGCGCCGCCTCGACGCGCAGCTCGTGCAGCGGCAGCCGGTGGTTCGGCCAGAGGTACGGCCGGGCGAGGAAGGCCAGCGCGCGGCCGACCAGCTCGTCCGCGGCCGGGTGCGCCCGGGCCAGCCGCAGCCCGGCGCGGAGCTGGAGCCAGTGCAGGCCGGACACGCCGGGCGGGTCGATCCGGGCCGCCTCGGCGCAGGCCGCGTCGGCCTCGTCCCAGCGGCCCAGGGCGATCAGCGCCTCCGCCCGGTTCGACAGCAGGTACGCCCCGGTGGAGCGGCTGATCCCGACCCGGCGCGCCTCGCTCACCCCGGCGGCGGCGGCCTGCTCCGACTCGGCGTAGCAGCCCAGCTCGAACAGCACGTCCGAGAGGTGCACCAGGGCGCTGACCAGGGCGGGGGCGTTGCTGGTGGCCCGGGCCACGGCCTCCGCCCGGCGCAGCTCGGCCAGTCCCAGGTCGGGGGCCTTGTCGGTGCGACAGAGCAGGGCGATCCGGGTGGGCAGCAGCGCGACGTCCACGCCGATCTGCTCGGCCGCGGTCATCGCCTCCGCGGCCACCGAGGCGGCCTGCACCGGATCGATCTTCACCAGGTGGGCGGCGATGTCGGCGAGCAGTCCGACCCGCTCCGGGCCGTCCGGCACCTCGGCCGCCAGCCGGTACGCCTCGCGCAGCTCGACGGTGCCGTCGCTTTTGCCGAGCAGCGCCAGCAGCCGTCCCCGCTGGTGGAGCAGGCGGGCGGCACGCAGCGGCTCGGCGGCGGTGTCCACCTCGGCCAGCGCGGCGCGGGTGAGGGTGGCCGCGCGGTTGTAGTCACCGGCGGTGCTGGCCGCCGCCAGGGTCTCCTCCAGCACCCGCAGGTGGTCCATGCCGAGCCGGTCGGCGGCGTCGGGCACCAGTTCCCACAGTTCCAGCACCCGTTCCAGCAGCCGGCTCTGCTCCGCGTACGCGTACCGGTCGGCGGCGGCGCAGGCCGCCGCGCGGGCGGCGACCAGGGCGCGGGGGTGGTCGTGCGCGGCGTACCAGTGGTGGGCGATCTCGGCCGGAGCGCGACCGGCGGCCACCAGGTGCGGCTGCGCCTCGATCGCCGCGGCGTAGCGGGCGTGCAGCCGGGCGTGCTCGCCGGGGAGCAGCTCGTCGTGGACGGCCTCGCGGACCAGCGCGTGGCGGAACTCGTAGTCGCCGTCGGGGTCGGCCACCACGAGCTGGGCGGCCACCGCGGCGCGCAGCGCGTCCTCCAGGTCCGACTCGGGCAGGCCGGCGACCTCGGCGAGGAGCTGGTGGGCGAAGCGGGTGCCGCCGGCGGCGGCGATCCGCAGCACCCGCTGGGCCGGATCCGGCAGCCGGTCCACCCGGGCGAGCAGCAGGTCACGCAGGGTCTCCGGCAGCGCGGCACAGCCCACCGGGTCGCCCGCGGCGGCCAGTTCCTCGATGAAGAAGGGGTTGCCCTGGGTCCGGTCGTGCACGTCGTCGACGGCCCGGGGAGCGGGCTCGGCGCCCAGCAGGTCGGCCAGGATCGCGCCGGTGCCGTCCCGGTCCAGCCGGCCCAGCTCGACGCGGTCGACGCCGCGGGCGCGGTCCAGCTCGGCGAGGAAGGGCCGCAGCGGGTGCCCGCGGTGCAGCTCGTCGGTGCGGTAGGTGCAGACCAGCAGCAGCCGGGCGGTCCGGGCCGCCCGGACCAGGAAGCCGATCAGGTCCCGGGTGGACCGGTCGGCCCAGTGCAGGTCCTCGATCACCAGGACCAGGGGCTGCCCGGCGGCGAGCCGCTGGAAGAGGTCGCCCACCAGATCGAAAAGGTAGCCGCGCGGGGTGTCCGAGACGGGCAGGCCGGTCGGTGCGGCGACCCCGGCCGGCACCCGGGCCAACTCCGGCAGCAGGCGGGCGAACTCCGGCTCGTACCCGGAGAAGACGTCCCGGCCGTCGCGGCGCAACACCTCCCGCAGCGCCGCGGCGAACGGCGCGAAGGGCAGCCCGGCCTCGCCCAGCTCCAGGCACTGGCCGACCAGGACGCGCGCCCCGGCGGCGGTGGCGAGGCCGCCGAACTCCTCCAACAGCCGGGTCTTGCCGACACCGGCCTCACCGCCGACCAGGACGGTGGTGGGCTCGCCGGCGCGGGCCCGGACGAGCGCGTCGCGCAGCGCCGCCACCTCGTGCTGGCGGCCGACGAGGACGGTGCTGGCGGCGCGTACGGTCACGCCGTCGAGCATGCCATGACGGCCGCCGGTGGCGGCCCCGCCGACCGGCCGGTCCCCGGGCCGCCCCCGGGTGCCCCCGGGCGCCGGGCCGACCGGTGGCCGGTCGGCGGTGGCCGCCCCGGGCACCGGGCCGTCGGCGCCCGCCGGGCTGTGCACGTCGCCGTCCGCCGGGCCCGGACCGGCCGCCCCCGTGGCGGCCGGTCCGGCTGTCCGGTCGACCGCCGCCGACCCGGCCGGGCTCGTCGGTCCGGGACCGGCGACGGTGGGCGCCCCCGCCGCGGGCGCGGCCCGGCCGGCGGCCGGCGCCGGCAGCGCGGCGGCGGTCACCGGCGGGCGTCGACGGCGCGGCCGGCGTGGGTCCGCCGGCTCAGCCAGCCGCGCGGGTGGCGGCGGGGCAGCGCCCGGGCGAGCCGGTCCGCGGCCGCGTCGGCCTGCAGCTCGGAGGCGTGCGTACGGTGGATGGTGAGCAGGAAGTCTGCGTCGTTGCCGAACATTCTCGGTTCCCCTGTCGTGCGGTGTGCTCGCTGTCGAGATTCACTTTCCGCGCGAAGGTGGCCCCGGGGCATGGGTCCGCCGCCTGATCTTCACCCCCTCCCCCTCCTTACCGGGGGGCCTCAGCGGCCGGGCGGCGACGTAAGGTACTCAGCCCCTGGCGGAGGGGCGGCCGCGGATCAACGGGGCGTGCGGCGCCCACTAGACTCTTCGGCATGGCAAAGCCCCAGGAGAAGGTCTCGTTCGGCCAGCGGCTGAAGCAGATCGGGATGGTGTTCCAGTTCACCGCCAAGCAGGACAGGTGGTTCGCGCCGCTGACCGCCGCGGCGGTGCTGATCCCGCTCGCGCTCACCGTGGTCGCGGTGATCCTCCGGGGCTGGATCTGGCTGCCGATCGGCATCCTGTTCATCCTGCTCGCCGTGCTGATCGTGCTGAACCTGCGGTCCAACAAGGCGATGATGAACGCCGCCGAGGGCCAGCCGGGCGCGGCGGCGCAGATCATGGAGAGCATGCGCGGCGACTGGCGGGTCACCCCGGCGGTCAGCTCCACCACCCAGATGGACATGGTGCACCTGGTCATCGGCCGGCCCGGCGTGATCCTGCTGGCGGAGGGGAACCCGCAGCGGGTCCGCGGCCTGCTCGGGCAGGAGAAGCGGCGGCTGGCCAAGGTGATCGGCTCCGCCCCGCTGCACGACTACGTGATCGGTCAGGGCGAGGATGAGCTACCCATCCGCAAGCTGCGGATGACCCTGATGCGGCTGCCCCGCACGCTGGCCCCCAAGGACGTCAACGCCCTGGACAAGCGGCTCAAGGCGCTCACCGCCCGTCCGCAGATGCCCAAGGGCGCGATCCCCAAGAACATGCGCCCCCCACGCGGCGCCTTCCGCCAGACCCGGGGCCGCTGACCCCCACCCCCTCACGCACCGAAAGAGCCGGACCCTCACGGGGCCCGGCTCTTTCCCTTCCCCGCTCCCCGCTCCCTCCCCACCCGTCTCCCCGGCGATGTTGCAGTTGGGGTCCGCTCTTTGTCCTGTTCCGCGGCTTTCACCGGGGCGCAAAGTGCAAGATCGCGGAGGTGGGGGTGGGGGCGCGGAGGGTCAGGGGCGGGGGGCGGGGGTGATGACGGAGCTGGTGAGGCGGTCGTGGAGGCCGCGGCGGTGTTCGTCCATGATCAGGGCGGGGACGACCAGGGCGAGCAGGAGGCCGCGGAGCAGGGCGCGGAGCACGCCGATCCGGCCGCCGTCGGACCAGTCGACGCAGCGGATCCGGGTGACGTACATGCCGGGGGTCTGGGTGAACAGGCCGAGGAAGAAGCCGTACTCCAGGACGAGGACCAGCACCGGGGCCCAGCCGTCGCGGACCGGGTCGGCGAAGAAGTTGGACACCAGCAGGCAGAGCACCCAGTCGACGACCAGCGCGCCGAAGCGGCGACCCAGGCTCGGCGGGACGAAGGCGGGGTCGGTGGCGGGCGGCGCCGGGGCATGCGGGTTGGTCACAGCGGTCAAGGGTAGCCAGCGGGGTGGCCCGGTCCGGATCCGCTCTCCCCGTCAAATCGGACCAAGGCCGTCAATTAGCGCGACACGGGCACCGCCGGTATGGTCCGAACGGAGAGCAGAGGTGGCTGAGCGGCCGGGATGACGCTCCGCGAGGGACGTAACACGGCGGAAACAGGGGAGACACCGCCGGGCAACCGCACGGTCATAGCGTCGCCAGGAGCCTAGCCACCCCGTGGACGTGCCAGGAGGACGTGTGTTCGCCAATCCCGAGGAACTCCTGCGATACCTCAAGAACGAGGACGTGAAGTTCGTCGACGTACGTTTCTGTGACCTGCCCGGCGTGATGCAGCACTTCAACCTGCCGGTCGAGTCCGTCGACGACGCGCTCTTCACCGACGGCCTCGCGTTCGACGGCTCGTCGATCCGTGGCTTCCAGGCGATCCACGAGTCGGACATGCTCCTGCTCCCGGACGTCGCGACCGCCTTCATCGACCCGTTCCGCGCGCAGAAGACCCTCGCGCTGAACTTCTTCATCCACGACCCGTTCACCCGCGAGGCGTACTCCCGGGACCCGCGGAACGTGGCGAAGAAGGCCGAGGCCTTCCTCGCGGCGAGCGGCATCGCCGACACCGCGTACTTCGGCGCCGAGGCGGAGTTCTACATCTTCGACTCGATCCGCCACGAGACCTCCGCGCACCAGTCGTTCTACTACATCGACTCGATCGAGGGCGCCTGGAACTCCGGCCGCGAGGAGGAGGGCGGCAACCGCGGTTACAAGACCGCGTACAAGGGTGGCTACTTCCCGGTGCCGCCGGTCGACCACTACGCCGACCTGCGCGACTCGATCGTGCGACGCCTGGTCGACACCGGGTTCACCGTGGAGCGCTCGCACCACGAGGTGGGCACCGCCGGCCAGTCGGAGATCAACTACAAGTTCTCCACCCTGCTGCACTCCGCCGACCAACTCCAGCTCTTCAAGTACATCGTGAAGAACGAGACCTGGGCCAACGGCAAGACCGCGACGTTCATGCCGAAGCCGCTCTTCGGCGACAACGGCTCCGGCATGCACACCCACCAGAGCCTCTGGCTGAACGGCGAGCCGCTGTTCTACGACGAGACCGGCTACGCCGGCCTGTCGGACACCGCCCGCTGGTACATCGGCGGCCTGCTGCACCACGCGCCGTCGCTGCTGGCCTTCACCAACCCGACGGTCAACTCGTACCGCCGCCTGGTGCCGGGCTTCGAGGCGCCGGTCAACCTCGTCTACTCGCAGCGCAACCGGTCCGCCTGCACCCGCATCCCGGTCACCGGCAGCAACCCAAAGGCCAAGCGGGTCGAGTTCCGGGTGCCGGACCCGTCCAGCAACCCGTACCTCGCCTTCTCGGCGATGATGATGGCCGGCCTGGACGGCATCAAGAACAAGATCGAGCCGCCGGCGCCGATCGACAAGGACCTGTACGACCTGCCGCCGGAGGAGTGGGGCGACGTCAAGCAGGTGCCGGGCTCGCTGCCCGAGGTGCTCAACGCGCTCGAGGCCGACCACGACTACCTGCTCGACGGCGGCGTGTTCACCCCGGACCTCATCTCCACCTGGGTGAGCTGGAAGCGGGCCAACGAGGTCGACCCGGTGCGCCTGCGCCCGACCCCGCACGAGTTCGCCATGTACTTCGACTGCTGACCAGTTCCACCAGCACCGGCCGGGCCGGCTCCGCGTTCGCGGGGCCGGCCCGGCTCTCTGGCCGGCGGGGACTCAGCGGGCGAGCAGAGCGTCCAGCTTGCCGAAGGAGCTGCCCCAGCCCTCGCGGGCGCCGCTCTCCGTTCCCGGGCTGAACGGCCCCTGCCTGAGCACCAGGCGGGTCCTGCCCTCCTCGTCGTGGAACTCCAGCCGGAGCGCCATGGTGATCTCGCCGGCGCCGACGTCGACCCGCTGGGTCCCGACCAGCAGCTCGTTCTCCACCAGCTCGGTGAAGGTGGCGTCGACGGCCGAGGTCATGCTCGGATCGGCGTCGTTGACCATGGTGAAGCGCTGGTGGCCGCCGACCCGGGCCTCGACGCTGACGGTCGCCCGCGGCACCGACCAGCCAGCCGGGCCGAACCAGGCGGCGAGCTGGTCCGGGTCGGTGAACGCCCGGTAGACCAGCTCGGGCGGGGCGTCGAAGACGCGGGTGATGACGAGATCCTGGGTTTCGGTCGTGTCGGTCATGGTGTTGCCCTCTCTCATTTCTCGTTCCGCTCCGTCTGGGTTTGCATCCGCTTCAGGTGCGCGTCGAGCCGGTCGAAGTTCGTGTCCCAGAACTGCCGGTAGCGCTCCATCCAGACCGTCGCCTCACGCAACGGCTCCGGATTGAGGCTGCTGGAGCGCCACTGGGCGCTGCGGGACCGAGTGATCAGGCCGGCCTGCTCGAGCACCTTCAGGTGCCGCGAGATCGCCGGGAGGCTGATCGCGAACGGCTCGGCGAGCTCCGTGACGGTGGCGTCCCCCTCGGCCAGCCGGGCGAGGATCGCCCGTCGGGTGGGGTCGGCCAACGCCGCGAAGATGACGCTGAGTCGATCGTCCGCCACTTGCGTAACCACCTCGTTAATTAACGAATGCGTTAAACATAGGTGGGTCCGAACCCACCGTCAACCACTTCAGCCGATCAGGTCGGGCGGGCTCGTCGGGCCAACGCCACCCGGACCGCCCCCACCCCGAGCGCCACCACCACGGCGGCCATCGCGATCGCGCCCGGCGCCTTGGTGAACCGGGCCAGGTTGGTGCCGTCCGGCAGGGCGAGGAAGGAGACCACCGCGCAGGGCAGCACGAACCAGGTCGTCCGCGCCACCGGGACCGTGGCCACCGACAGCACCGCCAGCGGCCAGGTGGCGTACCAGGGGTGGAAGACCGGGACGAGCAGGGCGGTGGCGGCCAACGCCAGGCCCGCCCCGACGAGGGCCACCCGGGGTCGGGCCGCCCGCTGCCTCACGTCGTTCAGCCGGCGCAGCGCCGACCAGGCCCACCACCAGAGCGCGACCAGCAGCACCGCCAGCACCAGCAGCGCCACCAGCCGGACCACCGGCACCGCGTGCGGCTCCCGGCCGACGAGCGCCCCGGCGTAGTCGACGACGAAGCCCACGGCGGTCGGCGGCGAGGTCCACTGCTCGGAGTCGCCACTGCGGGCCAGGCCACCCACCCAGCCGAAGCCCAGCCCGGTGACCAGCGAGGTGGCCAGCAGCGCGGCCACCACTCCCCCGGCCAGCCAGGCCGCGTCCCGCAGCAGCGCGCGCGCCGTGTAGCGGCGGCCCAGCACCGCGGCGAGCGCCGCGAACGGCAGCACCACCACCGCGACCGCCTTCACCGCCACCGCCAGCCCGAGCAGCACCCCGGCCAGCAGCAGCGCCCGCGGCTTGCCGGGCCGGTGGACCAGCACCAGCAGGCCGGACAGCAGCAGGCCGAGCAGCAGTGCGTCGTTGTGTGCGCCGCCGACCAGGTGCACGCCGACCAGTGGGCAGGCCAGCGCCAGCCAGGCCGCCCGCCGGGTCGGCACGCCGACGGCCCGGGCCAGCCCGGGCAGGCAGAGCGCGGCCAGCAGCACGCCCACCACCGCGAGGACCCGCAGCAGCACGACCGCCCCGACCAGCCCACCGCCGAGCGTGACGGCCAGCCCGGCCAGCAGCACGAAGAACGGCCCGTACGGCGCCGGGGTGTGCCGCCAGATCGGCGGCACCGCATCCGTCCACGGGCAGCCGGCCACCGCCACCCCGACCCGGTACGGGTCGGCGCCGTGCGTCCACGACCAGCCCTGGCAGACGTACGAGTAGACGTCGCGGCTGCCGGTCGGCGGCGCGGCCAGCAGCGGCAGCAGCCAGAGCCCGGCGGTCAGGTACGCCCACCGGGTCGACGGCGCGCCCCGCCGCAGCGCCCACCAGGCGCCCACCAGCAGGGCCGTGCCGACCAGCCAGCAGCCGAGGACCAGCGGACCGTGCGGGCCGCGCCAGATGCCGACCGGGGTGGTGGCGGGGGCGTCGGGCAGCGCCCCGCCCAGCCAGCCGGCGACGGTCAGCAGGGTCGCCCCGACCAGGCCCGCGTACCGCGCGGACCGGGCTCGTCCGGGCCGGTCGGCCGCGTCGGGCGCTCCGCCGGGATCGGCCACCGGCACCTCTCCTCAGTCGGCGGGGGCCGGCTCGCGGGCCGCCCGAGCCGACCGTACCAACCGGACCACCACCACGATCACCAACAGCGTCATCAGGGGCGCGCCGGGCATCTTGGTGAACCGGGGCAGGCCGGTGCCGTCCGCCAGCACCAGGAACGACGACACCAGGGCGACGACCGTGAACCAGCCGGTACGCCGGGCGGTGGCGGCCAGCACCGCCAGCGGCCAGATCCAGTACCAGGGGTGGAAGAGCGGGGAGAGCGCGACCGTGGCGGCGAGTGCCAGGCCGGCGTGCCAGAGCGGGTCGCGGTGGCGGGCCCGCCACCAGAGCCAGACCAGCAGTACGACGAGCACCAGGACGCCGATCGCCCGGGTCACCGGCAGCGCGTCGACGTGCGCGCCGAAGAGCGCCGCGAGGTAGCCGACGGTCTGCCCGACGGCGGTCGGCGGCGAGGTCCAGGCGATGACCAGGTTCCCCTGCTCCAGGCCGGTGATCCAGCCGAAGTCCAGGCCGGCGGCGAAGGTCACCCCGACGACCGCGGCGACCGCCGCGCCGACCACCCACGCGCCGTCGCGGACCAGCGCGCGGAACCGGTACGGCCCGGCGATCGCGGCCAGCGCGGCGAACGGCACCACGACCAGCGCGGTGACCTTGAGCCCGGCGGCCAGCCCCAGCAGCAGCCCGCCGCCCAGCAGCGGCAGCGGGCGCCCCGGCCGGGAGGCCACCACCGCCAGCCCGGCGATGAGCAGGCCCACCATCAGCGCGTCGTTGTGCGCGCCGGAGACCAGGTGCACCGGCACCAGCGGGCAGGCCAACGCCAGCCAGAGCGCCCGCTGCGGCGGCACCCCGCAGCGGCGGGCCAGCACCGGCAGGCACCACGCCATCAGCGCCACCCCGGCCACCGCGGTCAGCCGGAAGAGCACGATGCTGCCGACCAGCGACCCGGTCGCCGTGACGACCGCCCCGGCGAGCACCACGAAGAGCGGCCCGTACGGCGCCGCGGTGTCCCGCCAGATGTACGACATGGTGTCCAGCCAGGGGCAGGGCAGGGCGGATACGCCCTGTTCGTACGGGTTGATCCCGCCGGCGTAGCTGGCCCCCTGGCAGGCGTACGCGTAGACGTCCCGGCTGCCCAGCGGCGGCGTGACCAGCATCGGCAGCAGCCAGAGCGTGATCGTGACCAGCACCCAGCGGGTCGACGGCACCCGGTCGCGCAGCGACCACCAGGCCCAGGCCAGCAGGCCGGTGCCGACCAGCCAGAGCGCGATGATCAGTGGCCCGTTCCGGCCCTGCCAGATGCTGAGCGGCGTGGGTCGCAGGTCTCCGTGGGGCAGCGCGCCGCCGAGGAAGGCGGCCACGGCGAGCAGCACCGAGCCCGCCAGGCCGGTCCAGCGCGAGAGGTGGTGAGGCACGCGGGACATGCTGCCAGTACGGTGGTCGCGGTCAGGAGGTGGGCATGCGGGGCAGTCGGGTGGTGGCGGTGTCGGCCGCGTCCGCGTTCGCCCTCGGCGTGCTGTACCTGGCCCTGCCGGCGACCGGCTCGGACCTCTCCGCCCAGGTGGCCCGCGCCGATTTCTTCGCCGCCCACGGGGCGGCCCCGGTGGACCTGCGCTGGTACGGCGGCGTCCACCCGTGGGGCTACAGCCTGGTCTCGCCGCCGCTGATGGCCCTGCTCGGGGTACGCCTCACCGGCGCGCTCGCGCTGCTCGCCGCGGCGACCGCGTTCGCGGCCCTGCTGGTGCGCGCCGGCGTGCCCCGGCCGCTGCTCGGCAGCCTGGTCGGCGTGCTCACCATCGCCGGCAACCTGGTCTCCGGCCGGGTCACGTACGCCCTCGGGGTGGCCTTCGGCCTGACCGCGCTGGTCGCCCTGACCCTGCCGGCGCACGTCCCGCCGGAGCGCCGCTGGCCGCGCCCCGCGCTGGTCGCGGCCGGCGCCCTGCTGGCTTCGGCGACCAGCCCGGTGGCGGGGCTCTTCGTCGGCCTGGCGGGGGTCGCGCTGCTGCTCACCCGCCGGTACGGCGACGGCCTGCTGCTCGGCGCCGCCGCCGCGCTGCCGCTGGGGGTGACCGGCCTGCTCTTCGGCGAGGGCGGCTGGATGAACATCAGCCGCACCGACACGCTGCGCGCGGTGCTGACCAGCCTGTTGGTGGCGGCCCTGGTGGCGTACCGGCCGGTGCGGGTGGGGGCGCTGCTGTCGGCGGCCGGGGTGCTGGCCGCGGCGCTGGTGCCCACCCCGGTCGGGTTGAACGCCACCCGCCTGGTGGTGATGTTCGCGCTGCCCGTGCTGGCCGCCGCCGCCCGGCCGCCCCGCTGGTTCACCGACCGGCTCCCACTCCACGGGCGGGCGGACGGGGAGCGGCGGGCGGACGGGGAGCGGCGGGCCGGCGTGGGTGCACCGCGTCGGCGCCTGGCCGGGGCGCTCGCCCTGGCGGTGCTGTTGGGCGGGGTGTGCTGGTGGCAGCCGCCGGTGGTGGCGGCCGACCTGCGCAGCCCGGCCGACCCGACCAGCGACCGGGCGTTCTTCGATCCGCTGCACGCCGAGCTGACCCGGCGCGGGCTCACCGGTCGGGTGGAGGTGCCGCCGACCCGGAACTACTGGGAGGCCGCGCATCTCGGCGAGACGCCGCTGGCGCGGGGCTGGCTACGGCAGGCGGACATCGACCGCAACCCGCTCTTCTTCACCACCGTGCCCGGTGCCGCCGGCACCGGCGTGCCGCTGACCGCCGCGTCCTACCGGGCCTGGCTGGCCGACAACGCGGTCCAGTACGTCGCCGTGCCCGACGCCGAGCTGTCCTGGGTGGGCCGGGCCGAGGCCGAACTGGTCACCGCCGGCCTGCCGTACCTGACCGAAGTCTGGTCGGACGGGCATTGGTGCCTGTACGCCGTCACCGACCCGACCCCGCTGGTGGGCGCCCCAGGCGAGCTGGTCGGCCAGGACGGCGGATCGGTCACCTTCCGCACCTCGGGGCCGGGCAGGGTGCCGGTCCGGCTGCGGCACGACCGCTGGCTGACCGCCTCCGACGGTGCGACGACCGCCGCCGACGGCGAGTGGACGACGGTCACCGTGCCGCACGCCGGCACGTACACCCTCGGCGGCTGACCCGCCGCGACCCGCCGCCCCCGCATGGTCCCGGCTGGCCCAACCGGCATGACCGGCACAGCAGCCATGGCAGCCGCACGGGCCCCAGGACCCACGGGCTCCAGGACCCACGGGCTCCAGGAGCGAGCGGCCCCAGGAGCGAGCGGCCCCGGGGGCGCACGGGCCCCGGAGCACACGGCCCCCGGGGGCGCACGGGCCCCGGGGGCGCGCGGGCCCCGGAGCACACGGCCCCGGGAGCGCACGGTCCGGCCGAGGGCGGGCACCTCCCTCGCGCCCTACCAAGCTGATGTCGTGGATGAATCACCGAGCGGACGGGCCTGCGTGCGGCGGGGCGCGGGACGGGGATCGAAGGCGAAGCGCGGACCCGGGGACACGGGCGACACGGGCGACGCGGGCGACACGGGCGACGCGGGCGACACGGGCGACGCGGGCGACACGGGCGACACGGGCGACGCGGGCGACACGGGCGACACGGGCGACACGGGCGACACGGGCAGCATTTTGGCGCCCGGGCCCGGCCAGCACACAGGCCCGGCCGAGGACGGGTGTCTCCCGCGGGTCCTATGAAGCTGATGTCGTGGATGAATCACCGAGCGGAACCGGCCTGCGTGCGGCGGTCGGCCGGGGGGGGGGGGGGGG